>DATCMI010000001.1:370000-740000 GCA_036563485.1 Sphingomicrobium sp. | reverse complement strand
GTTGTCGGCGCCGGTCAGGGCGCCGTGGAAGCCACCGCTGAACGCCAGCGGCCAGGACACCGACATGCGCCGCTCGATCAATCCCGAAGTCGGCGGCTCGGCGCCGCTGATCAGTCGGATGAGGGTTGACTTGCCGGCGCCATTGCGGCCGAGAATGCCTACCCGCTCGCCCGGGTTGATGGTCAGATTTATGCGGTCGAGAACGCGGCGCATGCCGCCGCGCGTCGGGTAGTCCTTACAAACGTCGGTGAGCCTGATCATTCGCTGCTACTGCTGTCGAAGCCGACCTGCCGCGCAAGGCTGAGGCCGGCGAAGAAAAGGAGAAGGTTGAAGATGAGCACGTAGCCCAGGTCGTAATGGGCGTGGAAAAAGGAGCCGAACCAGCCGTCGCGCAAATATTCGAGCGCGTTGAGCATCGGCAGCCACAAGACGATCTTCTGCATGCCCGGGGGCAGCGCATCGACGATGAATGCGACGCCCGACAGCGGGAACAGCAGATAGGAGAAAGGCGGCCATAGCTTGCCTAGAACGTCGAACCGCTCGGAAAGGCTGCCGATCAGCAATGCGAGACCTGCGCCGAACCAGGCGAGGAGCATCCAACCGCCGAGCACGCGCACCGCATTTTCGGGCGACGGCATCCATCCGATCATCACCAGGCTGAGGCAAATGACGACGAAGCTGGTGGTCGAGGCCATGAATTCCAGCACGATGCGCGAGAAGTAGATGTCGACGATCGTCACTTGCCGGTGGTGGAGAAGCGGCTTGTTGGAATTGAGCGCGCCGATGCAGCGGCTCGGCATGTTCCGCCACAGCATGACCGACGAATAGCCGGTCACAGCGAAGGCAACGATCGGGATCTGCGAACCGTGGATGGTGCGCGTCGCGGCCCAGAACGCCGTCACCACCAGGGTGAACAGCATCGGCTCCAGGAACAGCCACAGGAAGCCCAGATTGTTGCGGCCGTAACGGGTCAGCATCTCCCGGAGGATCAGCGCGCCGATGACTCGGCGGTTGATCGTCCAGGAGCTGTGATGGACTAACGCGCCCGTCGGGTGCGAACGGTTGTTACTGGGCATGCTCTTTCACGCCGGCCAGCAGCATGCGGAGGATCCCGTAAGCCACGAGTGAGAGGACCAGCGTCGCGAAGATGCCGCGCAGGCGCCGCGGCTCCATCGGTGCGTCCGGCAGGTTCGGCTGCACGATCCGCTCGACATAGGCCTGCTTGCGGCGCGCTTCGTTGCGCGCGTCTTCAAGCGAAGCGAGCGAGGCGCCGAGCTGCTTGGCGGCAAATTCGTTCTCAAGCGTCAGGCGCTGGAACTGCACCGCGCTGCCGGCCAGCGAGCGGCGGTTGCCGGTCACCTTGCCCATTTCGCCGTCGATCTGGCGGTCGATCGCGGCAATCTGAGTGCGTACGACCGGGATGCGCGGGTTTTCCGGCGCATACCGCTGAAGCTGCGCAAGCTCGGTGCGGGCGGCGATCAGCTGGTTCTGCAGATTGGAGATCATCTGCATCTGCACCGCGGCCTGCTTTTCCGGATCGACCACGCCCGACTGGTTGCGGAAGGCGGCGAGGGAAACGGCGGCGCGCTGCGCCTGCCCCTTCGCAATATCCACCTCGGCCTGGGCGAGACGGACCAGATCCTCCCTGCCGCGCAGGTTGAGGCGATTGACCGTGACTTCCGAAAGCTCGAGCAGCTGCTCGTTGAACTTGCGCGCGTCCTGCGGCGTGTAGGAGCGGACTGTCAGCGTCGTGATACCGGTGTTGGTATCGTTCTGCAGCGCGACGCGGTGCTGGAAATAGCGGAACAGGTCTTCGAACGATCCCGCGAACCCGAGCGGGTTGAACTTGTCCACGACCGAGATGTCGGGGCGCGTATAGGCCTTCTTGAACGCGTCGTTCTGGTTGATGGCGCGGAGCGCATCGCGCGAAACCGCATAGGATTGCGCGGCCGCGACTTCGTCGGTGGCATTGGCGAAGCCGGCGGTCTGCAGGATGGCCCCGAGGCCCGTCGTCGACTGCTTTTCGGGCGCACGGACGACGAACTTCGATTCCGAAATATAGACGTCCGACGCCAGAAAGCCGAAGTACAGGATCGCGGTCGCGACCGGCAGGACCACGGTCACCAGGAACAGGACGTCCGCGCGCCGAAGCGCGTTCAGCCGAAGCCGGCGAGGGCGGCGCTCCTGCTCAGTGTCCGCCCCGTCGGGGGTGCCTCCCTTGATCGGCAACAGTTCCATGCGATGCTCTTGTAAACCTCTGGAATTAACGCGGTCGCGGGTGGGACTACACCAATGAACGCCCATTGAACACATCGGGCGTTAAGGTGCGCACTGGCAAAGGCGTCCAAAGCCGCGGCTGCCGCAAGCCGTTTAGCCGTTGAAGCCGCGCATACAAGCTGCCTATACGCCTACCCAAAGCAATTGGATTAGCCATGCATTTTCAAGCGTCTTGCCGTTTACGGCTCAACTTCCGCCCGCTTGTGCGCACCGTCGCCGCTGCCGCGCTCGTGCTGGCGACCGCAGCCTGCGGCTCGCTGGGCGGCACTGGTCCGACCACTCGCGCCGTCGTCCGTGCCGGCATGCAGCAGGTCGATACGGCGCAGATCAAGGTCATTCCGGTCGAACATGCGATCCAGCGCGGCGCCGTGCGACCCGCAGCCCTCGCCTCGTTCGCGGAGACGTTCGGCGATTCCGCGCCCGCGCAGACGATCATCGGCCGCGGAGACGCGCTGGCGATCTCCATCTGGGAAGCGCCGCCCGCCGTGCTGTTCGGCGCGACGGCGACTTTCGGCGGCGGCGCTGCCGATGCCACGGTCGGCTCCGGCGCGCTGGCCGGGGGCAGCGTCGCTCAGCAGAGCGCCTTGCCTGAGACGATGGTCGACAATGACGGGCTGATCCGCGTACCCTTCGCCGGCTCCGTCCGTGCGGCCGGGCTGACCCCGAGGCAGTTGGAGCGGGAAATCGTGGCGCGGCTCGCCCGCAAGGCGCACGAGCCGCAGGCGATCGTCCGCATCGCCCGCAACATCAGCTCGGGCGTTAACGTGCTCGGCGACGTAGCGAATAACGGCCCGGTCGCGCTGACGCCGCGCGGCGAGCGCCTCCTCGACGTGCTTTCCGCCGCGGGCGGCGTCCGCAAGGCCCCTGACAAGACGATGGTCCAGGTCACCCGCGACGGCGTCGTCGCCCGCATGCCGCTCAGCGTCATCATGCGCGACCAGCGGCAGAATATCCGCCTTCGCCCGGATGACCTGGTGACGGCGATCTCCGAGGAATTTAGCTTCACCGCGCTCGGCGAGTCCGGGACCACGGCCGAGATTCCGTTCGAAAGCACCGGCATTACCCTTGCGCAGGCGCTCGGCCGCGCCGGCGGCCTGAAGCCCGACCGCGCCGACGCCAGCGGCGTATTCGTGTTCCGCCTGGAAGACCCGGCAGCGCTCGATGCCGCGATCCTCGCAACTTCGCGGCGCACCGCCGACGGGCGCATCCCGGTCGTCTACGTGCTCGACATGAAGCAGGCGGCTGCGCTGTTCAACGCGCAGATGTTCGCGGTTCGCGACGAGGACGTAGTCTACATCGCCCGCGCGCCGCTGACCGATCTTCAGCGGATCGTCAGCACCGTCGGCTCGATCGCCTTCCCGCTGCTCAGCCTGACGAACTACGTCAACTAGGCCGCGGCGCAACATGCTGCGGACGCGGGAACGGCGATGATCGGCTTCGATCGGAACTGGCTGGTTCTAAGTGCGGTCGCGGCGAGCGTCGTTCTCGCGCCGATGCGCTGCGGGGCCGAGGTCCCGCAGCAACCATCGGGGGGATCACAGGCGGCGACGCTGCGCAGCTTCGGCGCCGCTGGCGACGCGCGCACCGACGACACGCGCGCACTCGTCGACGCCTTCGCCAAGGGGGCCGGGCGCTGCATTGATGGCGAGGGCCGCCACTATCGGGTCAGGGGCACGGTGCGGATTGGGGGCGACCTTTGCCTCCGCAATGCCACGATCGTGCAATCCCTCGCGCCCATCGACACGCGCCCGTTCATCACTCGCGGCTGCGCCCCTACCCTTGATGCCGCAGCCGTCCGCGATTGCGGCGACGCGGCGATCCCCCTCGCTGCCGCGAAGCGCCTCAACGACAACCTTTCCGTCCGCACATTGTTCGTGCGCCCGGATCGTGCCGGCACCCGGGTGAAGGTCACCCTCGATCACGTGACGGTCGACCGCGGACGCTTTCCGGAGGCGGGCTCGCGCACTGACGCGGCCGGCATCTGGATCGAATCGGCGCGCGAGGTCGTGCTGAGCAACGTCGAGGTCACCGGCGCCGGCAAGGGTTTCGGCTTGCTGGTGCTCGACTCAGGGAACGTCACGGCCGACAACCTCCACATCCACGACTTGGTATGGGCGCCGTACAAGGGCGACCGGCCGCTGGTTCAGGCGCAGGTCGCGCAGCTCGGCTGGAACAGCGTTTCTATCCGAGAATTCCGGATCGCCGGGCAGGACCGCGTTGCCGCGTCCAAGTTCTACGCGGTACGCGTGCAGGAGCAGGTGAGCTGCGCATCCTTCGCCAGCGTCCGCCGCTTGCGCATCCGCAACCTGCAGATCGCGCGCTGCCTCGCGCGCTTCGACACGGGCGACCTCCCCTGGCAGGCCGATGGCCTCAACATCTCGCGCGGATCGCAGCAGGTCGAAGTGACCGGCGGCAAGATCGATTCGACGTGGGAAGCGGTGGACGTGGTCGCCAACGGTGGCGGCGTCGATGGGCTGACGATCACCGACTTGACGACCAGCAACGCCTTCGCGTTCGGCCTGAAGCTCGGCTACCGGCTGCGGGGCGCTACGCTGACGAACGTCCGCGTCAGCAATTCGGGGATGGGCGGCATCGTCCTTTACGGGCCGGTCAGCGGCGTGCGCGTCAGCGGCGCGCAGGTGTCAGGCGTCGGAAGGGTTGGGCTGCCAGGTGGAGGCATCCTGCGGCCGTGGCCGGCTGGGAACCGCGCCGGGATCCGCATCGACGATCCGACCCGCGGCGAGGCTGCCGGCGCGCCGAGGGACATTGTCGTCGACGCGACCGTCGCGTCGTCGCACCCGGGCGAGTATGACTTTGGTTTCCTCAACTCCGCCCCCGGCTCGACCGTCAGGCTGCAGCGCCTTAGGGCGACGGGCTTTGCACGGCGCGAGGTCGAGGACCGGCGCCAGTAGGGGGAAGACGGGTTGGGCGGCACGCCGCGTAAATATCTGCTCGACGTTTCGCGGCTGATCTGGCGCGGCTGGCGGCGAAGCCTGCCGACCGGCATCGACCGCGTGTGCCTGGAGTATGTGGCCCACTTCCGGGCGCGATCCCTCGCGGTGGTCCAGCGTAGCGGCTCGACCTTCGTGCTGTCGGCCGAGCATTCGGATCGACTGTTCGACCTGATCCTCAATGCGCCCGCGACCAAGCGCTCCGCATTCGTCGCCTTCGGCTCGACGGCTTGGACCAAGGCGCGCCGGAGGCCCCCTGCGCCGGGGATGACCTTCCTCAACGTCGGTCATACCGGGCTCGACGACCCGGCGCTGCCGAACTGGGTCGCGCAAAACGATCTCAAGGCCGTGTACCTGATCCACGACATGATCCCGCTGACCCACCCGGAATATTGCCGGGCAGGCGAGGCTGCGAAGCATGCGCGCCGGATTGAACATGCGCTGCAAAGCGCGAGTGGAATCATCGGCAATTCCGACGCCACCCTCCAGGAGATCGAGGCCTTTGCCCGCCGGCGCGATCTCGCCATGCCGCCCTCCACCGTCGCCTGGATCAGCGGACCGCGACCCCCCACAGAGGTCCATGCGAAAGCCCTCGACCGGCCCTATTTCGTGACGCTTGGAACGATAGAGGGCCGCAAGAACCACTTGATGCTACTGCAAATGTGGCAGCGGCTGGTCGCGGAACAGGGTGAGGCCGCGCCGAAGCTGGTGCTGATCGGCCAGCGAGGATGGGAGGCCGAGGCCGCCTTAGCGCTACTCGACCGCGCGCCTGACCTGCGCGGTGCGGTCTTCGAGCTGAATGGCTGCAGCGATGCCGAGACCGCAAGCTGGCTGGCGGGTGCCCGCGCGCTGCTGATGCCGTCCTTCGCCGAGGGGTTCGGCCTTCCGGTGATCGAGGCGCTGCAACTCGGCACGCCGGTCATTGCGTCGGACCTTCCGGTCTATCGCGAAATTGTCGGCGAGCTGCCGACCTATCTCGATCCGCTCGACGGCCCTGCGTGGCAGCGGGCGGTGGTGTCGTTTGCCGGCGATGAGGATCCTGAACGCGGCCGCCAGCTTGCGGCGCTCAAGGGCTTCCAGGCGCCTGGCTGGCCTGAACATTTTGCCAAGGTGGAGGCCTGGTTGCAGTCGCTCTAGGTGGGCGCAGCGTCGCCCTCTGGCCTTGCAACTCGCCGTCTGTCGGCTAAGCGGTCGCGGCGTCACTTGGCGCCTCCCCAAAGCAGAGGATGAATGATGGAGTTCCGGGAGTTCGACATTGCCGGCCCGCTCGAAATCAGGCCGCGCAAGATCGAAGACGAGCGCGGCTATTTCGCCGAGATCTTCCGCCTGGCTCCGTTCGTCGAGCGCGCGGGAGCGGTCGAGTTCGTCCAGGACAACCAATCCCTGTCCGTCCGGACCGGGACCATCCGCGGCATCCACTTCCAGTCGCACCCGGTCCCGCAGGGCAAGCTGGTCCGCTGCCTTGCAGGCCGGCTGCTCGACGTCGCGGTCGACCTCCGTACCGGCTCGCCGACGTTCGGCCGGTGGATTGCGGTCGAGCTGACGCCGGAGGACAATAACCAGCTTTGGATTCCGGTCGGGTTCGGTCACGGCTTCTGCTCGCTCGAGCCGAACACGATCATCGGCTATCGTTGCAGCGGCTATTACAGCGCCGAGAACGACAAGGGCGTCGCCTGGGACGATCCCGACATTGCGATTGCCTGGCCGGAAGTCGCCGATCCGGACACGCTGTCCGCCAAGGACCGGACTCAGCCACGGCTCGCCGACCTCCCAGCCTATTTCTCCATGGGTGACGCCTGATGCGCGTGCTCGTCACCGGCGGCGCGGGCTTCATCGGCTCGGCGCTCGTTCGCTACCTCGTGCTCGAAAAGGGCTACGAGGTCCTCAACGTCGATGCGCTGACCTATGCTGGCTACTTGCCGTCGCTGCGCGATGTCGAAGGCAAGCCGAACTACCGCTTTCTTCAGGCTAACATTTGCGACCGCTCGGCGATGGAGAAGGCGTTCACCGATTTTGCTCCCGAGCGGGTCATGCACCTTGCCGCGGAAAGCCACGTCGACCGGTCGATCACCGGCGCCGCGGACTTCATCCAGACGAACATCATCGGGACGTTCACCATGCTGGAGGCGGCGCGGGCCTATTGGAACGGCTTGGCCAGCGACGCCAAGGAAGAGTTCCGCTTCCTCCACGTCTCAACCGACGAGGTCTACGGCTCGCTGGGCGACGAAGGGCTGTTCACCGAAGAGACCCCTTACGACCCGAGCTCGCCTTATTCCGCGTCGAAGGCATCGTCCGACCATCTCGCCAAGGCGTGGCAGCGGACCTACGGCCTCCCGGTGGTCGTCTCCAATTGCTCGAACAATTACGGGCCGTACCACTTTCCCGAAAAGCTGATCCCCCTGACAATTCTCAACGCGCTCGCTGGCGAGCAGCTGCCGGTCTACGGCAAGGGGGAGAATGTCCGCGACTGGCTCTATGTCGAGGACCACGCGCGCGCGCTCGACCTGATCGTCGACAAGGGTCGCATCGGCGAGACCTACAACGTCGGCGGCCGCAACGAGCGGCGGAACATCGACGTGGTCCGCCGCATCTGCGACGTGCTCGACACGCTCGCGCCCGCCAACCGGCCGCGCGAGGAGCTGATCACCTTCGTGACCGACCGCCCCGGCCATGACGCGCGCTACGCAATCGACGCGTCGAAGCTCGAAGACGAGCTTGGTTGGCGCGCTCGCGAGCATTTCGACAGCGGCATCGAAAAGACGGTCCGCTGGTACCTCGACAACCAATGGTGGTGGCAGCCGCTTCGCGAGCGTTACGCCGGCCAGCGGCTCGGCCTCGTCGAAGACCGCAAGAAGTAGGACCCGTGCGGCTCGTCGTCACTGGTCGCGTAGGACAGGTCGCCCAGGCGCTTGCCGAGCGCGGTGCGACTCGAGGTGCGGAGATCGTGCATGTCGGGCGCCCTGAACTGGACCTCTCCGATGATCCCGGCGCGATCATCGCAGCGCTCGAAGCCGCCCGTCCGGACGTGATCGTCTCGGCCGCTGCCTACACGGCGGTGGACAAGGCGGAGTCGGAGCCCGAGCTAGCGTTTGCGGTCAACGAGCGCGGGGCGGGCGCGGTCGCGTCCGCGGCGGAGCGGCTTGGCGTGCCCGTCATCCACCTCTCGACCGACTATGTGTTCGATGGAGCCAAGAGCGGGCCTTATGTCGAAGATGACTCGACCGGGCCGATCACCGTCTATGGCCGCTCGAAGCTGGCGGGCGAGCAGGCAGTACTTGCCGCGATGGACAATGCCGCGGTGCTCCGGACAGCCTGGGTGTACAGCCCGTTCGGCGCCAATTTCGTAAAGACCATGCTCCGGCTCGCCCAGACCCGCGACGAGCTTGGCGTGGTGAGCGACCAGCGCGGCAACCCGACGAGCGCGCTCGACATCGCCGACGGCATTATCGCGGTCGCGAGGAACCTAGTTGCTGGCTCTGGCGCCCATCTGCGCGGCGTGTTCCACATGGCCGGAGCCGAAGAAGCGACTTGGGCGAGCTTCGCCGAAGCGATCTTCGGCGAATCGCAGGCTCTCGGTGGTCCGACCGCCGCAGTGAAGCCAATTCCGACGGCCGATTTCCCGACGCCCGCCAGGCGCCCAGCCAATTCGCGGCTGGACGGAGGCAGGCTCTTGGCCGCACATGGCGTCCAGCTGCCGTCGTGGCGCCAGTCGCTGCCGGACATTGTGCGCCGGCTCGTCGGCACGGCGTCGAACTAAGAGGGCGCGAATGAAGGGCATTATCCTGGCGGGCGGAAGCGGCACGCGGTTGTTCCCGATGACGCTCGCGGTGTCGAAGCAGCTGATGCCGGTCTACGACAAGCCGCTGATCTATTATCCGCTGACAACGCTGATGCTCGCCGGCATTCGCGAGGTGCTCGTCATCACTACGCCGCAAGATGCGGCCGCGTTCCAGCACCTGCTCGGCGATGGATCGCAGTGGGGGATGAGCATCTCCTACGCCGTCCAGCCCGAGCCGAAGGGCCTCGCGCAGGCGTTCACGATCGGTGCCGACTTCGTCAGCGGCGGGCGGTCGTGCCTGGTGCTCGGCGACAACATCTTCTTCGGGCACGGCCTCCCCGACCTGCTCGAAAAGGCGCGGACGCGGGAAAGCGGCGCGACCGTATTCGCCTATCAGGTGGTCGATCCTGAGCGGTACGGCGTCGTCGATTTCGATCCGCAGATGCGCGCCCTCAGCATCGAAGAGAAACCTTCCGCCCCCAAGTCCCACTGGGCGGTCACCGGCCTCTATTTCTACGACGAGCAGGTGGTCGATATCGCAGCCAACATTCAGCCATCGGCGCGCGGCGAGCTCGAGATCACCGACGTGAACCGCGTCTACCTCGAGCAGCGTCAGCTTCACGTTGAAGTGATGGGGCGCGGCTATGCGTGGCTCGACACCGGCACCCCCGACAGCCTGCTTCAGGCGGCTGAGTTCGTCGCGACGCTCGAGCGGCGCCAAGGGATGAAGGTAGCCTGCCCTGAGGAGATCGCCTGGCGCGGCGGTTTCATCGACGAAGCCGGGCTTGAACGCGCGGCCGACCGGCTCGGCAAGAGCGACTATGCCAATTACCTGCGGCGGCTGCCGAGCTTCGGCTGATCGGCGAGCCGCGACAAGCGGCGTGCATCGGCGTAGGAAGCCGGCAAGGCAGCCGAACAGCGGATGAGCGAACCTACTTTGGCGAACCAGGATACGCTTTTGCCCGCGCCACTGCTTGAAGTGCCGCCATTCCCGCGAGCGCGGCATGCGCCGCTGGCGGAGCGATCTGCAGAAGCCCAAAAGCTGACCGACGCGGAGGTCGAGCGGCTTGCCGCCCGTGCGGCCGAGGCCGGCTTCGGGACCGTTTCGATCGACGAGTTCCGTAGCCGTGCTGTCGACGGCTGGCGTTACCGCAATCCTTTTTCCGGCGAACCGATGGACCTCGCCGAGGCGATCGAGCTGTGCGCTTTTTGGCGGCAGCTGATCGAAAGCAATGGCGCCATCGACGCGGCGATCGGCTTCGCGTCGTGGAAGCGCGAGACCGTGGAACCACTGTTGTGGTCCGGCCGGCAGATGCAATTCGTGTCGCGCGCCGACGCCGTGCCGGAAGGGTCGAATGTCGCGCTTTGGCGCTCACGAACGCCGCCGGCGCAGCTCGCCGAGCTCGAGAAACGGGCGGGTGCGCTTATCGAGGTCGAAGACGGCTTCATCCGCTCCGCAGGGCTTGGGGCGGACTGCGTCCCGCCTTTGTCGATCGTCGTCGACCGGCTCGGCGCCCATTTCGATCCCTCCAAGCCGAGCGAGCTTGAACAGCTGATCGAGGCTGGCGGCTGCCCGCCGGACGTCGTCGCGCGCGCGCGAGAATTGCGCCGGACGATCGTCGACGCCGGCCTCAGCAAATATTCGGCGGGTGGCGGTTCGCTCGATCGTCGATCCGCTGACCGGCGGCATATACTGGTTCCGGGTCAGGTCGAGGACGATCGGTCCGTGGTCGAGGGCGGCGGCGCCGTCCGCAGCAATCTCGAGCTACTGCGCCGCGTCCGGACCGCGGCTCCCGATGCCTACATCATCTACAAGCCGCATCCGGACATCGAGGCCGGTCATCGTGTGGGAGCCATCAAGGATTCGGTTGCGCTGGAACTCGCCGACGAAATCGTCCGCGATGGAGCGATTTCCCCGCTGATCTCGCTGGTGGACGAAGTGCATGTGATCACCTCTTTGGCGGGGTTCGAGGCCCTGCTTCGCGGCAAGCGGGTGGTGACGCACGGCGTGCCTTTTTATGCCGGCTGGGGGCTCACCACCGATCTTGGAGATGTGCCCGGCCGCAGGACGGCACGCCCGACGATCGACGAACTCGTTGCTGCGGTGCTGCTGATCTATCCCCGCTATTTGGATCCGGTCACGGGGCTGCCTTGCCCGGCGGAGGTGGTCGTGGAGCGGCTCAGTGGCGGCGGCGAGACCGACCGGACCTTGATTGTCGCCTTGCGGCGGGTGCAAGGCAGGATCATGGGGAAACTACGGGGTTTCTTTCGTTGATCGGTGCACCACAAGTGAAGCAAGCTGCACCTCTGCGGATGTTTCGCAGGCGAGTCGTTCAGGATGAGATCATGAACAATTCCAGAAACTTGGCTGGATGACGAAGCAAGATCTTCATCTTCGCCCTTCGACTGCCCGCCCCTTGGCGCGGGTCAGGCCGAAGCGGCCAAAAGTGCGGAAGCGGGCAGCCCCCGCGCCGCGCACCTTCCTGTTCCTCCAGGGTCCGCCAGGGCCATTGTTCCACAATCTCGCCCAGGAGCTGCGCCAGCGCGGCGTCAAGGTCGAGCGCATCAATCTCAGCGCCGGCGACAAGCTGGACTGGCCCGGCGCTGCAACGGATTTCCGCGGCCGCTTCCACAGCTGGCCGGTGTTCTTCGACCGCTTCCTGAGGGAGCGGAAGATCACCGACATCCTGCTGTTCGGCGATTGCCGGCCCTATCATGTGACCGCCCGCCGCCTTGCCGCACTGCGCAACATCCGCGTCCACGTTCTGGAAGAAGGCTATGTCCGCCCCCACTGGATGACACTGGAGCTCGACGGGGTGAACGGCCATTCCAGGCTGCGTCGCGAGAAGGAGTGGTTCATCCAGGAGGCCCGTGCGCTGCCCGCGGAGCCGGAGCTGCCGCCCGTCACCGCAGCCTTTCGTCGGCGCGTCCGTGACGCAGCGAGATATTATACCGCCCTTCACGTCGGGCGGCCGGCTTACCCGCATTTCAGGAGCCACCGCCCGGCCTGGGTCCTCAGCGAGGCGTTCGGCTGGGTCTGGAAATATTTCGTCCAGTCGCGCCGCGCCGAAGCTGCGCAGAAGCAGTTGGCGGCGCTTGAAGGCAAGCCCTTCTTCCTGCTGCCGCTGCAGCTGTCCGGCGACTACCAGATCCGCAACCATTCGCCCTTCGCGAGCATGCCTGCAGCGGCCGTCTACGTGCTGGAAAGCTTTGCCGCACATGCGCCCGAGGACGCGCATTTGCTCGTCAAGGCGCACCCGCTCGACTCGTCTTTCTTCAACTGGCGCCGCTTCCTGCAAAGGAACGCGCGCCGGCTCCGCATCGACGGCCGTGTCCACTTCATCGATGGCGGCGACCTCGACAGCCTGTCGCAGCAGGCCGCCGGGATGGTCTGCGTCAACAGCACCTCGGCCACGGTCGCCCTCGCCGCCAATACGCCGGTCTGCGCGCTCGGCGAGGCAATCTACAAGGTTCCTGGCCTCACCTTCGACGGCCATGTCGACGATTTCTGGACCGACCCGCCTGCGCCGGAGCCTGGGCTCTACGAATGCTTCCGCCGTGTCCTCGTTCACAATTGCCTGGTGCGCGGCGGGCTCGCCAGCGAGTCGGCGGTCGCGACGCTCGTCAAGAATATGGCCGACAAGCTCTGCGCACCCGTGAGCGCCGAGGCTAGCGCTTAGTCGATCCCTGCCGTTGCGAGCGCCTGCTCGATGGCCGGCACGTCTTCAGGGTTGTTGAGCTCGCGCAATGCGAAGGACGGCCGCTCCACCTCGACCACTGCGACCGGGATGCCGGCGACTAGGAACCGCAGCTGCTCCAATCCTTCCAGCCGCTCCAACTCCGTCTCAGGCGTGGCCGCATAGCGATCCAGCGCTTCACGGCGGTAGCAATAGACGCCGACATGGAAGCGGACGGGCGATAATTGGCTGTCGAGCGCGCCTTGCGGCAAATGGGGGATGAGGCGCTTCGAAAAATAGAGTGCGTTTTGCCGGCTATCGACGACCACGCTGGTGCCACCGACAATTCCCCTCGCCTCGTCGATCAGCAGCTCGCGGACTTCGTCGCTGCCTAATCGGATCGCCGGGGTCGCAACCATCGCCTCGGGATTACTCGCACAATGATCGATCAAGGCTTCGACGAAGCTCGGCGGCGTCAGCAGCGCGTCGCCCTGCACATTGATGAGGAGATCGGCATCGCCGACCTGAGCCAGCGCCTCGGCGCAGCGCTCCGTGCCGTTCCGGCATTCCGGCGAAGTCATGATGACCGGGGCGCCGAACCCGGCGCAGGCGTCGGCGATGCGCTCGTCATCGGTGACGACATAGACGTCCAAGACGCCTGCGACGCGCGATGCGGCTTCGAAGCTGCGCTGGATGAGCGGCTTGCGCGTGCCCGAGGCGCCGGTGAGTTCGACCAGCGGCTTGCCGGGGTAGCGCGACGACGCAAAGCGCGCCGGGACCAGGATGATGCTCTTCATACGACGCCGCTTTTCAGCTGTGGCCGACGCGGCGCTGCACGGAGCAGTCGTGGATGTGCAGCACGCCCAGCGGCTTCTTGCCCTGGCCATCCTCCTCGACGACGAACAGCACGGTGATCTTATTTTCTTCGAACATGATCAGCGCCTCGTCGACGAGCGCCTCGGAATCGAGGGTCTTCGGATCACGCGTCATGAATTCGGCGGCCGTATGTTCCAGCCCCTCCTCGATGTGCCGCCGCAAGTCGCCGTCGGTGATCACTCCGACAAGATAGCCGGCTTCGTCGACGACGCCGATGATGCCGAGCCGCTTGGCCGACATTTCGACGATGGCGTCATGCATCGGCGCGTCCTTGCTGGTCAGCGGCATCGCCGTCCCGCCGTGCATCAGCCGCGTCACGGGCTTCAGCCGGACGCCGAGAGCGCCCCCTGGATGCAGGCGTCCGAAGTCGTTCCGAGTGAATCCCTTTTGGCGCATGACCGTCATCGCCAGCGCATCGCCAAGGGCGAGGGTCATGGTAGTCGAGGTGGTGGGAGCCACTGATTCCGGCCCGACCTCGCGCCAGTGCGGGAGCACCAGCGGTGCTTTCGAGGCTCGTGCCAGCATCGATCCGGAATTGCCCGTGATGCCGATGATGGGGATGCCGACATGGTCGAGATGATCGATTACGGGCTCCAGCTCGGCGGTCTCGCCGCTCTGGGAGATGAGAATAGCGACGTCGCCCTGCGCCGCCAGCCCGAGGTCGCCGTGAACCGCCTCGGCAAGGTGCAGGAAGGTCGCGGTCGTGCCGGTGGAGGCGAACGTCGCCGCGATCTTACGCGCGATATGGCCGGACTTGCCGAGGCCGCCGATGATCAGCTTGCCCGAGCAGTGGAGGATTTCCTTTATGGCGACGACGAATTCCTCGCCGACGCTGTCTGCTAATGCGTCAAGTGCGCGGGCCTCGTCGTGGAGGATCTCGCGTCCGAACTGAAGTACGTCTTCGCCCATCCGCTGCCCCCTATCGGGCAGCCGCCAGCATGTGAAGGCACAGCACGCGCGGACGGCGGTGTAGACGGGCGTTGACGATTCGTAATATTGCGGAGGTAACGTGATCATTCATCTGCTGCTCGCCGGCGCGATTCAGGCGATCGTTGCATGGCCGACTCGCAGCTGGTTTGCCGGTGCCGCAGCGGCGAGCGCATGGGCAATCTCGCGCGAGATAACGCAGGCCGAATATCGCTGGATCGAAC
Organism: Sphingomicrobium sp.; assembly: GCA_036563485.1. Lineage (NCBI taxonomy): Bacteria > Pseudomonadati > Pseudomonadota > Alphaproteobacteria > Sphingomonadales > Sphingomicrobiaceae > Sphingomicrobium > Sphingomicrobium sp. The sequence goes on along the minus strand of DATCMI010000001.1, from coordinate 725,290 downwards.
AATTCGGCGGCGGCTTGCGCGCCAATATGCCCTGGTGGGGCGGCCTCGATCCCAGTGTCTGGCCAAAGCCCGATCAATGGCTCGACTGGATCATCCCGACGGCGGTGACATTCGCACTTGCGTTTGCCGTCCGCGCCGCCGGCGCGCGGCGGGAACGCCGCTAGGGGTTGTCGACCAGCGGGACGCGATAGCGTTCGAGGAGCTTGCGGACGTCTCCCCTGCGCCGCTCGAGGACCTTGTCGATTTCCTTCAGCAGCGGCTGATTGTTCTTCTGGACGCCCACGGAGACGTCGAACTGCATCGGCCATTGCATGTCGGCCATCCACGGCATGACCGGCTCAAGGCGCATTGGGACAGCGGACTTGGAGGCGAAATATCCGGCCAGTGGACCCCAGACGAGCGCGACATCGACATCGCCGCGCTCGACAGCCTGGACGATCTCGGCCGGCGGGTTCGGCTCGCGATAGTCGCCGTAGAGCATGTAGCCGCGAACGTTGTCCCTAACCCCCCTGCTTGCGAGCGCGTGAGCCGGCGGCGAATTGCTGCCGTCATCACCGACCATCTGGACGCCGATCCTGAGCCGCTTGAGGCGGGCGTCGTCGAGCGTCAGGCCGCTTAGCTTGTCCCGCTCGCGAGTGACGAAAACGTAGGTCGAGCGATAATAAGGCCGGCTGCTCGCCAGCATCTCGAGGTTGCTCGCGACTCCGGGCCAGAAGTCGCATTTCTTTTCGTTGAGCGTGTTGCGCACGTAACCTCGCCGCTGCGCCCACCAGACATAATCTAGCTTGGCGCCGAGATCCTCTGCGATCATCTCGGCGAGCTTGTTCTCGAAGCCTTCGCCGGCTCGGTTGGAGAAGGGCAGATTGTTCGGGTCCGCACAGGCAGTCAGCGTCCGCTGCGGCTCGGGCCCGGTGCACGACGCAAGCAGCATCGCTGCGACGCTGGCAGCGATCCATCTCTTCATCGCGGTGCGGCGATGGCGCCCCACGGGCGTCCTCCGAGACGAACGGTTTTCAGGACCTTGTTGCGCTTGATGTCGATGATGGTGAGCGTCCCGGCGATCCCCGCCGCGGCGTAAAGCCGGCTTTCGTCCGGCGAGAGGCCGATGCCCCAGGTCCGCTCACCGGTCGGAAAAGAGCGGACGACCGCACCCGTCGCGGGATCGATCTCGGCGACACGGTTGGACCGCCCCATGGCGACGAACACGCGCTTCTCGTCACGCGTCTTGCGCATCTCCACCGCCTGCACCGGATCGGGGATGTCGAAGCTTTGCGTGAGGTCGATGGTCTGGACGACGCGCCGCGTCGCGCTGTCGAAGACTGTGATCGTGCCGCGCTGCTCCGACGACACCCACACGGTGCGCCCGCGGTTCATGAACAGGACAAAGCGCGGTCGCGTGCCCACGGGAAGGCTGTCGATCACCTCGCCGGTTCGTGCATTGATAAAGTGAGCGACGTTCGCGACTTCCGACGTCGCCACCACCAGCTTGCCGTCGGGGCTGACGCCGATGCCTTCAGGTTCAGCGCCAACTTTGACTTCGCGAACGATCTTGTCGGTGGCGAGATCGACGAACGTCACGGCGCTCTGGTCTTCGGTCGCGACATAGAGCGTGCGACCGTCAGGGCTCAGCACGAAGCGTTCCGGATCGGTGTTCGAATTCACGATGCCGGTCCGCTTGCGGGACGCGATGTCCCACGCCTCGATGCGGTGCGCATTGCTGGCAGCGACGTAGAGCGTCTTCTTGTCCGCGGAGAACTCCAGGCCGCGCGGTCGCTGGCCGGTGACCAGCTGTCCTTCGATCTTGCCCGTCGCGCCGTCGACGATCGTCACATAGCCCGCTTCGTTCGACACGAAGACGAGATCGTTCGACGGCTGCTGGCGCGAGCAGGCGTGCAGCGCCAGGCTTGCCCCAAGCAGTCCCATCACTTTCGCCCGCAAATCCACTCTCCTGCCGAATCAGGCTGATAGCCGGGCGCGCTGGCCGGGCAAACTTCGGTTTGGCAACGGAGCCGAGGCGGTGGTTAGCGGCGAAGCTAGTCCTGCGTGCGGCGGAGCAGCCTTCCGCGCTCGCCGCAAAGGAATATCCTGTCCCTCTTTGCGGGAGTGCGGGACATGAGCTGGTTGATCGGGCGGACGGAAGCGCTTGCGGACCCGGTGGCGGCGCGGCGCAAGGCCTTGGGCAAGCTGCGGGCGCTGGCGGAACTCGAAGATCCGGAAGGTCTCGTCGTTCCTGTGCTGATCGACGCGATCCTGATGGCGGAAAGCTATCGCGGCGCCCGGCACCAGATCACCTTCTTGCCGGAGCTGACGCGAAGCGTCGACGCCTTGATCCGCGAACTCAACGCGGTCGAAAAGGCCAAGGAGTGGGCGGAGATCTAAGCGGCGGGCGGGCCGAAGCCCGCCCGCGCTCTCAGGTCAGGTCCGCGCCCGCGTGTCGGTGTCGCGGTGGATGAAGCCGAAATAGGCAGCACCAGCCGCGAGGATGATGTGCAGCCAGACGTCGTGGCTGAACAGCGGCACCAGGCCGAAAGTCGTGTCGAGGCCCGGGATCAGGCCCATGACGACGAAAACGGCGTAAACGACCGCCGTGACCTTCGCGTAGGTCTTGGCCGCGTCCCAGCTGCGGTAGGCGAGCACGCCCCACAGCCCGAACAGCAGGTGGACGATGCTGTGCAGCAGGTTGACCGGGAAGAGCCCGAGCTCACGGCCGTACATGGTCCGCATCGCAATGTCGGGATCGTCCATCGCCGGCGGATGCATCAGGCCGGGGATGAAGCCGCCTGCGCCGATGATCAGGAATATGATGCCCCAGACCAGGGCGAACTTACGCGTAGTCATCGATCTTCCTCCCGTTAATTGAGAGTGAAACGGCTGTAACGAGCGCAAGTTCACCGCGTTGACGCAAGTTAGGACAGCCGCGGCAAATGTTGCGCCGCTTGTCCCCAGGATTTCAGGTCACGCGACTTAGCTCTTTTCAGCAGATCTTCGACGTCGGCAATGGTGAATGCGTCGGCGCTGTCGATGTCCGACAGCTCGTCCCAAGTCACAGGTGCAGAGACGGGCATGCCGGTGCGCGCGCGGGCCGAATAAGGCATAATCGCGGTTGCGGTCCGCTGGTTGCGCAGGAAGTCGAGGAAGATCCGGCCCCGCCGCTGCGGCTTCGGCAGCGCGACGGTGAAGCGGTCCGGCGCGGCTTTTGCAAGCGCGGTGCAGAGCGCCTTGGCGAATTCGCGCACCTCCTCCCACAGCGAGGCGGGTTCGAGCGGGACGATCACGTGGATGCCCTTCCCGCCGGACAGTAGAGCGAAGCTCTCCAGACCCAGTTCGGCGAACGCGCGGTGGAGCTGGAAAGCCGCGTCCTTCACCTTGTCGAAGCCGAGCCTCGGATCGGGATCGAGATCGATGACCAGGCGGTCGGGCGTTTCGACTGCCCCTGCGCGGCTGCCCCAGCCGTGGAATTCGACCGTCTGGACCTTGGCACAGGCGACGATCTCCTCCTCGCTCTCGACATAGAGATATTGCTCGGTGCGGCCGTTCTTCTGGGTGACGGGTTCGAAATGGACGAGCTTGTCGAATTCTTTCCCGGTCGGCGGATGTTCGCGGTTGCGCTGAAAGAAGCATTTGCCCTCGCGGCAGCGGAACAGGTTGAGCAGCCGCCTCTCGAGGAACGGGAGCATGATCGGCGCGACGATCTGATAGTAAAGCGTCGTCGCGCGGACGCTGATTTCCGGCTTTTCGTACGTCGGTTCGGGCGTCCACACCATCGCGCCAGCAACGCCGCAGGCGCTCGGCTGCTCCATTTCGGTTGGTAAACGATTCCGGAACTCTGTTCGTTTATCGGCTGATGATCGCTGGCGGTTACTCTTGCCGGCGGTGGAGCAGGTGGACGAACGTGAAATATGAAGGCAGGCTGGAAGGCCGCGAGTGGCAGCCGCGCGGCGTTCGCGTCGAGGCTTCGAGCGACGTCACGGTGCATTGCGCAGCGGGCGACCTGCCCGCGCGGATCGTCAACCTGTCGAGCGAGGGCTTCCGGCTCCATTCCGACAATGCGCTCGAGCCCGGGTGGGAAGTGACCCTCGAAGCGGCGGGCCACGATCCGGTGAAGGCGTTGATCTGTTGGGCGAGCGGCGGCGAGGCCGGCGGCGTCTTTTCGGAGTCCGTCACGCTCTAGGCCTTGAGCGCCGCCGCCATTTCCGCATCGCGCTTGAGGTTGCGGGCGAGTTGCGCGAGGCCATTGAGATATTGCGGCGGGCAGCGGACATCGCGGTAGTCGAGCGCCGCCGCGGCGCGCACAGTCCAGAAGGGATCGACCAGGTGCGGCCGCCCTAACGCCACCAGATCGGCCCGTCCGGCGGCGAGGATCGAGTTCGCATGGTCGGGCTCGTAGATGTTCCCCACGGCCATGGTGGCGAGCCGCCCTTGGTTGCGGATGTGGTCGCTGAACGGCGTCTGGAACATGCGCCCGTAAACCGGCTGCTGGTCGCCCCAGGTCTGGCCAGCCGAGACGTCGATCAGGTCGGCGCCCTCGCGCGCAAATGCTTCGCCGATCTCCACTGCATCATCGGGCGTGATGCCGTCCTCGCCGGCCCAATCGGTGGCGGAGATGCGGACGCTCATCGGCTTGTCGCTCGGCCAGGCCGCGCGCATCGCCGCGAAGACTTCGAGCGGGAAGCGCAGCCGGTTTTCCAGGCTGCCGCCATAATCGTCGGAGCGATTATTCTGCAGCGGCGTGATGAAGCTCGACAGCAAATAGCCGTGCGCGGCGTGAAGCTCGACCATGTCGAACCCGGCTTCGAGGCCCATGCGGACGGCGGCGACGAACTGGTCGCGCACGAGGTCCATGTCGGCGCGGGTCATCGGCCGCGGCTGCTGATTGACCGGCGACCAGCGCACATCGCTGGCGCTCATCACCGGCCAATTGCCGTCATCCAGGGGAACGTCGTTGCCTTCCCAGCCGACGCGGGTCGAACCTTTGGCGCCGGAATGGCCGAGCTGCAGGCAGATCTTCGCGCCTGATTGCTGATGAACGAAATCGACGATCCGCTTCCAGGCGGCGATATGCTCCGGCTTGTACATGCCGGTGCAGCCGGGGCTGATTCGGCCTTCCGGCGACACGCAGGTCATCTCGGTGAAGACGAGGCCGGCGCCGCCGATCGCGCGCTCGCCATAATGGACGAAGTGGAAGTCGTTGGGCGTGCCGTCGACCGCAGAGTACATCGCCATGGGCGAGACGGTGATGCGGTTCTGAACCGTCATGTCGCGAAGCTTGAGCGGTGCGAACATGGGCGGGGCCGACTTGCCCGGAACGCCGGCGCGCTCCCAGAACCAGCGTTCGACAGCGGCAAGCCATTCGGGGTCGCGCAGCCGCAGGTTCTCGTGACTGATCCGCTGCGAGCGCGTGAGCAGCGAATAAGCGAACTGCACCGGCTCAAAGTGGGTGTAGCGCTCCAGCGTCTCGAACCATGCGGTCGAGTTGCGGGCGCTGTTCTGGAGCTTGAGCACCTCGAGGTCGCGCTCCGCCTGATATTCGTCGAGCGCCGCTTCGAGGCTGAGGCCCGGGCGGTTCAGCACCTCCGCCAGCTTGATCGCGTCTTCCAGCGCAAGCTTGGTGCCGCTGCCGATGGAGAAGTGCGCTGTATGGGCGGCGTCGCCGAGCAGGATCACATTGCCGCTCGACCAGCGTTCGCAGCGGATGCGGCGGAAGTTCAGCCAGGCCGCGCTTCCGACCAGGTGCGAGGCGTTGGATTGCAGCCTATGGCCGTCGAGATATTTGGCGAAGATCCGTTCGCAGGTGGCGATGCTCTCGTCCTGCGACATCGTGCCGAAACCGAGTGCGTGCCAGGTGTTCTCGCTGCATTCGACGATGAAGGTCGAGCAGTCCGGCGCGAAGCGGTAAGCGTGCGCCCAGATCCAGCCGTGCTCGGTCTCTTCAAACGCAAAGGTGAAAGCGTCGAACACCTTCGATGTGCCGAGCCAGACGAACTTGTTCGCCCGCAGGTCGATATCGACCCCGAATGCTTCAGGCTGCGCGTCGCGGAAGCGCGAGTTGATGCCGTCCGACGCGATGACCAGATCATAGTTGCGCCATTTGGGGTCCGCCGGATCGCACTCGTCGTTGAAGTGCAGCACGACGCCGAGTTCGCGCGCGCGGTCCTGAAGGATTTCGAGTAGCCGCTTGCGGCCGATGCCGATAAAACCGTGCCCGCCCGACGTGATCGTCTCGCCCCGGAAGTGGACGTCGATGTCATCCCAGTGCGCGAACTCCTGCGTGATCGTGTGCGCCGAAACCGGATCGTTCCTGGTGATATTGTCGACGGTGAGGTCGGAGAAAACGACGCCCCAGCCGAAGGTGACGCCCGGCGCGTTGCGCTCGAACACCGCGATCTCGTGCGAGGGGTCGCGCAACTTCATCGAAATCGCGAAATAAAGGCCGGCCGGGCCGCCCCCGACGCAGGCGATCTTCATGACGGACCCCCACCCGTTTTCGCCAATCTTCGCAGTGACGAGTAGGAAAGGCGAAGATTCGCTGGATGGCGTGAAGGCTGGTGGCGAACCTGCATCGCGCGGCAGCATGGCACAGCATTGGGGTAATAGGACAGGGCTCTTGTGAGCGCGGTGGCGGCGCGTCCTTCAGCCCTGTTCGGCGGCGCGGATGAAGGTGTCGACTTGCGCGTTGAACGCCTGCGGTTGCTCGATATTCGTCAGGTGGCCGGCGCGCTCGATCAGCTCGTAGCGCGCACCGGGAATAAGATCGGCCAGCTCCTGCGACAAAGCGGGGGGCGTGACCTTGTCCTCCGTTCCGCACAGCACGAGCGTCGGAACTCGGATGGCCGCGGCGCGCTCGCGCTGATCCGCGAGCCACACGGCTTCGGCGCCGATCCGGTAAGCGGCAGGATCTATCGCGGCCATGGTTTCGACGACTTCGCTGCGGATCGCAGGGTCGGCCGGCTGCGCCAGCAGCACGTCGACGCGGGCCTCCGCCATCGCCCGAAGGTTTCCGCTCGCGGCGATCGAACGGTCGTAAATGCCGTGGCCGTCAGGATGGACAGCGAAAGTGTCGGCGAGGACCAAAGAGGCGCAGCGCTCGGGCGCCGCATCATGCATCGCAATGGCAGCGACGCCGCCAAGCGACAAGCCGCAGATGTGGGCGCGAGCGATGCCAAGCTCGTCGAGCGCGGAAAGAATGGCGGTAGCATAATCGTCGCGCGTGGTGCCTTCGGGCGCAGGGTCACTGTCGCCATAGCCCGGATAGTCAAAGGCAACGGCGCGGCGGTGTTGGCCAAAGAAGGCGAGCTGCGGGCGCCACACCGACTTGTTCGACCCGACTCCGTGGAGGAAGACGATCGGAACCGCGTTGCCGGCGCCGGCCTCGTCGTAGCCAATGCGGGTGCCGTTGCCGGTATTGATGGTGCTCATCCTATCTTCTTGGCAGCGCGGCGGTGCCCGCGCTAGCCATGGTCGGATGACGCGGATGACGGTCAACGGCGATGCGGTTCACTACCGGCTCGACCCTTCGACGCCCCTTCTTTGGGCGCTGCGCGATGCGTCGAACCTGACGGGCACCAAATATGGCTGCGACAGCCGCGATTGCGGCGCCTGCACGGTGATCATCGACGGCCAGGCGGTGAAGAGCTGCAGCGTTGCGATCCGCGACCTCGAAGGCGCGAGCGTGACGACCATCGAGGGGCTGTCGCCGGACCGGTCGCACCCAGTGCAGCGCGCCTGGATCGACGAGCAAGTGACGATGTGCGGCTATTGCGAGCCCGGCTTCATCATGGCGATCGCGGCGATGATCGACGCCGGTGGAGTGACCCAGCAGAAGGTCGATGCCTTGCCGAACATCTGCCGCTGCGGCGCCTATCGGCGCATTAAGCGAGCGATCGTCCGGGCAGCTCGGTCACAAGCGCAGGCCAAATCCGCCGGATGAATGTACGCCGCCGAAACGGTTAAGCGAGTGCTCATGTCGACGAGCGCACCACCGGCCTAGTCAGAAAGGCCACCAAGTCATGCGTAAACTGATCATTTCCTTGTTGCTGGCGAGCGCCGCGGCGGCGCCGGCTTTTGCATCTCCCCCCAACGACCCCGCTGCGCAGCAGGCGCGGCAGGAGCGACGCGAAGCGCGCGCTGCCCGCCAGGCCGCGCGCGACGTATCGGTCGGCCGTTCGGACGATAGCTCGTCGCGCCGTGGCGCCCGCTTCGAAGCGCGGCAGCAGCCGTCCTTCGGCGATCGTTCGGTCGAGCGGACAATGCCGACCGTCGAGCGGCCGTCGTTCGGCGACCGTGCCCGTGATTCCTCGCCGCGCTTCGAACGGCAGGAGCGGATCCGCCAAAGCGCCGACTCGGACAGCCTGCGCCGCATGGGTGAGCGCCGCAGCGATGCCGCGCGCGCGGAAAATGTCGAGCAGGTCCAGGACCGTTTCGAGCGGCGCCAGCAGGCGATCCGCGACGGACGCCTTCGCGAACGGTCGGGCCGCGAGCCGGACGTGATGCGGCCGCGCTCCCCGCTCGTTGTCAGCAACGTCCCGCGCCCGGGCACCCAGCCGCCGCTGCGGACAGAGCAGCGCCGCACGCCGGCAGCCCAGTGGAGCACCCACTGGCGCAACAACCGCGACTATGACTGGCAGGACCACCGCCGCCGCCACCGCTCGATCTTCCGCGTCGGCATCTATTTCGACCCGTTCGGGTGGAATTACCGGCCCTACCAGATCGGCTGGCGGATGTGGCCGAGCTATTACAGCAGCCGCTACTGGATCAACGATCCGTGGATGTACCGACTGCCCTATGCGCCGCCGGGCTATCGCTGGATCCGCTATTGGGACGATGCCCTCCTGGTCGATACCTGGAGCGGACAGGTCGTGGACCGGATCCCCGACTTCTTCTGGTAGAGTCTGAAGGCACGTTGATCGACAGGGGCGTTGCGGCCAAGGCCGTGACGCCCCTTTGCCGTGCGCGTTCCTGGACACGAGAAATGCCGATGAAATTCATTGCCTGCCTGTCCCTTTCCGCCGCCCTGGTCGTGCCTGCAGCCGCCGACGCCCAGCCGAAGCCGCCCGCGGCCGCGGTGCAGGCGAGCGCGCACGACCGGCTATTCCAGCTGTTCAGGCAGAGCGACGAAGCAAGCCTTGCGCGCAACCCACTGCAGGCGCTTTACCGCGGCGACAGCCGCTACGCGGACCGGCTCGGCGACTTGTTCAGCGACGTCCACTTCGAGGCGGAGCGCGCCGCGGCCGAGCGCGACCTTGCGGCGCTTCGGACGATCCCGCGCAATCAGCTGAACGCGACCGACCAGATCGCCTATGACGTGTTCGAGTTTGCGACCAGGGACAGGCTCCAGGCGCTGCAGCCCAATGTGCTGAAGTTCAGCACCGCGCTGCCGATGAACCATTTCTACGGGCTTCACATCGACTATCCGACGCTTGCCGGCGGCCAGGGCGCCGCGCCGTTCAAGACCGTCCGGGATTATGAAAGCAATTTGAAGCGCAATCTCGAATTCGCCGCGAATGTCGACACGGCCATCCGCCAGTGGCGCCGCGGCATGGCGGAGGGCATCGTCGATACCAAGCTGACCGTCCGCAACATGATCGAGCAGCTCGACACCCAGCTGAAGCAAAGGCCGGAGGACTCGCCTTATTGGGGGCCGATCGCCAGCTTTCCGGCGTCTGTCTCGCCGGCGGACCGCTCGCGGCTGACGGCCGAGTACCGCCAGTCGCTGAGCGGGACGGTGTACCCGGCGCTGAAGCGGCTCCGCGACTTCTTGGCGAACGACTATCTGCCGGCTGCGCGCGAGGGCGTCGGCCTGAAGTTCATGAAGGGCGGGGACGCTTATTACCGGACGCTGATCGAGCAAACGACGACGGAGAAGCTCGACCCGGAGCAGGTGCACCAGCTCGGGCTCAGCGAGGTGGCGCGGATCACCAAGGGGTTTGAGGATATAAAGCGCGAGGTCGGCTTCAAGGGCACGCTGCGCGAGTTCTTCGATTACATGCGCACCAGCCCGAAGTTCCAGCCGAAGAGCAAGCAGGAGCTTCAGGACGGCTTTTACGCGGTGCAGCGCAAGGTCGACGCCAAGGTGCCGGAATATTTCGCGAAGCTGCCTAAGGCCAAGCTCGTGATCCGGCCCTATCCCGAATATCGCGAGAAATTCGAAGCCGGCGGAAGCTACGACCAGGGGACGCCCGACGGCACGCGCGCCGGGACATTCTACTTCAACGGCTACGATTTGCCGTCCCGCAGCACCTGGGAAGAAACGACGCTCTTCATGCACGAAGGTGCGCCGGGGCATCATTTCCAGATCAGCCTGGCGCAGGAGAATGCCGCGCTTCCCGCGTTCATGCGCTATGGCGGCAACACCGCTTATATCGAGGGTTGGGCGCTCTATGCGGAATCGCTCGGCTATCCGATGGCGCTGTACACCGATCCGTACCAGAGGTTCGGCAATCTCAACGACGAGATGCTGCGGGCGATGCGGCTGGTGGTCGACACCGGGCTTCACGCCAAGGGTTGGACGCGCGATCAGGCGATCAAGTACATGCTTGCCAACTCGGGCATGGGCGGCACCGACGCGACCGCCGAGGTCGAGCGCTACATCGCCATCCCCGGCCAGGCGCTCGCCTATAAGATCGGTCAGCTGACGATCAGCCGCCTGCGCGACGAGGCGAAAGCGAAGCTGGGCGACAGGTTCGACATCCGCGAATTTCACGCCCAGGTGCTCGACACTGGTGCGCTGCCGCTGCCGATCCTGGATAAGAAGATCCGCAGCTGGATCGCCTCGGAGGCACGCGCGCCGCGCTGATTGCGAACCCCGCCATCCTTCCGCACAATGACGCGACTGGAAGGGGGTACGAGGATTCGTCGGTTGTTGCGATTAAGGGTGCCGGAGCGGCTTGCAAAGCGCCTCCCGCCCATCGTCACCGAAGTCGCCGTGGGCGTCGCAGCGGCCCTTCTCGCATTGGCAATCCGCAAGGCTCTGTCGCCGTTTACCGGCGACGAGGCGCCGTTCGCGATCATCTTCAGCGGCGTGCTCCTCGCCTGCCTCGTAGGCGGCTGGCGGAGCGGCCTGGTCGCCCTCGTGGCCGGCCAGGGACTGACTTGGTTCTACATCCTGCCGCCTGTCCACAGCTTTGGCCTTAACAGCCATACGGCGGCGGCGCTTGCCGTCGCGTCGGCGTCGCAACTGGCGCTCGTCGCGATGACCGGCCTCTACCAGCGCGAGATGCGCAAGGACGCCGAGGCGCTGCAGGAACAGCTGCGGATCCGCGAACATCTCGTTGCCGAGCTCAACCATCGCGTGAAAAATACCCTCGCGATCGTCCAGAGCATCGGCCACCAGAGCCTGCGGAGGGATGCGCCGCTCGAAGAGGCAGCCAAGGCATTTGAAGGGCGGCTGATGGCGCTCGCGTCCGCGCATCAGATCCTGACGAAGCAGAATTGGCAGGAAGTGGAGATCAGGGATGTGATCGCGCAAACGCTCGAACCGCACGGCAACGTCGGCGACCGCTTCGTGCTCGACGGGCCCGCGGTGCGCCTCACCCCCAAGTCATCGGTGACGCTGGCCATGACCGTTCACGAGCTCGCGACCAATGCGCTCAAATATGGCGCTCTCACGAGCTCCAGCGGTTCGGTGGCGGTGCACTGGTCGGTCGATGCCGAACGCTTCCGGCTGCAGTGGCGTGAGCAGGGCGGTCCGGAATGCTCCCCGCCCGCGCGAAAGGGCTTCGGGACGCGCATGCTAGAGCGGGCGTTCGCGTCCGACATCGGAGGCAAGGCCAAGCTGACCTTCGCGCCGGAAGGGCTACGTTACCTCGTCGAGGCTCCAGCGCGGCAGCCTTTATGAGCCGAGTTGCGCCCCGGGGCGCCTCTACCTAGGCTCCCGCCGATGAAGCATTTCCTGTTTGCCGTTGCCGCCGCTGCGGCGATCCTGCCCGTGGCCGCAAGCGCGCAGCCGATCGACCCGAAGGTGCAGGCGCGAATCGACCGCATCTTGAAGCGCACGCCGCTGATCGACGGGCACAACGACCTGCCCGAGCAGCTGTCGGAGCATAGCAAGCGGAGCATCGAAGGTCTCGCCAGCGGTACCGCGACGCGCGAGCCGCCGCTGATGACCGACATGGCCCGGCTTCGACAGGGCCGGGTCGGGGGGCAATTTTGGTCGGTCTACATCAACGGACAGATCACGGGCGATGCCACGATCCGCGAGACGCTGCTGCAGATCGACGTGGTTCACCGGCTGGTCGCACGCTACTCGAACGACCTCGAGCTTGCGTCCACCGCCGACGACGTCGTGCGCATCCATCACAAGGGCAAGGTGGCGTCGCTGATCGGGATCGAGGGCGGGCGGCAGATCGGCGGTTCGCTTGCCGCGCTCCGGCAATTCTACAATCTCGGCGCCCGCTACATGACGCTGACGCACAACCAGACGACCGAATGGGCCGACAGCGCGACCGACGAAGCGAAATACGGCGGCCTTTCCGACTTCGGCGTAACAGTGGTTCGGGAGATGAACCGCATCGGCATGCTGGTGGACCTAAGCCACGTGTCGCCTGAGACGATGAAGGACGCGATCGCCGCAACCCGCGCACCCGTCATCTTCTCCCATTCTTCCGCCGGCGGACTTTCCGCTCACCCGCGCAACGTCCCAGACGACGTGCTTGCGCTGCTGCCCGCGAACGGCGGCGTCGTGATGGTGAACTTCGTTCCCGGATTCCTATCGGAAGCATCGTGGAAGTGGGGCGCCGAGCGGAGCGGCGAGGAAGCGCGGCTGCGGGCGATCCACCGCGCCAGCAAGGCTGCGGTGGAGGCCGGGGTGAAAGCCTGGGAGGCTGCGCATCCCGCGCCGCGGGTGACGGTGTCGGCCGTCGCCGATCACATCGAGCATGTCGCCAAGGTTGCCGGGTACGATCATGTGGCGATCGGCGGGGATTTCGACGGGATCGACGCCACTCCGGAGGGGCTCGACGGAGTCGAAGACTATCCGGCATTGTTCGCGGAGCTGATCCGCCGCGGCTGGAGCGACGCCAACCTTGCGAAGCTCGCAGGCGGCAACCTGCTTCGAGCGCTGCGTGGAGCCGAGCGCGTCGCAGCCGCGATGAAGAATGAACCCGCCGCCATGTCGCCGGTCGATGAAGAGCGCGCGCAATGAGCGAACCGCCACTCAAGGCTGCAATCGTACCGGTCACGCCGCTGCAGCAGAATTGCACCTTGCTGTGGTGCACGAAGACTAATCGCGCCGCGTTCGTCGATCCGGGCGGCGACCTGCCGCGGCTGAAGGCGGCCGCCGCCCAGGCCGGGGTCACGGTCGAAAAAATCCTGCTGACCCACGGCCATATCGACCATTGCGGAAGCGCCGGCATCTTCGCGGAAGAACTGGGCGTGCCGATCGAAGGGCCGCACGAGGACGACCGTTTCTGGATCGATCGGCTTGGAGAGGACGGTCCGCGCTACGGCGTGATGGGTAAGCCGTTCGAACCGTCGCGCTGGCTCGTCGACAGCGATGAGGTCACGGTCGGCGAGCTGACCTTCGAAGTCCGGCACTGTCCGGGGCACACGCCGGGCCACGTCGTGTTTCGCCATGCGGCATCGAACCTCGCGCTGGTCGGCGACGTGCTGTTCAAGGGGTCGATCGGCCGCTGGGATTTCCCGCGCGGCGATCACGCGCAGCTGATCGAATCGATCACCAAGAGGCTTTGGCCGATGGGCGACGACACCGCATTCGTGCCCGGTCATGGCCCGATGTCGACGTTCGGGCACGAGCGGCGGACCAATCCCCTCGTGGGCGACGCGGCGCTCGCCGCGGCCTGACCGGCGGAGGCTCGCTTTGACCGCCCTTCTCTTGTGGCTCGTAGCGGCCGGGGGAGGGCAGGCGAACGTCGGACGCCGATGGACGCGATCGCCCGGGCGGCGCTTGCGCTTGGCGGGCACTTCGCTATAGGAGCCGCGGTTCGCGACGATCCGGCCGCCTCTCATATGGCGCGGAATCGTCGCCATTTTTATTGAAGCTAAAGGTGCCGCAATGGCTGTCCCTAAGAGAAAAACTTCGCCCTCCAAGCGCAACATGCGCCGCAGCCACCATGCGCTGAAGACGCCCGCCTATCAGGAATGCCCAAACTGCGGCGAACTGAAGGTGCCGCACAACCTGTGCTCGGCGTGCGGCCACTATAACGGCCGCGAAGTCGTTTCGACCGAGTCCTAAGCTTAAACGAGGCCCGCATGACCGGGGGCCCACGAATCGCAATTGACGCGATGGGCGGCGACAGCGGCCCGGACGTCATGATTGCGGGCGCTTCGCGCGCGCTGAAGAAGGACCCGACGCTGCAGTTCACCTTCTACGGTGACAAGCAGAAGGTCGAAGAGCAGCTCGACAAGCACAAGAACCTGCAGGCGGGCGTGACCGTCTGCCATTCGCCGGAAGAGATCCATCCGACGGAAAAGCCGAGCCAGGCGATCCGCCGGGCGCGGACCACCTCGATGGGCATGGCCATCAATGCGGTGAAGGAAGACCGGGCGGACGCCGCTCTGTCGGCCGGGAACACCGGTGCTTTGATGGCCATGTCGAAGCTTGCGCTTCGGACGATGCCGGGGATCGACCGGCCGGCGCTTGCCGCGCTTCTGCCGACGCTCGGCGACACGGACGTGGTCATGCTCGACCTTGGCGCCAACACCGAGTGCGACGCCCAAAATCTGGTTCAGTTCGCCGTCATGGGATCGGCCTATTCAAGGACCGTGCTTGGCATTTCCAAACCGCGCGTGAAGCTGCTGAACATCGGCACCGAGGAATTGAAGGGCACGGACGAGCTCAAGGATGCGGCCGCGCTGCTCCGCGAGGCCGACTACCTCCCGTTCCGCTTCGACGGCTTCACCGAAGGCGACCAGCTGTCGCGCGGCCAGGTCGATGTCGTCGTGACCGACGGCTTTTCCGGCAACATCGCGCTCAAGACTGCCGAAGGCACGGCGCGGTTCGTGACCGACTTGCTTCGCCGGGCATTCAAGAGCTCGCTTCGGTCCAAGGCCGGGTTCGCGCTGTCGAAGCCGGCGCTAAACCTGCTGAAGGTCCATCTCGACCCGAATAATCACAATGGCGCGGTCTTCCTCGGCCTCAACGGCCTGGTCGTGAAGAGCCACGGGAGTGCGACGCCAAAGGGTGTCGCCAACGCCATCCGCGTCGCCGCGAGCATGGTCCGCAACGACATCACCCGGAAGATCGGCGACGATCTCGACAATTTCCGCGCTCACGCATTCGCCAACGGAAACGGCAAGTGAGGCGCTCGGTCGTCCTCGGGGCCGGGAGCGCGCTCCCCAAGCGGCGAGTCACCAACGCGGAGCTGGCGAGCCAGGTCGACACGTCCGACGAGTGGATCGTGGAGCGGACCGGCATCCGCAGCCGTCACATCGCGGGGGACGGCGAAACGACGTCGAGCCTTGCCGTCAGTGCGGCGCGCGCGGCGCTCGAGCATGCCGGAGTCGACGCCAAGGACATCGGGCTGATCGTTCTTGCGACCGCGACCCCCGACCAGACCTTCCCATCGTCCGCAACCAAGGTTCAGGCGACGCTGGGCATCGACGACTGCATCGCCTTCGACGTCCACGCCGTATGCACGGGCTTCCTCTATGCGCTGTCGGTGGCCGACTCGATGCTTCGCGGCGGCAGTGCGCAAAAGGCGCTGGTGATCGGCGCGGAGACGTTCAGCCGGATCCTCGATTGGGAGGACCGCGCGACCTGCGTCCTGTTCGGCGACGGTGCCGGGGCGCTGGTGCTCGGGGCCGAGGAGACAGAGCGCGGCATCCTTGCGACGAAGCTCCACGCGGACGGCAGGCACAACGATTTGCTGTTCGTCGACGGCGGTCCGTCGACGACCGGCACTGTCGGCAAGCTGCGGATGAAAGGGCGCGAAGTGTTCCGCCACGCCGTCGTGAACCTCGCCGCCGTGCTCAACGAAGTGCTAGAAGGCGCGGGGCTCACCACCGCCGACATCGACTGGGTGGTGCCGCACCAGGCCAATGCGCGAATCCTCGACGCCACGGCCAAGAAGCTCGGCCTTTCGCCGGAGAAGGTGGTCGTCACCGTCGACCAGCATGCGAATACGTCTGCGGCCTCCGTTCCGCTTGCGTTCGACACGGCGGTGAAGGACGGGCGTATCAAACGCGGGGACGTCGTCGTCCTGGAAGCGATGGGCGGCGGATTTACTTGGGGTGCCGCTGCGCTCCGCTATTGAAAAGTTTGGAATATCAGGCGAATGTCGAATTGCCGACAGCAGCTAATTCCGTTACGGATATGTAATTGACGGCGGGGGCAAGCCGTTCAGGGCGGGAGACGTGAAATGGCCGATCTGGGGATCGCGCGGATCAATACTGACACCAGCGACGGCGCGACTCTGACCAGAGCCGACCTCGCGGATACCGTCCATCGGCAGCTCGGTCTTTCGCGCGCCGAGTCGGCGAGCGTCGTCGAGCGCGTGCTGCACCACATGTGCCATGCGCTTTCCGAAGGCGAGAATGTGAAGATCTCCGGCTTCGGCACCTTCATCCTTCGCGACAAGGGGCAGCGCATCGGCCGCAACCCGAAGACCGGCGTCGAAGTGCCGATCGCGCCGCGCCGCGTGATGACCTTCCGCGCGAGCCAGATCATGCGCGAGCGGATCGCGAGAGGCTAACGGGTCTTGGCGACCCGGAACAAGGAAGCGGGCGCTCTTCTGACGATTGGTGAATTGTCGCAGGAGCTTGGCGTCGCCCAGCATATCCTGCGCTATTGGGAATCGCGTTTCCCGCAGCTCAAGCCGATGCAGCGCGCCGGCAACCGGCGCTATTACCGGCCGGCCGATGTCGACCTCGCGCGGCGGATCAACCGACTGCTCAACCATGAAGGCTATACCGTCCGCGGCGTGCAGAAGCTGCTGCGCGACAAGAATGCCGTTGAAGTGCCGCACGCCGAACCGATCAGCGCGCCGGTGGCGGCTCCGCAGCCGGAAGCGTCTCAGTACGAATCGCATGGGGTCGACGTGTTCCGCCTGATCGCGCTCCGCAACCGGCTCGCTGCCGCGATCGACGCCTAGCTTACGAGTTCCTTCTGGATGGCTCCGGCGCGCAGGCGCTGGTGAACGCGCGCGATCGCTTCGTCGAGCGGTACGCGGCTGATCGGCACGCCTTCGGGGAACGCCTTGAGCAAGCGCGACGGCATGGCGGCCGACATGATCACGAACGTGCCGCAGTCGCCCTGGCGACGGATCAGGCGCCCGAAAGCCTGCGCCAGGCGGGCGCGGACGACCCGGTCGTCATAGGCGCTGCCGCCGCCCGCCATGCGCCGCGCGGCGTGAAGCACAGTGGGGCGCGGCCAAGGCACCCGTTCCATCACCACCAGCCGAAGCGACTCGCCGGGCACGTCGACGCCGTCGCGGAGCGCGTCGGTGCCGAGCAGTGAGGCGCGGGGATCGTCGCGGAAGATGTCGACCAATGTGCCGGCGTCGATCGGGTCGACATGCTGGGCAAGCAGCGGGAGCCCGGCGCGCGCGAGCCGGTCGGCAATTCTGGCGTGGACAGCCTTCAACCGCTGGATCGCGGTGAACAGCCCGAGCGTCCCGCCTTCCGCGGCTTCGATCAGCCGCGCGTAACCGCCGGCCAAAGAGGCAATGTCGCCCTGCTTCACGTCGGTGACGATCAGCACTTCGGAGCAGCCGGCGTAATCGAACGGGCTCTCCGCCTCGAAGTGGGTCGCGGGGAGGGCGAGGTGGGCGGCGCCGGTGCGCGCGTCCGCGGCCGCCCAGTCTTCGCCGCCGCGAAGAGTCGCCGAAGTGACGAGCACGCCGTCGGCCGGCGCGAGGACGGTGGCCGCAAGCGGCTTGGTCGGATCGAGCCAGTGACGGTGGATTGCGATGTCATATTCGCGCCCGTCAATGCGCTCGACGGCGAGCCAGTCGACGAAGGCTGGATCGGCTTCGCCGCCGATGCGCGCGAGGAGCGCGATCCATGCGGCGAGGATTTCGCGCCGCCACGCGAGGCCGCGGATCGCGCCTTCGACCCGGGCGCGGGCCTGGGCATCGAGCCAGTCGGGAGAATCCTCCAGCACGGCTTCGAGCCGGCGCGACAGGGCCGCGAGCGGCTTCTGCAAGGCTTCGAGCACCTGCATCGCATCGGCGGCGGCGCTGACCAGAGCCCCGTCGGGCTCGGCGAGCTCGGTCTCGAGCCCGTAGCCCGCCTCCTGCGCCTTCGACCGCGCGTAGACGGTGCCGCGCACCTCGGCGAGCAGCGCTTCGATCGGGCCGAACGGGTCGCCTTCGGCGATACGCTGGAGCCAGCCGTCGGACGGCAGCGCACGTGCTGCATCGATCGCCGCTTCGAGCGCGACGGCACCTTCCTCGTCGTACGAAGCCACGTCCATCAGCCGCGCGGCCAGGCCGCGCCGGCGACCGCGCGAGCGCCCTTCGGAGCCGACGATCCAGCGCCGCATCTCGATAGCTTCATGCCCGCCGAACGCCACCGCGAAGGTTGAATCGGCGGCGTCGAACAGATGATGGCCTTCGTCGAACAGGATGCGGCCCGGCGCGTCTTCGCGCGCGCGGGCGGCGTTGATCATCACCAAGGCATGGTTGGCGATGACCAGGTCGGCGTCGCGGCTTGCCCGCTCGGCGCGCTCGATGAAGCAGCGGCGGTAATGCGGGCAGCCGGCGTAGACGCACTCGCCACGGCGGTCGGTCAGCGCGGTCGCGCCGGCGCGCCGGAACAGGCTGGGCAACCAGCCCGGCAGGTCGCCGCCGACCATGTCCCCGTCCTTCGAATATGCAGCCCAGCGGCCGACCAGCTGCGCGAGGATCGCGGCACGGCCGGCAAAGGCGCCCTGCAGCGCGTCTTCGAGGTTGAGCAGGCACAGGTAATTTTCGCGGCCCTTGCGGATGACGATGCGCCGCGCCCGCTCTTGCGGATCGGCGAACAGCTTAGGGCCTTCGGCATCGAGCTGCCGCTGCAGCGCCTTGGTGAAGGTCGATACCCACACAGTGCCGCCCGCCTGCTCCGCCCACAGCGAAGCGGGCGCGAGATAAGCCAGGGTCTTGCCGATTCCGGTGCCGGCTTCGGCGAGCAGCAGGTTGGGCGCGTCCTTGGCTTTCTTCTGCGCGAAAACCGTGGTGACCGCTTCGGCCATCGCTTTCTGACCCTCGCGCGGTTCGACGCGGCCGGTGAGCGCGTCGAGCTTGGCGCGAGCAGCGGCCGGGTCGACGCGGGCCGGGCGGGCAGGCGGCCGCTCGCCAGCTTCCTCCCATTGCGGCAGCCGCGCGAACAGCATGCGTTCGCCGCGCTCCGGCCTTGCGAGGCGAGCGCCGATCAGCGGCGCCCAGCCCCAGCCGAGCCGGTGAAGCGTTGCATTGCTGGTCCATGCGCCTTCGCGCTGTGGCCAGCTTTCATCGTGCAGGACGGCAAGCAGGCGATCCGCGATCTTGCGCAGCGTCTCCGCGGCTTCAGCCTCGCTGCCTGGCGGTTCGAGGCCGACGGCGCGGCTCAAGCCGGCGGCGGTCGGAACGGCGAAGCGCGCCGGGTGGATGAAGGCATAAAGCTCGAGCAGGTCGAGCCCGCTGAGCTCCGGATAACCGAGCCGCTGTCCGATCAGCGGCGCGTTGAGGATGATGTGCGGCGTTTCCGCGGCCCGCGAGACGGCTTCGCCGCGGCTGGCTTCCCTGACGTCGCCATCGCCGCCGGCCAGCCAGATGCCGGCATGGGTTGCATGCAGCGCCGGAAGGGAAAGCGGGTTCACCGCTTCATTTGAAGTCCCGTGAACAAATTGGCAACGGCTGACTAGTGGCTGGCACCGTCAAAAGGTGTAATTTTCAAGCTGTTGAGATCGATATCGGGTACGCAGCGCAGGTTGATCATTGCGCCAGGGCCATCCGGGCCCGGACCTTCGGCAAAAGGCTGAACGCCGCATTTGGTGCAGAAGCGGTGGGCGATCGCATGCTTGTGGAACCGATATTCGCCAAGCGCCTCCTCGCCGGCCACGCTTACGCGGTCGCGCGGGACGAAGGTCAGGACGAATCCCTTTCGGCTGCAGTGGCTGCAATTGCAGGAGATCGCCTCGGCCGGCGGGTCGGCGTCGACCTCGACGGTCACCGCCCCGCAATGACATGACGCCTGATAGCTCATTGCCGTGCTTTCCCCTCTCGTGCTGACGGGCTAACGCGCGCCCGACATGAGCGACACTGACCTGCGCACCGCCGCAATGCAATCGAAGGCCTGGCCGTACGAGGAAGCGCGCAAGCTGCTGAAGCGCTGGCCCGACGGCAAGCCGAATGGGGAGCCGGTCGTGTTCGAAACGGGCTACGGGCCGTCGGGGCTGCCGCACATCGGCACCTTCAACGAAGTCGCACGGACGACCTTCGTGCGTCAGGCATATGAAGAGCTGACGGGCGGCGCGCCGACGCGGCTGATCGCCTTCAGCGACGACATGGACGGGCTTCGCAAGGTGCCCGACAATGTGCCTAACCAGGAGATGCTGGCCGAGCATCTGGGCAAGCCGCTGACCCAGATTCCCGACCCGTTCGGGACCCATGAAAGCTTCGCCCACCACAATAATGCGATGCTGCGGCGCTTCCTCGACCGCTTCGGCTTCGATTATGAATTTCTGTCGGCGACGGATTGCTACACCAGTGGGCGGTTCGACGATGTGTTGCGGAGCGTGCTGCGCAACTTCGGCGCAATCATGGACGTGATGCTGCCGACCCTGCGCGAAGAGCGGCGGCAGACCTATTCGCCGATCCTTCCAGTGTCGCCGACCAGCGGGCGCGTGCTTCAGGTGCCGGTGACGGTCATCGACGCCGAAACAGGCCTGATCGCGTTCGAGGACGAGGACGGCGGCCGCGTCGAACAATCGGCGCTCGGCGGACGCGCGAAGCTTCAGTGGAAGGTCGACTGGGCCGCGCGCTGGGTCGCGCTGGGTGTCGATTATGAAATGGCCGGCAAGGACCTGATCGACAGCGTCGTCCAGTCCGGCAAGATCGCGCGGGTGCTCGGCGCCAAGCCGCCCGAAGGCTTCAATTACGAGATGTTCCTCGACGAAAAAGGCGAGAAGATCTCGAAGTCCAAGGGCAACGGGCTCAGCCTGGAGGAATGGCTGCGCTACGGCAGCGAACCGAGCCTGGCCTTCTACATCTATCGCGAGCCCAAGCGCGCGAAGAGCCTGCACATCGGCGTCATCCCGCGCGCGGTGGACGAATATTGGCAGTTCCGCGGCACCTACCCGAACCAGGCGCTGGAGCAGCAGCTCGGCAACCCGGTTCACCACATCCATGCCGGCAAGGTGCCGTCGAAGACTCTGCCGCTCACTTATGGATTGCTGCTCAACCTGGTGAGCCTGCCGGGGGTCGCGGACAAGGAGACGGCGTGGCGCTTCGTCCAGCGCTATGCACCTGGCACGTCGCCCGAGAGCGAGCCGGAACTCGACGAGCTGATTGCGCTCGCGGTGAACTATGCTCGCGATTTCGTGGCGCCGACGCTCAAGCGGCGATCGCCGACGGGCGAAGAAGCGGCGGCCTTGCGCGACCTCGATGCGCAGCTCGCGGAACTCGATCCCGGCACGCCGGGCGACGAAATCCAGAACCGCGTCTTCGAAGTCGGCAAGGCGCATTACGGCAAGGAGCGGCTGCGCGACTGGTTCGGCGTGCTCTACGAGACGCTGCTCGGGTCGAGCCAGGGACCGCGCATGGGCAGCTTCATCGCCCTCTACGGCATCGACAACAGCCGCAAGCTGATCGCCGAGGCGCTGGCAAGCGCGGGTGCCTAGGGCTTGCGCATCGCGGCCCAAGCGGCGAAGCATGGCCGCGGATGAATAGCGGCGACCTTGAAGTAGTGATGGATTTCGATCCCGAAGAAGGGATCGCCGACCTCGATACGCACCTCGATCAGTTGAAGCGTCAGGCGGACGAGCGCGGCTTCAGCTTCGACCGTCACAATGCCCGCAACGAGCTTCAGGCGGCGACCTTCGGGAAACGCCGGCGCTCGACCGCGCGGCTGCTGCTGAGCCCAAGCGGCGCGATGGCGATTGAAATCCGCTCCGCCTAGGCGGCGAGCGGAAATCGCAGCAGCCGGTCGGAGACAGGAACGAGGGCAGCCGCCCCGCGGCCGACCGAGCGCAGGATTTCCGGGTGGCTGGCGTCGAGCCCGCCGGTCAGCGCGCCGAACGCCGGCATGATGATCTTGGCAGGCGAAACGACGAAGCAGCGGCGCGAGACGTTGCGGCCCTTCAGGTGCATGCGCAGCTTCGGATGATAGTGGCCCGAGATCTCCGGGCGCGGCTCCGCAGGCAGCGCCTCGTGGCGAAGGATGATGCCGTTGAGCTCGACTTCATCGCGGATGGCACCGCCGCAATGGTCCGCAAAGCCAGGGTCGTGGTTGCCGACGATCCACGTCCAGTCGAGCCGCGATGTCAGTTGGATCAGCAGGTCGCGCGCTTCAGCGGGCAGGCGGTCGCAGCCGAAGCGGTCGTGGAAACTGTCGCCGAGGCAATAGAGCCGGCGAGCGCCGCTGCGCTCCACCTCTTCCGCCACCGCGGTCAGCGTCGCGTGACTGTCGTACGGGGGCAGGAACTGGCCGGACTTTGCATACCAGCTCGCCTTTTCCAGGTGCAGGTCGGCGAGGAGCAACGCATCCTGTGCGCGCCAATAGAGCGCGCCGGACGGCGTGGCTTCGAATGTTTCGCCTGCGAACGAAAAGGGAACCATGCGGCCGGTCTAACCAGCCGCGGTGATTCTATCCAGTGGGTTGAGCACCATGCTCGCCTGTCCCCCGGACAGGCTGCGGGTGGCGCTTACTCGTAATCGTTGCCCGACGGGCTCGGACGCGGCGGCGCGGCGGCCGTCAGGCGCAGCGCCTCGGCGGCTTCGCTGAGCGAGGCCAGCTCTTCCGTCTCGTCTTCCTCGTCGATGCGAACCTTCTGAAGGTTGCTGACGACCGCTTCCTCGAGGTGCTTGGGACGCACGGTCTCTTCAGCGATTTCGCGAAGGGCGACGACCGGGTTCTTATCGCGGTCGCGATCAATGGTGAGGTCGGCGCCGCCCGAGATCTGGCGCGCGCGCTGGGCAGCCAGCAGCACCAGGTCGAACCTGTTCGGGATCTTGTCTACGCAATCTTCAACCGTAACGCGCGCCATTCGTCGCTCCGCAAAGCCTTCCGCAGCAAATCTGCTGCCGGAAGATGGGATTTCAGGAAGGCCGCGGCAATAGCTTGCGGGCACCCGAAAAGTCAAGGAAAGCGCTGCCATGGCCGACCCCGACGCCCCAAGCACGCGACCGCGCATCTGCGCCGAAGTCGCCGGGCACCGGCTGGAGGTAATCGAGAGCGGCCGCGAGAGGGCGGAACTGCTCCTCGGCCTGATCGAAGGGGCGCAGGAAAGCGTTCGGCTGCTGATGTACATGTTCAACCCCGACCGGGCCGGCGACCGCGTCCGCGACGCGCTGGTTGCGGCGGCCCGGCGCGGCGTGAAGGTGAAGCTGCTTGTCGACGGCTTCGGCTCTGGCGCCGGCGGCGATTTCTTCGCCGCGCTCGACGAGGCCGGCGGCGAGCATTGCGTATTCAACGCCTCCTATGGCCGCCGCTATTTCGTCCGCGACCACCAGAAATTGATCGTGATCGATGGCAAGACGGCGATTATCGGCGGCGCCAACATTGACAGCGAATATCTGACCGACCGGGGACGCGAACATTGGCGCGACCTGTGGCTGCGCATCGACGGGCCGGACATCGACGCCCCGGCGCGCTATTTCGACAGCCTGCTTCGCTGGTCGCAGCGCAAGGATGCGAAGCTCCGCTCGCTACGGCGGATCGTCGCCGAATTCACCACCTGGCGCGGTCCCCTGCAGTGGAAGTTCAGCGGGCCCTTGAGCATGCGCAACAGCTGGTGGCGCAGCATCGGGCGGGACATGCGGCGCGGCCAGCGGCTCGACATGGCCTTCGCTTATTTCGCGCCGCCGGGCGCGATGCTGCGGCGCATCGGCCGGATCGGCCGGCGCGGCAAGGTTCGGATCATCACG
This sequence comes from Sphingomicrobium sp., assembly GCA_036563485.1. Classification (NCBI taxonomy): domain Bacteria; kingdom Pseudomonadati; phylum Pseudomonadota; class Alphaproteobacteria; order Sphingomonadales; family Sphingomicrobiaceae; genus Sphingomicrobium; species Sphingomicrobium sp. The sequence goes on along the minus strand of DATCMI010000001.1, from coordinate 701,291 downwards.
CCATCACGGTCCGACAATAATGCGACCATCGCGGCCGCGCGGCACAGCTACAGCCGCCTGCTGCGGCGCCATGTCGAAATGTATGAGTACCAGCCGGCGAAGCTGCACACCAAGCTCGCGATCGTCGACGACGTGGTCCACATCGGCTCGTCGAACTTCGACTATCGCAGCCTCTATATTAATCTGGAGCTGATGCTCCGGATCAAGGACTCCGGCTTCGCAGAGGCGATGCGGCGCTATTTCGAAGGCGAGCTTGCCGACAGCAAGTGGATCTCACCCGACCTCCACAAGCGCCGCGCGAACCCGTGGCGGCGGCTAAAGTGGGCGATCTCGCATTTCCTGGTGAATGTGATGGACTACACCGTCACCCGGCGGCTGAACTTCCGCCCGGAGGCCTAGCGGCCTTTCTTCTTGTACGCCCAGAACAGCGTCGCGGGCGGGACGTTGATCCACTCGAAGCCGCGCTTGATGTCGTCGAAGTATGGCTTGATGAAATCCAGCACCTTCGGGCTGAACTGGTAGACGAGGAAGGCGCCGCCTGGACGGATCACCTTCGACGTCGCCTTGGCAATCGCATCGCCGACGCCCGGCGGAAGGGTCGAGAAGGGCAGGCCGGAAAGTACGTAATCGGCGGCGCCGAGCTTGCGCTCCTTTAAGATCTTTTCAATGTCGGCGGCCGAGCCCGTCACCGTCACCAGCCGCGGGTCGTCGATCGAGTGTTCGAGGTAGCGGGTGAAATCCGCGTTCGTATCGACCGTCACCAGCTTGGCGTCAGGGCCGAGCTTTTCGAGGATCGGGCGCGTGAATGTGCCGACGCCAGGCCCGTACTCGACGAACAGCTTGGCGTTCTCCCAATCGACCGGCTTCAGCATCTTCTCGATGAGAATGCGGCTCGACGGAATGATCGAGCCGACCATCACCGGATTCTTCAGGAATCCGCGGAGGAACTGCCATTGCGGGCTGCGCGACCGGCGGTCCCTGCGCTGCTGAACTTTGCGCGAGCCTTTGAGCGTACGCGCGGGTGATGACGACATGATGACTCCGTCGGTCGGGCGAAGGGCCGGAGCGTTGGCAAAAGCTCTCCGGCTTGGCAAGCTTCAGGAACGCGCGGCACGCCCGGCGGTGCCCCCCGCCTTGCTCTTTTGCACGATGAAGAGGTTTCACTCGTCGGTGAGTGGCCCTAGTCGCGGGCGATGAGTTCGATTGCGCGCCAGCGGGGCGTCGGCTCGACCGCGCTGACGACGCCGCACTTCCTGCTGCTTTATTCGGCGATGCTGGTGGCGGCGTCGGGCAATACCGCCTTGCAGTCCGTAATGCCGGCAATCGGCCGCGAGATCGGCATTGCCGATTTCTGGGTTGCGATCGCTTACACCTGGTCGGCGGTGCTGTGGGCGCTGATGGCGCGATACTGGGCCGACAAGAGCGACCGCCACGGGCGCAAGAAGCTGACCATTGTCGGCATGGCCGGCTTCATCGTCTCGACGGCGCTGTGCGGAGCGGCGCTTCTCGCCGGGCTCAATCACTGGATTTCCGGCGCACTGACTTTCGGCCTCTTCGCGATTTTCCGGGCGATCTACGGCGGCCTCGGCTGCGCGACGCCGTCCGCGACGCAGGCTTATCTCGCCTCCAAGACGCGGCGCAGCGGCCGGGTCGCGGCGCTCTCGGCGCTGTCGTCCTCGTTCGGGCTCGGCACGATCATCGGGCCCGCGGTGGCGCCACTGTTCGTCCTTCCGGTGGTCGGGCTTGCCGGGCCGTTGTTTGCCTTCGCGATCATCGGCGGCGCAGTCGCGGCGGCGATCATGCTGTGGCTGCCTGACGACCAGCACGAGCGGCTGAGCGGCCGCGGTGCCGCAATGAGCTATCCGTCGCAAGCGACGGCACCGACCGGCGCCAGTGTCGTCGCCGCGACGGCGCCGAGGCGGCGCAAGCGGCTGCGCTGGAACGACCCGCGAATCCGCCCGTGGATCGTCGCCGGCGTGGTCGCGGGCCATGCTCAGGCGGCGATCCTCACCTGCATCGGCTTCTTCGTCATCGATCGGCTGCAGCTCGCGCCGTCGGGTTCGGAAGGACCGATCGCCATTGTCATGATGGCTGGGGCGGCGGCAACGCTGGGCGCGCAATGGGCGGTGATCCCGCGCCTGTCGCTCACTCCCCGCGCGCTGATCGTCTGGGGTTCGGTCGTCGCTGCGATCGGCCTTGCCGGCACGATGTTCTCGAACGACCTTTACGGCATCACCATCGGCTTCGCGGTGTCGTCGCTCGGCTTCGGCTTCACCCGCCCGGGCTTCACTGGCGGCGCGTCGCTGGCCGTGCCGCTCGCCGACCAAGGCGCGGTCGCTGGCGTGATCACCTCGGCCAACGGCATCAGCTATGTGCTCGCGCCGGGGATCGGCATGGCGCTCTACGGCCTCGACACCAATCTGCCGTTCGCAGTCTTTGCCGTACTGCTCCTCGGCCTTGCCGTGTCAGCGCGGCGGCGGCTCGAGGCTTAAGGCTTTCCCCCCTCCTTGGGCCGGAGCATGCCGGGGAGGACGAATCCGATGCCGCCGAGCGGCCGGGTGGCGTCGCTCTTCAGCGTCTCCTGGATGCGATCATATTCCTCGAGCATCTGCGGCGTCACCGAGGCGCGGGTCTCGGTCAGCGCGGCTTCGAAGTCGGCCATCGTCACTTCGGCGGCTTCCAGGCCGCGGCGCAGCGCGGTCAGGCCGGCGCGGCGGACCAGGTCTTCGAGGTCGGCGCCGGTGAAGCGTTCGGTCCGCTGCGCCAGCTTTTCGAGATCGACGTCCTTGGCCAGCGGCATGCCTTCCGTATGGATGGCGAGGATGCGGTGCCGACCGCCGCTGTCGGGCACGCCGACGTAGATCAGCTCGTCGAAGCGGCCGGGGCGCAGCAGCGCCGGGTCGATCAGGTTCGGCCGATTGGTCGCGCCGATCAGGACCACGTTCTGGAGCTCCTCGAGGCCGTCCATCTCGGCGAGGATGGTGTTGACCACCCGCTCGGTCACCTGCGGTTCGCCAAGGCCGCCGCCGCGCGCGGGCACGAGGCTGTCGAGCTCGTCGATGAAGATGATGGTCGGCGCGACCTGGCGCGCGCGGTTGAACAGGCGGGCGATCTGCTGCTCGCTCTCGCCATACCATTTGCTGAGCAGGTCGGACGATTTGGTGGCGATGAAATTGGCTTCGCTCTCGCGCGCGGCGGCCTTGGCGAGCAAGGTCTTGCCGGTCCCCGGCGGGCCATAGAGCAGGAAGCCCTTGGCCGGCCGAATGCCGAGGCGGCGGAACGCTTCGGGATGCTTGAGCGGAAGCTCGACGCCTTCGCGCAGTCGGTCGCGGGGGGCGTCGAGGCCGCCGATGTCCTCCCAGCGGATCTGCGGCGCTTCGACCATCACTTCGCGCATGGCCGACGGCTGGACGCGCTTCAGGGCGTTGTCGAAGTCGCGCAGGTCGACCGACAGGCTGTCGAGGATCTCGGTCGGGATCGTCTCTTCCGACAGGTTGATCTTCGGCATGATGCGGCGGACCGCCTCGAGCGCCGCCTCGCGGCACAAAGCGGCAAGGTCGGCGCCGACGAAGCCGTAGGTGCGGCGCGCAAGGTCATCGAGGTTGACGTTGGGCGAAAGCGGCATGCCCCGGGTGTGGATGCCCAGCACTTCGCGGCGGCCGTTCTCGTCGGGCACGCCGACGACGATCTCCCGGTCGAAGCGGCCAGGGCGGCGGAGCGCCTCGTCGATCGCTTCGGGCCGGTTGGTGGCGGCGATCACCACCGTGTTCTGGCGCGGCTCGATGCCATCGAGCAGCGTCAGCAGCTGAGCGACGAGGCGCTTTTCCGCTTCGCCAGTGACGTTGCCGCGCTTGGGCGCAATCGAATCGATCTCGTCGATGAAGATGATCGAGGGCGCGGCTTCCGCGGCCTCTTCGAACACTTCGCGGAGGCGCCGCTCGCTCTCGCCATAGGCCGAGCCCATGATTTCCGGCCCGTTGATCAGGAAGAATTTGGCGGCGCTTTCGTTCGCGACGGCGCGCGCCAGCAGCGTCTTGCCGGTGCCGGGCGGACCGTGAAGCAGCACGCCCTTGGGCGGATCGACGCCGAGGCGCTGGAACAGCTCGGGATGGCGGAGCGGAAGCTCGACCATCTCGCGAAGCGCGTCGATCGTGTCACGCATGCCGCCGAGATCGTCATAGGTGGCGTCGGCGCGGCGCTGGCCGTCGACAGCCTTATATTCCGGGAGCAGCTCGACGGTGGTCTTCGCATCGATGTGGACGATGCCGCGCGGCGTCGTCGACACGACCACCAGCCGCAATTCCTGAAGCGCAAAGGCCGGCGCGTTGAGCATCTGCCGGATGTGGTCCGGCATGTCGGCGTTGACGCGCTGATGCCCGGTCGTGGACACGACATCACCTTCGACCAGCGGCCGCCCGGCGAAGGTGCGCTGGAGCGCGTCGGCCGATCCCTGAAGCCGCACGTTGGGCTGGGCAGGGGCAAAGACGACCCGGGTCGCTGCCTTCGACTGCGCCTTGCGCACGTCGACGAAATCGCCGGAGCCGACGCCCGCATTGGCGCGCTGGAGCCCGTCCAGGCGGATGATGTCGATATTCTCGTCTTCGCCATAGGGGCGGATGGCGCGCGCCGCCGTAGTCCGCTTGCCGGCGATCTCGATCACGTCGCCTTCGGAAAGCCCAAGCTCATCCATCAGCGCGTCGGGCAGCCGCGCGAAACCGCGGCCGCTGTCGGCGGGCGGCAGGCTCGCCACCTGCACCTTGCGCGATTTCACGCGATCGATCGTGTCTGTCTCAGCCATATTCTCTCCAGGCCCGCACCCTTGCCGCCTGTGCAACGGCGGCAGCGGCGCGGAGGTTCACTTGCGCAGGTCAATATTTGATCGCGGCGACGATTTTGCGAACCAGCGCGCGCGGAACGAAGCGCGTGCTCTGTGCCCCGACCTTGTTGATCAGCCCAGGCACGACGACGGCGCGGTTATGGTCGAGCCCGTTGAGCCCGGCTTGGACGACCTCCGGCGCGTTCATGGCCAGCCGGTCGAACGCGCCATTGCCGCCGAACCCGGCGACATCGCCGAACTCGGTCTTGGTCGGGCCGGGGCACAGGCAGCTCACGCTGATTCCGTGCGGCTTCAGTTCCTCGTGCAAGGCTTCGCTCAGCGACAGGACGAAAGCCTTGGTCGCGAAATAGACCGCCATTAGGGGCCCCGGCTGGAAGGCCGCGGTCGACGCGACGTTGAGGATCGCGCCCGACCGACGCTCGATCATCTGCGGTGCGACCGCGCGGCAGAGATCGGTCAGGCTGGCGACGTTGAGGTCGATCATCTGCCGCTGCCGCGCCGCATCGAGTTCAGCGAACGCGCCAATCAGTCCGTAGCCGGCATTGTTGATCAGCACGTCGACCTGCTCGCCGGCCTCGGCGAGATCCGCCAGGAGCCGGTCCGCAGCGCCTGCTTCCGACAGGTCGATCGCCACCGCGCGGGCGTTGCCGAGATCCTTGGCCAGAGCATCGAGCCGGTCCTTGCGCCGTGCGGCGAGCACCAGCCGGTGCCCCCGCTTCGACAGCTGACGCGCGAACTCCTCCCCAAGGCCCGCGGACGCGCCGGTGATCAGCGCGACGTTGGTCATCAGGCGACGGTGGCCTTCACGATCCGCCCCGGCTCGCGCGGCGGCTCGCCCTTGGGCAGGTTGTCGACATGCTCCATGCCGCTCTCGACCTCGCCCCAGACGGTGTACTGGCCATCGAGGAAGCGCGCGTCGTCGAAGCAGATGAAGAACTGGCTGTTGGCGCTGTTCGGGTCGTTGGTGCGCGCCATCGACGCGGTGCCGCGGACGTGCGGCGCGTTCGAGAATTCGGCCTTGAGGTTCGGAAGATCGGAGCCGCCGGTGCCGCGGCCCGTCGGGTCGCCGCCCTGCGCCATGAAGCCAGGGATCACCCGGTGGAACGGGACATTGTCGTAAAAGCCACTGCTGGCGAGCTCCGTGATCCGCTGGACGTGGCCGGGCGCAAGGTCGGGCCGGAGCTTGATGACGACTTCGCCGCCGCTGGAAAGGGAAAGGTGAAGGCGCTCGCCGTCGGCCATGCTTGAGTACTCCGGTTGAAAGGTCGTGAAGGCGACGATTTAGGGAGCCGCTTGTGGTTGCGCCAGAGCAGTGGCGACCATAGGAGGGCGCTTGCCGGTCAGTAGAGGGGTCAACGAGATGAGCGAGAGCGACGACATCGCCGCGCATCTTGTTGCCGAATCGAACCCGGCCCATTCCAGCGCCATCGACGAGGAAGACCGGCTGCGGCCCGAATTCGTTGCGAGGGTGCTCGACGCCGTCGAGCATGGCGACGACGAAACCGCGCGCGAGCTGGTCCAGCCGCTCCACCCCGCCGACGTTGCCGACCTGATCGAGCTTGCCGCTCGGGACGAGCGCGACGGGCTGGTCAAGGCGCTGGCCGGGATCGTCAGCCCCGACGTGCTCGCGGAAATGAACGACTTCGTCCGCGACGATTTGCTCGACGAGCTCGAGCCGCAGCAGGTCGCGGACATTGCCGGGCAGCTGGACACCGATGACGCCGTCGCGCTGATCGAGGACCTCGACCGCGACGAGCAGCAGGCGGTGCTCCGGGCGATGGAGCCGGACGATCGCGCCGCCGTCGAAGAGGCGCTGAGCTACCCCGAGGAATCGGCCGGCCGCCTGATGCAGCGGGACGTCTGCGCGGTGCCGGAGCATTGGGACGTCGGCCGGGTGATCGATTATCTCCGCTCGACCGAGGACCTGCCGGCGGACTTCTGGGAAGTGTTCGTCGTCAATGCGCAGCACCATCCGGTCGGCACCTGCAAATTGTCGACCATCTTGCGGACCCCGCGCGCGGTCGCGGTCGGCGACGTCATGCAACGCGAGCAGACGTTGATCCCGGTCGACATGGACCAGGAAGACGTCGCGCTTCGCTTCCAGAAATATGCGCTCGTGTCCGCCGCCGTCATCGACGATGCCGGTCGGCTGGTGGGCATGATCACCGTCGACGACATCGTCCACATCATCCAGGAAGAAGCCGGCGAGGACGTGCTGCTCCTGTCGGGTGTCGGCGAAGAAGGCGACATCAACGAGCCCGTCACCGAGAGCTATCGCTCGCGCGTGCGGTGGCTGGTCGCCAACCTCGTCACGGCGCTGGTCGGCGCTTCGGTCATCAGCCATTTCGAAGGCGCGATCGAGCGGCTGACCGTCCTTGCCGTGCTGATGCCGATCGTCGCCGGCGTCGGCGGCAATGCCGGAACGCAGACGCTGGCCGTCACGGTCCGCGCGATCGCCACCAACCAGCTCACAGGCTCCAACCGGTGGCGCGCGGTCGGCCGCGAAATCCGCGTTGCGATGCTGAACGGGATCACCGTCGCTGCGCTGATCGGCGTCGGGGTGACCCTGGTGCTCGGAAGCACGTCGCTCGGGCTGCTGATCGGCGCGGCGATGCTGACCAACATCATCGTCGCCGGGTTCGCCGGCGTGCTGGTGCCGCTCGCGCTCGAACGGTCGGGCGCCGACCCGGCGGTGGCCAGCAGCGTCTTCGTCACGATGGTCACTGATTCGATGGGCTTCCTCGCCGTACTCGGCCTCGCCACCGCGACTGGAATCGTCCACTAAGTCATTGCGAAACAGCGATGTTTTCGGCACTCAGGTCGGGTGCCGATTCTCCACATGACGAAGGTGGCCTTTGCCTGCCGCGACCTCGCCGCGCTCCAGCAGCGGGTCGCCAGCCGTGCCGCCGGCAGCGAGTTGCGTGTGCCGACGCGGATGCGGCCGAAGCGCGCATCCGAGCTGGTCGGGGGCAATCTCTACTGGATCGTCAAGCACCGCATCGTCGGCGGGAACGAGATCCTGCGGTTCGAGGATCGCGAAGACGGGCGCATCGACATCGTCTGCTGCGCAGAGCTGGTCAGCGTCTCGCCATTGTTCCGCCGCGCCCACCAGGGTTGGCGCTATCTCGAGGAATCAGAAGCGCCAGCAACCGACGATGACGGCAGCGGCATCGGCGCATTGCCTCCGCAGCTGTACGGCCGTCTTGCGGCGCTGGCGCTGGTTTGATTGCGGGTCTTGCTTAGAACAGGATCGCAAGGATGATGATCAGCAGGATCAGTCCGCCAATACCGAAATACATGACTTCTCTCCCTTTTTCGTAGTTGGCCAGTCAACGCGCGGGGAGCCGTCGGGTTTCGACTTTCTTTGACTTCGGACGTCTGGAAGCGCGGCTCTAGCCGGCCGGGAGTCCAAGAGCGTTACGGTAGGACGGGTCGAGAAGGTCCTGCACTTCCTCATGCTTCTTCATGTAGGCCGCGAAGAAGGGGCAGATCGGGATCACCTGTAATTGATGCTCGCGCGCATAGCCGAGCCCGGCGCGGATCAGGGCCGATCCGATCCCCTTGCCCTCATGCTCCGGCGGCACTTCGGTGTGGGTGAACATGATCTTGCCCTTGAGCAGATTGTAGACGGCGACGGCCGTGGTATCGCCGAGGTCGATCTCGAACTGGTGCTTGGCCTCATTGTTGCTGACGTCCATGTTCGCCCCCTCCGTTCCGCTCATGCCGACTCCTTATGCTTGTCGGCTGCCGATGCCCGAGTTATCGCCCGGCCTCCAGCGCCATCAACGGGAGGCAAGGCATGAGTGTTTCTAACGCGATCGACATCAAGGTGGCGGAGCGGGCAATGCTCAAGCATCCCTTCTACCAGGCATGGACCGAGGGGCGCCTGCCGCTCGACACGCTGCGCGCTTATGCGCGGCAATATTTCCATCACGTCGAAGCCTTCCCGCGCGCGGTGAGCGCGGTGCACAGCGCCTGCGAGGACCGCGACGGCCGCCGCATGCTGGCCGAGAACCTCGCCGAGGAAGAAGGCCTGGACGCCGGCAAGCAGGACCATGCGAGCTTGTGGATGATGTTCGCCTGCGGGCTCGGCGAGAATGCCGATGCCGTGCGCGGCCAGGAACTGAACGCGGAGACTCAGGGGCTGATCGACACCTTCCGCAAGCTGTCGCGCCAGTCCTATGCAGCCGGCCTCGGCGCGCTTTACGCCTACGAAAGCCAGTTTCCTGGCGTCGCGAGCGCCAAGATCGACGGGCTGATCGACCGCTATGGCATCGAGGACGAGGAGACGCTGCGCTTCTTCCGCGTCCACGAGAGCGCCGACGTCGAGCATAGCCAGGTCTGCCGCGACCTGCTCGACCGCTTGCCTGAAGGCGAGCGCCAGGAAGCCGTCGCCGCGGGCGAGGAGCTTGCCGGTGCGCTGTGGAACTTCCTGTCGGGCGTGGAGGCCCGCGCCACCGTCAACTGATCAGCGGCAGCCGCTCACCGTCGCGGCCCCACTGACGCGCAGGGTGCAGGCTGGCCGGCCGGCCAGCCGCACCGTCGCCGGTCCGCTGGCGTCGAGCTTCACCGAACCGCTGACGTTCGCGGCGATGGTCGCTGCACCCTCGGCGCCGAGCGTCGCGTCTTTTACAATGAGCGCGGCGGCGTCGAGGCTGGAGATGCCGCGTACGACGGCCGTCAGCTTGCCGGCCTTGCCGCCGACACGCGCGCTCGCGGTGCCGAGCGCGTTGATGTTGAGTTGATCGACGGCTGCCTGGCCGATTTCGGCAGCGCCGCTGCCCTGAACCGACAAGTCGAACTTCAGCGCTTTCACGCGGTCGATCGCCAGCGAGCCTGAGCCGTTGAGCCAGGCGGCGCTGAGCTCGTGGGTGCCGGCGCTGATTTCGACGAGGCCATTGTCGTTGCCGCTATAGCTGCCGGCCGCGGCGGTGTTGGAGCGGACGACAAGCGTCTCGCCCTGGACGCTGATCGCCAGGCGGTCGAGCGCCGAGGCAGAGCCGGAGGCTTTTGCGAAGGGTGCGACGCCGGTCGCCAGGCGGACCTTGAACGGGCCGTCCACGCGAATCTTGGTGAAGCCGGTGATCCCGAAATTGCGGGTAGCGGCGCCGGCCGGGGTCGCGAGCGCGATCAGGGCCGCGGCGGGGAGGAGGAAGCTGCGCATCGCACAGCTTCTCCCCGAACATGGTTAAAAGCGCTTTAAGAGCAGCGGACGTCGCCAGAGCCCGCCTTGCTGACCGAACATTTGGCGCCGCCGGACAGCTCGACGTCGCCCGACCCCATGATGCTGACGTCCGCGGTGCCGCTCGCATGCGCGCGGACGTCGCCGGAGCCCGCCACGGAGATGCTCGCCTCCTGAGTCTGGATGCCGCCGGCATCGACGTCGCCCGAACCGGCGATCTCGTACTTGGCGGAACGCGCCTTGCCCGACCCGGCCTTTACCGCCCCGGAGCCTGCGATCGACAGCTTCAGTTCCTGCACGTCGACGTTCTGCAGATCGAGGTCGCCGGAACCGGCAATCGCGCCTTCAAAACGCGCGCCCTGAATGCGATCGATCCTCAGGTCGCCCGAGCCGGCGATGCTCGCGGCGCTCAGCTGCGGCACCGTGACGGTGAAGCGGGCATGGCCGCGGATCGAGCGGCGGAACCAGCTGCTCTTCTTGTCGGGATGGATGACGAGGCGGTCGCCCTGAACTTCGACGATCGTATTCTCGAGGAGCTTTTCCGAGCCGGTGGCAGACACGCCCGGGTTGGCGCCGGTGCGAACCTCGACGTCATAGGAGCCGGCCACTTCGATTCGCTGGAAATTGCCGACATTATAGTTGCGCGACACGCTCGATCCGCCGTCTTCGGCGTGAACGCCGCTGCAGCCGGCGGCGGTGGCGAGGGCGGCGATCAGCACCGCGGCGTAGGACTTGCGCATTCGAGTCTCCTCCTTAGCGTATTATAGCGGCAATACACCCTCGATCGCAGCACTGCAAGAGGCGCTCAGCTCAGGGCCGCTGCCTGGTCCGCGGCCGTGCTCTCCATCCGCTTGCCGACGGCGATCTTGAAGATGACAAAGGCGATAAGGCCGAATGCGGCGCTGGCGACGTGGAGCAGCCAGAAGGTCGTCGTCGGCAGGCTCGAATAGAGACCGCCCACCCAGCCGACGATCGCGTTGGCGAGGAAGAAGGAGAGATAATAGAGGCCGATTACGGTCGCGGTGATCTGCCGCGGCGACACTTTCGAGAAGAGCGCCAGGCTGATCGGCAGGATGTGGGCGAAGCCGAGGCTGTTGAGGAAGTGGAACAGGAACGGCCAGAAGATACCGATCTTGCCGCCTTCGGGCTGCGTCAGCGCGGCCATGAACAGGCACATGCCGCCGGCCATGGTGAAGAGGCTGCCGATGATCATCTTGCTGACCTCGTCCGGCTCACGCCGGCGCGTTCCCCACCATTTCCAGAAGGCGGCGACGGCGACCAGCATCGAGAAGCTGAGCGTCGCATCCAGCGTGATCAGCCAGCTGCTCGGCAGCGTGGTGCCCATGAAGGTCAGGTTGAACTGCTGGTCGCCCCAGACGAGGTAGGCGTTGAAAATCTCCTGGTTGGTGAGCAGCGCGATGGCGAGCACCGGGATCAGCACCAGCAAGGTGGCGACGGAAATCCAGTCGTCGCGGCTCAGCGGATCGCGTGGGCGTTGCTCCCCGCGCACGGGTCGGCTTTCGCTCGGAAGGTGACGGCGCCCGACCATGTAGATGACGAGGCCGATCACCATCACCACACCGGCGCAGCCGAAGCCGTAGTGCCAGCCGACCTCCTGGCCAAGCGTGCCGGACACCAGCGGCGCTGCGATCACGCTGACGTTGATGAAGATGTAGAAGATCTGGAAGGCCATCGCGCGGCGAAGGTCGTTGGGCCCGTAGAGCGCGCCGACCTGCGTCGCGATATTGCCCTTGAAGGCGCCGACGCCGAGCAGCAGCGCCAGCAGTGCGAGAAGGAAGGCAGGCTCGATCGCCATGAGGAAGTGGCCGATCGCCATCAGCACGCCGCCGACGATCAGTGTCGCGTCGCGGCCCAGCCATTTGTCGGCAATGATCCCGCCCAGAATGGGCGTCGCGTAGACGAGCGCGGTGTAGGTCCCGAAGATGGCTGACGCGAGCGGCTGGCCCGAGAGCCCTGGATAGACATGGGCGTTCAGCCAATCGAGGCCGACGACATTTTCCATCCGCCCGGGGACGAGCAAATAGTTGACCATGTAGAGCACCAGCAGCGTCTGCATGGAATAATAAGAGAAGCGCTCGCACGCCTCGGCGAAGCCGAGGTAGCCCAGGCCCTTGGGGTGGCCAAGGAAGGCGCGGTCGTCGCGCTCCCCCTGTTCGAGATCCGGCGTAGCCTCAGCGATGCTCATGATTGACCTCCCCCGTGCCTGTCACGTCAGCGTAACAAGCCCGCGGAGCAGCGGAAGCGGCTTTCGACCAACCGCGATCACGCTACGCGCTTACTGTGGCGGCGGCGTGTCCGCGTCGGCTTGAGCGTTCCGCTCGTTGCGCGCCTGGTTGATCACCTGGGTCAGGCAGCCGGTGTGCCCGCCGGGTCCAACCGGTGAGCAGCTGTTGATGCCGGTGCGGCCGACGGTCTCGAGGCTCTTCGCGCGCTGCGCCCAGGACTGGCGCTCCTGATAGCTGCCGTTCGGACGATAGGCTTCGGGCATGCGGTAGCGGAACCGCTCGTCGAGGCGGCGGCAGACGACGATCTTGTCGTCGCTCGAGCGGGGGCAGGGGTCGGTGCCGAACACGACGATTTCCGCAATGCCGCGCTGGGCCTGCGCCTGCGCCGCGCCTTGCGGGAACGCAAGTCCGGCAGTGACCGCTGCTGCGGCGCCAAGGATGATTGCCAACCTCATCATTCTATCCTTCCAGACTCATCAGCGGACAACGGCCGCCGGTTGTTCCTCAAATCCGTTTCGAAAGGCCGATGGCGACCCTGCATCCGGCACGGATTGCCGCGGTCAACAGGGGATAGCCGACCGCCCCCGCCGCGCCGGCATCCCGCGCAGAGTCCCGGTGCTCGAGCTCGTCGGCCTGGAATTCGGCGATGTCGGCCGAAAGCTCAGCATCGTCCTCGCCCAGGTCGCGCAGCTGCTGCGCATAATGTTTATCGATCTCGGTCTCGACCGCCTCGGTGCAGGCGAGCGCCGCCTTTTCGCTCATCAGTGCCGTCACGGCCCCGAGCGCGTAGCCGGCCATGCTCCACAAAGGCTGAAGCGCGGTCGGACGGACGCGGCGCTCGGCAACGAGCTGGTCGAAGCGGCGCAGATGGCGCTGCTCCTGGGACGCCATGCGCGCGATCAGCTTGGCCTCACTGCAATTGGGCCGAAGTACGGCGAGCTGGCCGTCGTAGATACGCGTGGCGCCATATTCGCCGGCCTGGTCGACGCGGATCATCGATGCGCTGTTGGCGCGCCGGTCGCCGGGACGCCAGCCGCTCACGCGCGCCGCCCCCTGAGGCTCAAGATCAGGATCAGGGCCGCGCCGCCGAGCGACAGGATTGCGTTCCAGCCTGCCATGGAGATGCCGAGGAAGCTGAACTGCACTTGGTCGCAGCGGATCAGCGGCGCGTGCGTGATCTGCTTTAAGAGGTCCGCGGTGCTGCCGCCCTTTGCCGTCGCCGTGCACTGGGTGATGCCTTCGAAGATCTTCGCTTCGACACCGGCGTGATAGACCCCGATGGCGCCGGAAACCGCGATGGCGAGCGCTGCGAGGATTACCACGGTGCGGGAGCGCGATGAGGCTGCCGGCGCGGTGAACGAGAGCGCGGCGAGCAAGATCGCCGCGGCGTGCGGCCAGCGCTGCCAATAGCACATCTCGCAGGGGTGCAGGCCGCCCAGATATTGCGAGCCGAGCGCACCGCCAAGGAGGGCCAGCGGCAGCAGCAGCGCAACAAGCCGAGCCACCGACGCCGGCTGCCACGGCGCCCCGCCGCGAGACTGCAATGCGAGCGCCTCGCTCATTAGCTTCCTAGCGCGTCTTCTTCGTCGCGCCGGAGCCGCTCGCCGGGCTTACCGCGGCCATGCGCTTCAGCGTGCTGATCGCATAATGAAGCTGGAAGTCCTTGATGCCCTGCTTCTTCAGCTCTTCCGCGCTCACGGAGAAGCGCGGGTCCGGGCGATCGTCGGCTTCGAGCAGCTTGTCCTTCACCTGCGACTGGGCGAGCAGGTGGCGGCGAAGATCGGCCTCGCGGATGACCTTGCGGTCCTTGTAGTCCGGATCACTGAGCTGGGGGACGATGATGTCGGGTTCGATGCCGCCGGCCTGAACCGAGCGGCCCGACGGCGTGTAATAGCGGGCGGTCGTCAGGCGAAGCGCGGCATTCGGGCCGGTCTGGACAACGGTCTGCACCGATCCCTTGCCGAAGCTCGGCTCACCCATGATCAGCGCGCGGCGATGGTCCTGCAGGGCGCCGGCAACGATCTCAGACGCGGAAGCGGTGCCGGCGTCGGTGAGGACGATGACTGGAAGGCCGTGCGCGAGGTCGCCGGGACGGGCGTAATAACGTTCGATGTCGGTCTTCTCGCGGCCGCGCTGCGAGACGATCTCGCCGCTTGACAGGAAATCGTCGGCGACGTCGATCGCCTGGTCGAGCAGGCCGCCCGGGTTCGAACGGACATCGACGACATAGCCGATCGGCTTGCCGCCGGTCGCCTTGTCGATCGACAGCAGGGCCGAATGAACCTGCTCGCCGACGTTTCCGCTGAAGCTGTTGATATTGATGTAGCCGACGCCTTCCTTGACCTCCCACTTGACGGGGCGCAGCTCGATGCGCTCACGGACGATGGCGAGGTCGAGCGGCTTGTCGCGGCCCGGGCGAACGATCGTGATCTTCACCGACGTGCCCGGCGCGCCCTTCATCTTGGCGACGGCTTCGTCGAGGCTGAGGCCGTTCAGGAACTCGCCGTTGATGTGGGTGATGTAGTCGCCTGCCTTGACGCCGGCGCGATCCGCGGGCGTGTCCTCGGTCGGGGCGATCACCTTGACGACGCCGTCCTCCATCGAGACCGTAAGGCCGAGGCCGCCGTAATTGCCATCGGTGGTCGCCCGAAGCTGGTCGAACTCCGATCCCTCGGCAAAGCTCGAGTGGGGGTCGAGCGCGGCAAGCATGCCATCGATCGCGCCCTTGATCAGCGTCTTGTCGTCGACCTTCTCGACATAATTGGCCTTCACCCGCTCGTAGACGCTCATGAACTTCTCGAGCTCCTGGTAATTGGTCGTGTCCGCGGCAGCGAGAGAGCTGGCGGTCACGGGTACCAAGGCGAGCGCTCCGACGAGGGCGAGCGGGGGGAGAAGCTTGGAAGTCAGTTTCATGTGGTCGCGTCCCAGTTGCGCGGCGGCGTCATGCGGTTCTTCGGGCACTAGCTGCCTTTCCTATCCTTTGACAGACTTTGAGATGAACCTGCGATGAGGGCAGGAGAGACGAGCTGCCCATTGCGGGACAGTTGAAGCTCGAGCGGGCCGAGGGCGCGGCCAATGGAGGCGCCAGCCTCGACGCGCTCGCCGGCTTTGAGCGGCGAAGCAACATTGACGATCACGCTCAGCCAGCCGCCGCCATGGTCGATGATGAGAACGCCATCATAATCGCGAAACGGTCCGGAAAAGCGGACGATCCCTGCGCCGGGCGCGGACACCGCCGTTCCGCGCGCAGTCGCGAAGCTGACCCCGCGGGAGCGAACGCCACTCTCGTCGACGGCGCCGAGCCCCTGCACGACCGGTGCGGCGACCGGGAGCCGATAAGCGAATGGAGCGAAGGCGGAGGCAGCCGGCGATGCTGTCGGCCGCGGCGGCGCCGGCTGCTCCGCGGCAAGGAGCCGCGCGATCTGTGCCGCCTCTGCCCGACGCGTCGCCTCGCTCTTCAGGCGCGCGACCTGCTCGTCGGCTGAAATGGCGACGTCGCCGGCGCTTAGCGCCTGGCCCCCTGCCGCAATTGATCGATCGAATGCCTGACGCTCAAGCGCCGCAAAGCGCTGCCGGCGGCTGGCGAGTGCCTGACGGCTGCGGACCAGCTCGGCGCGGGCCGACAAAGCCGACACCTCCAGCCGCTCTCCCCGAGCCAGCTGGGCCGATAGCGCCTGCGTGCGCTGGCGGATCACCGGAAGGGTCGAATCCAGCAGCACGCCGACCCTTACCAGCTCATCGGCGCCGCCCTGGTCGGCCAAAGCGAGGAGAGGCGGACGGCGGGCCATCGTCGCCAGGCCAGCAAGCAGCGACGATATAGGCCGCTGCTCGGCGCTCAGCCGCTGGCGGTAAGCAGCCGCATGGGCGGCGGCGATCCGGTACTGGGCTTCGGCCGCGGTGATGCCCGCTTCCGCCGCGTCGAGCGCCTGTGCGGCAGCGGCCTGCTGCGCGCGCAACCGTCCGGCCTCGTCCTTCGCGGCTGCCGCCTGGCGTTCGAGGTTCGCGGCCTGGCGTTCGGCGGCGGCCTGCTCGGCGCGGGCGCGCGTGAGCGCGTCGTCGAGCGGCTCGGCCGCCTGCATCGCCGGAGCACTGGCGGCAAGCGGCGGGATCAGGAGCAGCGCGGCAAGAGCCAGCCTCATGCGCTAACCTTCGCGATGATACGGGTGGTTCGCAAGGATGGATGTCGCGCGGAACAGCTGTTCGGCAAGCATGGCGCGAACCAGCAGGTGCGGCCATGTCGCCGGACCGAAAGAGAGCAGCAGGTCGGCGTCGTTCCGGCCGTCGTCGCCGTGCCCGTCGGCGGCGCCGATCAGGAAGCGCGCTTCGCGCTTCCCGCTGTCGCGCCAGCGCTCCAGCTGCTTTGCGAGCTCCACGGATGAAAGCGCGTCGCCCCGCTCATCTAGCGCCACTGTGACGCTGTTGGCTGTAACTTCCGGCACTTTGCCGCCGCGGTCGGGCAGCTCGGTCAGCTTCGTCGGCCAGGCGATGCGCTTCAAATAACGGTCGACGAGCTCGGCTTCGGGCGAGCGCCCGATCTTCCCGCGCGCGACGATGTGCAGAAGCAAATTATTGCGTGGAGAGGGCTGCGGGCTGGAACGGCCAGGTCACCGCGGCCTTAAACCCGTCGTAGATCGCGCGGGCGCTTTCGGCGATCGTGCGCGGCCGGTCGGCGCCGCCGCGGGTGAAGATCGCGACCGCGACCCGCCGCCCGTCGGGCATGGTGATGAAGCCGACATCGCTGGCATAGCCGTTCAGCGTCCCAGTCTTGTGCTCGATCGGCACGCCCGGAAGCAGGCCCTTGATCCGGTTCTTGCCCGTCTCGCACTGGCCCATGATGTCGAGCAGGTAATTGCGGCTCTTGGGCGTGACCAGCTCCGCCTTGTAGATGCGCTTCAGGAGGTCGACCATTGCCGTCGGCGTCGCGGAGTCGCGGCGGTCCCACAAGTCGCGCTTGGCGGCGAGCAGCTGAGCGATGTTGCGGTCGACGCGAACGCCCCGCACGCCATTGTCCTTGAGCCACTGGTCGAGCTTCGCCGGCCCGCCGAGGTCGGCCATCAGGATGTCCGTCGCGCGATTGTCGCTGTGCACCAGCATCCGCCGCATCAGCGAACGCGCCGACACGCCATTGATGGTTTCATCGAGCGAGCGGCGGCCGTGATCGACCTGCGCGAGGTAGAGGGCGGCGACGGCGACCTTGACGGTGCTTGCCATCGGGAAGGGGGAATTGCCTTTGACGCTGATCATCTCGCCGCTGTTGAGGTCGAGCGCGGCGATGCCGACGTCCGCCGACTTGCCGGAGACGAAATATCTGAGCTGCTGTTCAACGCTGACCAGCGTCGGCGACGTGGCCGCAGCAACAGGTTGCGCGACCAGCGCCAGAAGCGAGATCAGGACTGCAATGAACCGCATGTGCTTTACCCCCGGGCAGCGCTCACGTTTGCATCATCGCCGAACGCCCACATTCGCTCCAAATTGTAAAAACTTCTTACTTCGGGCCGGAACAAGTGGACGATCACGTCGTCCGCATCGATCAGCACCCAGTCTGCCGTCTGAAGCCCTTCGATCCGAACGCTTTTCCCAAATCGCTCTTTTATCTTTTCAGCAAGCTTAACGGCCATCGACGCGACCTGCCGGGTCGAGCGGCCCGAGGCGACTACCATATGGTCGGCGATGTTCGACTTTCCGGCGAGCGGGATCGACACGACCTCCTGCGCCTGGTCGTCGTCGAGCGATTGCATCACGAGCTTGTGGAGGTCTTCGACGTCGAATGGAGCATGGCCCGCATCAGCGGCGGCGGCTGTCTCAGCTGGACGTTCGGTCAAGGGGTCTCCTGGGTGACATTGGGGAACCGAAACGAGACGAACGCACGGAAGGCGCTTTCGTTCGACGGTGCCAGTTGGGATCGTGCGCGCGGATGGCGGTCGCGGAGGTCGGGTCGGGGGGCAGGCGAAGGAAAATGATCGCCGGTGCACTCCACTTCGTCCACTTCGCCGCCTGGCCGCGCGGGTGAACGAACCGCCTCAGCCAACCCATCGCGCGCGCCGCGTGGGCAGCCGAATCATAACCGGGCCGGCGAAT
This sequence comes from Sphingomicrobium sp., assembly GCA_036563485.1. Lineage (NCBI taxonomy): Bacteria > Pseudomonadati > Pseudomonadota > Alphaproteobacteria > Sphingomonadales > Sphingomicrobiaceae > Sphingomicrobium > Sphingomicrobium sp. The sequence goes on along the minus strand of DATCMI010000001.1, from coordinate 682,948 downwards.
CACCGCAATCGGCAGTTCTGATGCTAACCCCCTCCAATCACGCCATTTGTGAAAATTTGGCAGGGTGTCGCTTCCAAGCAACCAGATGAAGCGGTGCTCGGGGTGACGCCGCTTCAGCCGACGCACCGTGTCGATCGTATAACGGGTCCCTTCGCGCCGCTCGAAATCGCTCGCGCGGATGCGGGCCCCGCGCGCCATTGCCTCAGCCGAGGCGAGCCGCGCCTCATAAGGGGCCATGTCCCTCGCGCCTTCCTTCAGCGGGTTGCCCGGCGAGACCAGCCACCACACCTCGTCGAGGCTAAGCGCGCGCATCGCTTCGAGGCTGATCCGCCGGTGCCCTCGATGGGCAGGATTGAAGGAGCCGCCGAGAAGCCCGATCCGCATGCCTAGCCGCTAGCATGCGCCGCCAACGCCGCCTAATGTCGCGCTGCATGGGGGAAATGGACGCAGTCGGCGATGTCGTGGCAGGCGGGATGCTTGCACGGGCGGTGGAGCCAAAGGCCGGCGAGGCTGCCGACGGGCACACGCACGAAGGCAATTGCCTGAACTGCGGCGCGGAGCTGACCGGCCCTTACTGCCGCTGCTGCGGGCAGCAGGCGCATGTTCATCGGACGCTCGGCGCCTTCTTTCACGACCTGCTCCACGGCGTGTTCCATTTCGAAGGGAAGATCTGGCGCACCCTGCCGATGCTCGCGTGGCGGCCAGGAGAGCTGACGCGGCGCTACATCTCGGGCGAGCGGGCGCGTTTCGTGTCGCCGGTCGCGCTGTTCCTGTTCACCGTCTTCCTGATGTTCGCCGTCTATTCGTTCGCCGGGCCGAATATGAAGCCGGACGGCCTAGACGATCCGCGCGGCGACGTCGCCGGGGCGCTTCAGGAGCAGCGGCGGGAACTGACGACACTGCAGGAATCGCGAACGCGCGCCCAACGTGGCTCCAACCCGCAATCCATCGCCAAGATCGACGAGCAGATCCGGGAAACGCAGGAGGGGATCAAGGCCCTCGAAAAGTTCGAAGCGCTAGAGCAGGGAAACACCAGCCAGATCGTCAACGGCAAGACCGGCTGGAAAGCCCTCGACGAGAAGCTGAAGAAGTTCAACGCGAACCCGCAGCTCGCCTTCTACAAGATTCAGAGCAACGCCTATAAATTCTCATGGGCGCTGATCCCGATCTCGGTCCCGTTCGTCTGGCTGCTGTTCCTTCACCGCCGCCGCTACCGGCAATATGGCGCCTACGACCACACGGTATTCGTCACCTACTCGATCACCTTCGTCAGCATCTGGCTTGTGGTGCTTGCCCTGACGACCTTGATCCCGGGGCTCGGCTGGTTCCGCAAGCTGATGCTCTTCATCCCGCCGATCCACATGTACCGGCAGCTTCGCGGCGCTTATGAGCTTGGCCGGTTCAGCGCGATCTGGCGGACGGCAGTGCTTTCGTTCTTCGCGCTGGTGGCAATCGTCCTGTTCCTGCTGCTGCTCGTGGCACTAGGGATCATGGCCTAGCAGGGATATTTGCGGGCCAGGATGCGGTTCACCGCTTCGGTCATGTCGATCCGCGCCCGCTCGGCCTTGGGGATCGCCGACAGCCTCGTCATGAACTCGTTGTCGTCCATCTTGCCCTTGCCGGCCGGCGGGCAGAAGCGCGGCTTCTCTCCGGCCGCAAGTGCTGCGCGGCGGGCTTGAGCAGCGCGTTTGCCCGCGGCTTGCCCTTCCGCCATCAGCTTTTTGACTTCACCCATCGAGAACAGGGCCAGGGCGCCCTTCTTCTGAAGGGCGGTCGCGCGCTGATGAAAAGCCTCGGCATTCATTGACTGCGCCCAAGCTGACGCGGGCGCGGCGATCAGCAGTGCCGCGATCAGAAACTTACGCATACTCGGCTATCCTCCCGTGAAGTGCGACGGGAGCCTAGCGAGGCTGAACGGAAAGTTAAGCGCCGGCCGGTGCTGCCCCGCCGATCGCTCCCGCGCCGGGACGCTTGGACTTCGGGATCGACGAGCCGGCGGCCGGGATCGACGGACCTTTGGCGCCGCCGCGGTCGATCGTCTCGCCTTCGAGCACGCGCTTGATCTCGTCGCCGGACAGCGTCTCATATTCGAGCAATGCACGAGCGAGTGCTTCCAGCTCTTCGCGGTTCTCGGTGAGCAGAGACTGCGCGCGCGTGTAGCCGCCTTCGACAATCTTGCGGATCTCATTGTCGATCGCTTGAGCCGTTTCGTTCGACATCTGCCGCTGGCGGTTCATCGAATAGCCGAGGAACACCTCTTCATCAGGCTCGGCATATTGAAGCGGGCCGAGCGCATCCGACATGCCCCAGCGCGTTACCATGTCGCGGGCGAGCTGGGTCGCGTACTGGATGTCGGACGAGGCGCCCGACGAGACCTTGTTGTAGCCGAAAATCATTTCCTCGGCGACGCGGCCGCCCATGGCAACGGCGAGGTTCGCGTACATCTTGTCGCGGTGATAGCTGTAGCTGTCGCGTTCCGGCAGGCGCATGACCATGCCGAGCGCGCGGCCGCGCGGGATGATGGTCGCCTTGTGGATCGGGTCCGAGGCAGGCTCGTGAAGCGCGACGATGGCATGACCGGCCTCGTGATAGGCGGTCATGCGCTTTTCGTCTTCGGTCATGACCATGGACTTGCGCTCGGTCCCCATCAGCACCTTGTCCTTGGCCTCCTCGAACTCCTGCATGGCGACCAGGCGCTTGCCCTTGCGCGCCGCAAGCAGCGCCGCCTCGTTCACGAGGTTGGCGAGGTCCGCGCCGGAGAAGCCCGGCGTGCCGCGGGCGATCACGCGCGCGTCGACGTCGGGGGCGAGCGGCACCTTCTTCATGTGCACTTCGAGGATCTTCTCGCGGCCGTCGATGTCCGGGCGCGGAACCACGACCTGGCGGTCGAAACGGCCAGGACGCAACAGCGCGGGGTCGAGCACGTCGGGCCGGTTAGTCGCGGCGACGATGATGATGCCTTCGTTCGCCTCGAAGCCGTCCATCTCGACAAGCAGCTGGTTGAGGGTCTGCTCGCGCTCGTCATTGCCGTTGCCGAGCCCGGCGCCGCGATGACGGCCGACGGCATCGATCTCGTCGATGAAGACGATGCACGGCGCAGACTTCTTGGCCTGGTCGAACATGTCACGGACGCGGCTGGCGCCGACGCCGACGAACATTTCGACGAAGTCGGAGCCGGAGATGGTGAAGAAGGGAACGCCGGCCTCACCCGCAATGGCGCGGGCGAGCAACGTCTTGCCGGTCCCCGGAGGGCCGACGAGCAGCGCGCCCTTGGGGATCTTGCCACCGAGCCGCGCGAACTTGCCCGGGTCCTTCAGATATTCGACGATTTCCTGAAGCTCTTCACGAGCCTCGTCGATGCCGGCCACATCCTGAAAGGTCACGCGGCCGTGCTTCTCGGTCAGCATGCGGGCGCGGCTCTTGCCGAAGCCCATGGCGCCCGACCCGGCATTCTTCTGCATCTGGCGCATCACGAAGAAGCTGATGCCGAGGATCAGCAGGAAGGGCAGCGAATTGTAGAGCATGTAGAGCCAGATGCTCGAGCTCTCCTCCGCCTTCACCTGCACCGCGACGCCCTTCTGGACGAGCTTGTCGGAGACGCTCGCATCGCCCGGGGCGACAGTGTTGAACACTTCGCCGCTGTCGAGCTTGCCGGTGATGGCGCTGTTGCCGCTGGCGCCCGTCGCGATCGTGACCGACCGGACATTGCCGTTGTCGACCTGGCGGACGAAGTCGGAATAAGGGATCGCCTGGCCCGTCGAGGCGCGGGAGCCGCCGTCGACCATTTGCACGAAGAGAACGAGGCCGAACAGGATGCCTGCCCAGATCAGCAGGCTCTTCGTCCACGGGTTGCCGGGTTTCTTCTCTTTGTCGTTCATCCGCTCGTCTCTCGTGCGCACAGCGCGCTTGCGTCTAAAATAGGCGCGTGCCGCTTAATAACAATGCGGCCTTAGGGTGGAGTGAACGGCGATTGCGCGGCGCGGTGCTTTTCGGGCAAGCCTGCGCTCCCTGCGGCAGCGATGGAGATGCGACATGTGTGGTGACGGCAATCATCAGGGCTTCATCGTCGATACGGCGGTCACGCGGCGGACGCTGCTGCTGACGCTTTCAGCCGTTGCGGCGACCGGCCTCCCTGCCGGCGCCGCTGCGCATGAAACGGGCGGCAAGCATGTTGTCGAACGCGATGTCACCGTCGCCATCGACGGCAATGCCGATGCGGCGCTCTTCTATCCGGAAGGAAAGGGCCGCTGGCCCGCGGTCCTGCTGTGGCCGGACATCCTGGGCCTTCGCCCGGTGTTCCGCGAGATGGGACGCCGGCTGGCCGCCCAGGGTTATGTCGTGCTGGTGCCCAACCCTTATTACCGGGCGCAGAAGGCGCCGGTCGTCACCGGCCCGTTCGATTTCGGCAAGCCGGCCGACCGCGAAAAGATCATGGGTTTCCGCAAGGGGGTGACCGACGCGATGGTCGACCGCGACTCCGCGGCGTTCGTCAGCTTCCTCGACGCGCAGCCGCAAACCGACCGCAAGCGGCGCGTCGGGGTGCAGGGCTATTGCATGAGCGGTCCGTTCGCCTTCCGCACCGCCGCTGCACGTTCCGACCGGATCGGCGCAGTGGCCGCTTTCCATCCGGGCACTTTGGTCACGAACGAGCCATCCAGCCCGCACCTGCTCATTCCCAAGACCAAGGCGGCCTATCTGGTGCTGCTCGGCAAGAATGATGCGGCGGAGCGGCCGGAGGAGATCGAGACGCTAAAGGCCGCCTTCGCCGCGGCCAAGCGGCCCGCAAGGGTCGATTCCTATCCGGCCGACCATGGTTGGACGGTCGCGGGCAGCCAGAGCTACAATGAGCGAGAGGCGGAGCGGGCCTGGAGCGAGCTGCTGGCGCTCTATCGAGCGAACCTGCGCTAGAGCGGCCGCCGCGGCGGCGCGGCACGGAAGCGCCACTCTGCGCCGCCGGTGCACTGGACCCCGCGCAGCGTTGCGGTTCCCCCACTGAGAAGCGCCGCAAGGACCTGATCGACTTCGCGGCCGCGAAGCTCCGCGCCTCGTCCTTCGCTCGCGAGGGTAGCAATCGCTCGAACGGTGATCCGGCGAAGGATCTCGCGTGGCGCATTGCTCGCGCGGTAACCGATTTCCTGTTCAGTCACGGTCACGGCTCGCTGCCATTCGCGGTCGCTGGCCCAGTCGAGCGCCTCGTCGGCGTCGGCAAGGTGAGCTGCGCTTGCAGCAATCGCAGGGGCGTCGAGCCAGTCGGCATCGGCGAGAGCATTCCGGACGCGGACCCGCTCGAACCGGTCGTCGGCGTTGCTCGGGTCGAGGAGCGGATCGACGCCCACTGAAGTGCAGATCGCCTGAAGCTCGGCATGGGCCCAGCCGAGTAGCGGTCGGACGACCCGGACGCTGCAGCCCGGAATGTCGGCGACGGCACGCATCCCGGCGAGACCCTTCGCGCCCGCGCCGCGCGCCAAGCGCATCAGAACAGTTTCCGCCTGGTCGTCGAGGTGATGCCCGGTGAGGATTGCTGCGAGCCCCCGCTCATCGGCCCAATTGCCGAGCAGGCGGTAGCGCTCGGAGCGCGCACGTTCCTGCACGGCCGTCGTCGGCTGTTCGAGCCAGGTCGCGGTAAGGATCGAGTGCGGAACGCTTGAGCCGGCGCAAAGCCGAGCGACGAAATCAGCCTCGCTTCGGCTTTCGGGCCTCAGCGCATGATCGACGGTTGCCGCCTCGATGCGCTTGGGCATGGCCGCCGCGGCGAGCAGGAGGAGGGCGACGCTGTCCGGGCCGCCCGAAACGGCGAGGCCGAGCCGCAAACCTGCCGGGACCAGCGCATCGACGTCGCGCGCGAAGCGCTCGGCGAGCTGTGGGTCGACCTGCGAAGGCTCACCCACCGGCATTGTCGCCTAGCTGCAGTTGGCCTCGGCCTTGGCGTCGCTCGAAAGCTTCTTGAGGTCGGCCCGGATCTTCGACCCATAAACCGCGTCGAGCTCGCCATAGGCCTTGCACGCCTGCTCACGCTGGCCGAGCTTCATCAGCGACTGGCCAAGATAATAAAGGCTGTCCGCCGCCCGCTCCCCGCCGGGATTGGTGCGGTAATTGGCGAGGAAAGCTTCCGCGGCTGGGCGCGGCTGGCCGCTGTCGAGCAAGGCGCGGCCGATCAGATTCTTCGCATAGCTGGTGCGGCGGTGGCGGGGATAAGCCGCGACGAACGCGCGTAGCGAGCTGATCGCTTGGTCGTACTGGCCCGCTTCCCACAGGCGGAACCCCTCGGTGTAGGCGTCTTCCGCCGGATCGGCGGCGGCAACCGCCGGACCGCCGCTCGCCGGCGTCGCGGACGGCGTCGCTGCACCGGTCGTCTTCGGCGTCGTCGTCGTCGTCGGCTTCGGCCTTGCCGGCGTGGTGCCGACCGGGACCGTGTCGACCGGAACCGGCGCCACGGCTGCCGTGCTCACTTGCTGCTCCAGCGTCGCGATGCGCTGGTTCAGGTCAGCGGTCGTCTGGCGCAGCGCATTTTCCATGTTGCGGACTCGGCTGGCATTTTCCTCGTTCTGTCGGACGAGATCGGTCACCTGGCGTTCGAGCGCATCGAGCCGCTGATCGAGGCTGACCACTGCCGACTGGGTCGCGGCCGGGTCGTCGCGGAAGCCCGCCGTCGCCGCCGGGCTGCCCTTCGGGAAGACGCGGCGCTGCACTTCATCCACCTGCCGTTCGAGACGATCGATCCGCTGCTCAGGCGTGGGCTGCTGGCGCTGGGCCATGGCGGCGGTAGCCGGCATCAGCGCGGCGGTTGCGACGGCCGCGAAGGCGGTGATCGGACGCATGAACTTCACTGGAATTTCCCCACGCTTCAATGTCGACGCGACTGTGCTCCGCGGCGCCTTGCCCGCGGATGAATCTACTGGGCCGGCGGTGGTGCAGGCGGTTGCGCCGCGCCAGTCGCCGGCTGCGCGCCACCACGCATCAGGTCGTCTGCCTTCAAGCTGACCTTCGATGCGACCTTGCCGGCGGGACCGACGGCGGGTGCAGTGGCCGTGCCGACGGTGACTTTCAGCGCTTCGGGCTTGCCGGCCTTCAACAAGGGTGCGGTCGCCGTCTGCGGCACGGTGAAGCTCTGGCCCTGCTGGAGCTCGCCCTGGAACAGGCTCTTGCCCTGGTCCGTAACCTGGATCCACGCCGGCTGAACGGCGGTAAGCACGACCGGGCCTTGCGCCGCCGGTTGCTGAGCGGCCGGGGACGGCGTCTGGGCGGCCGGCGCCGGCGAGGAAGCAACGGCTGTACTCGCTGGCGCGTCCCCTTGCTCGAGCGAGCGGCGGCTGAGCCAGCTCATCAGCAGCACAAGCAGGATGACGCCGACGATAGCGGAAATGACGAGCCATTTGGGCATGGTGCGCGCCGGGTCAGCGGGTTCGATGACTTCGGCCTGGTGGCTTGCGAAGCGCTGGCCGCCCATCTCCTCGCGCAGTTGGTCGCCGATCTCCGTGCGGTCCACGCCGACCGCGGATGCATAGCTCTTTGCGAAACCGATCGTGTAGGTGGGCGCGGGGAGCTTGTCCCACTGCGCATTCTCGATGCTTTCGAGGTGGCGGTGCGGAATTCGCGTCTGCGCCGCGACGTCTTCGAGGCTCAACCCCTTAGCTTCGCGCGCGGCGCGGAGCCGTTCGCCGACGGTCGGCACCTCGGCCTCGGTCATGTCGGGGTCGAGAATGTCGGCGTCGGTGTCGCGCTTGGCCATGTGCAACTGTTTGAGGCCTGCGCCGTGCGTGTCAACCGCTTCGGCCTAGCCGAGCGTCACACCCTTCCGTTTGGCCCAGTCGGCGAGCGCCTTCCGCATGTCCCTCGGCGGCCGCGCGAGCAGCTGTTCGAGCTTGGCCCGCACCGCCGAGGCATCGAGCGAGCGGATCATCGCCTTGATCGGCCCGACGCCCGCGGGCGTGATCGAAATGTTTTCGGCACCGATGCCGATCAGCGCCATGGCTTCGAGCGGTCGTCCGGCCATTTCGCCGCAAATCCGCACCGGCACCTCGGCATCCTTCGCCTCTTTGAGGATGCGCCGCAGGAAGCGCAGGATGGCGGGGCTCAGCCAGTCATAGCGCTGCGCCAGCCGCGGGTCGGAGCGGTCGGCTGCGAACAGGAACTGCGTCAGATCGTTGGTGCCCACGGAGATGAAGTCGACCCGCGGGAGCAGCTGGTCGAGCATCTCGGCGAGGCTCGGGACTTCCAGCATCACGCCATAGTGGATGCGCTTGGGCATCTTGCGATGCGCGTTGCGCGCCCATTCGACCTGCTCTTCGAACAAGGCGCGCGCTTCTTCATATTCCCATGGCTCCGACACCATCGGGAACATGACGTTGAGCACCTTGCCGCCCGCCGCCTCGATCAGCGCGCGCGCTTGCGCCTTCATCAGCGTCGAGCGATCGAGCGACAGGCGCAGCGCACGCCAGCCCATGGCGGGGTTCTCGGCCTGCTCCTCGGCATGATCAGTGAGATAAGGAAGCGCCTTGTCGCCGCCGATGTCGACGGTGCGGAACACGACCGGTCGGTCTCCCGCGGCTTCGAGCACCTTCATGTATAGCCGCTGCTGGCGGTCGCGGCCGGGCATGGTCGCGGAAACGAGGAACTGGAATTCGGTACGGAACAGGCCGATGCCGTCGGCGCCGGTCATCGGCAAAGTCCCGGCGTCTTCGGCGAGGCCGGCGTTGACCATGACGCTAACCCTGAGGCCGTCCTTGGTCTCCGGCGGCAGGGTGCGGGCGGCGGCAAATTCGGCGCGGCGCTTATGGCTCGACGCCATCCGGTGCTCGAAGGCGGACAGCAATGTCCGGTTCGGACGAACGATGACGCTGCCGTGGTCGCCGTCGACGAGGATCGTCTCGCCTTCCTCGACGCTGTGGCGAATGTCCTGCAGGCGTCCGATCACCGGCACGCCGATGGCCCGCGCGACGATCGTCATGTGCGACGTCAACGAGCCTTCCTCGAGCAGCACGCCCTTGAGACGCCGCCGGTCATATTCGAGCAGCTCGGCGGGCCCGAGGTTGCGGGCGATCAGGATCGCGTCGGCGGCGAGCCCCGTCTGCGCGGCCGTGCCCATCCGGCCGGACACGATGCGCAGCAGCCGGTTCGACAGGTCTTCAAGGTCGTGCATCCGCTCCTGCAGCAGCGGATCGTCGATTTCCTGCATGCGAGCGCGGGTGCGCTGCTGCACACGCTCGATCGCCGCTTCGGCGGTCAGGCCGCTGTCGATCGCCGCGTTGATCCGCCGCGACCAGCCCTCGTCATAGGCGAACATCCGATAGGTCTGGAGGATCTCCTGATGCTCGCCGGCAGTCCCGAACTCGGCCTCCTTGGCCATATTGTCGATCTGCTCGCGCATCTTGCGGAAGGCTGCGTAGACGCGCTCGCGCTCGGCCTCGGTGTCCTCGGCCACCGTATGCTCGACGACGACGCGGGGTTCGTGGAACACCGCCTGGCCCCTCGCCATGCCGGACACGAGCTTGAGGCCGGACAGGCGCAGCGGACCGGCGCTGCGCAAGCGGCTGCGCCTCGCGCCGTCGACGAGCCGGGCGCCGGCAATCAGCTCGGACAACACCATCGCCACGGTCTGCAGCGCCTCGATCTCGACATCCTCGTAGCGGCGCTGTGCTGCGTTCTGGACGGCGAGGACGCCGACTGGGTTTTCCAAGCGCACGATCGGGACGCCGGCAAAGCTGTGATATCGCTCCTCGCCGGTCTCCGGCCGGTAGGCAAAAGCGGCGTGGTCCGCCGCCTCGGCCAGGTTCAGCACGCGCCCTTCGGCTGCGATGGTGCCGACCAGGCCTTCGCCCATGCGCAGCTTGGTGACGTGGATCGCTTCCTTGCGCAGACCGTGGGTCGCGAACAGCTCGAGCACATTGTCGCGCAGCAGATAGATGGAGCAGACGTCGCTGTGCATCGACCCGGCGATCAGGTCGACCGTGCGGTCGAGCTTGCCCTGCGGTGACCCGCGCTTGGCCATGATCTCATGAAGACCGGTCAGGATCTCCCGGGCTGAGGTGGCGGCGGCGGTTGGCATCCTTGCCCGGCTATCAGATGGCGCCACGCTTCGCCATTAGTGAAGAAGCCTAACCCCGGCTCTCCAGCGCGTTGGCGGCTTCGTCGACCAGCTCGCGGATGATCTCGGCGACCGGTTCTTCGCGGGTGACCATGCCGACCGACTGGCCGGCCATCACCGAGCCTCTTTCGACATCGCCGTCGATGACGGCGCGGCGGAGCGCGCCGGCCCAATAATGTTCGATCTGCAACTGGGCTTCGGCCATCTCCAGACCCTGGCTGTCGAGCAGGCTCGCGACTTCGCGCTGCTTCTCGGCGAACTTCTCCATCTCCCGGTTCTTGAGCGCGCGGACCGGGATCACCGGGAGGCGCGGGTCGATCTGGACGCTGGGGATCGCATCGCGCGCCGAGGCGCGGATGAACGCCTTCTTGAAGTTCGGATGAGCGATGCACTCGTTGGCGCAGACGAAGCGGGTGCCGAGCTGGACGCCGACCGCGCCCATTTCGAGATAAGCGGCGATGGCCTCGCCGCGGCCGATTCCGCCGGCGACGAACACCGGAATGTCCTTCGCTACCACGGGCAGGATTTCCTGAGCGAGCACTGAGGTGGAGACCGGGCCGATATGGCCGCCGGCTTCCATGCCCTCGATCACGAGCGCGTCGGCGCCGGAGCGCATCAGCTTCTTCGCAAGCGCAAGCGCCGGCGCGAAGGCGACCAGCTTGGCGCCACTTGCCTTGATCCGGTCGATCGCGCCGCCGGGGGGAAGGCCGCCGGCGAGCACGACATGGCCGACGCCATGCTTCGCGCAGACATCGATGAGTTCCGAGAGCTGCGGGTGCATGGTGATCAGATTGACGCCGAACGGGCGCTCCGTCCGCGCCTTGGTTTCGGCGATCTCGGTGTCGAGCAGATCGGGGGTCATCGCGCCGCAGGCGATCACGCCGAATCCGCCGGCGTTGGAGATGGCGGAGACGAGGTTTCGCTCGCTGATCCAGCTCATCGCCCCGCCCATGATCGCATGCTCGCAGCCGAGGAACTCGGTGCCGCGATGCATCAGTTCGGCAAGGCGGCTGTGGCCTTCGCTGCCGTGGACCGGGCGAGCCTCGGGGATCAGGCCTTCGCCGCTCATGCCGCTTGCTCCGTATCGAGGCCGAAGGCGGTGTGAAGGACGCGCACGGCAAGCTCCAGCTCAGCTTCGGCGATCAATGCACTGACCTTGATCTCGCTGGTCGAGACCGCGAGCAGGTTGATGCGCCGCTCGGCAAGCACTTCGAACATCTTTGCGGCAAGCTGCGGGTTGGAGCGGATGCCGACGCCGACGATGCTGACCTTGGCGACCGCGTCGTCGGTGACGATCCGCTCGAAGCCGATCTGCTCCTTGCGGTCTTCGATTACCGACAGCGCCTGGGCAAGGCTGGCGCGGGGGACGGTAAAGGTGAGGTCGGAGGCGCCGCTGTCCGGCGTCGCGGCATGGACGATCATGTCGAACAGGATGCCGGCTTCGGACAAGGGCGTAATCACCTGCGCGACGGTGCCGGGCTGGTCGGGCACGCCAGTCAGGCTCACTCGCGCCTCGTTGCGGTCGGCGGCGATGCCGGCGATCTGGTTTCTTTCCATGTCGGCTCCTTCAAGCTCCGCGACGACGCGGGTGCCGGGCTTGTCTTCAAATGCGGAAAGGACGCGCAGCGGCAGATTCTCGCGCATCGCGAGGCCCACCGAGCGCGTCTGCAGGACCTTCGCGCCCACCCCGGCGAGCTCCAGCATCTCTTCGAAAGTGATGGCGTCGAGCTTGCGCGCGCGCGGCACAATGCGCGGGTCGGTCGTGTAGACGCCGTCGACGTCGGTATAGATGTCGCAGCGGTCGGCCTTCACGCCCGCGGCGATCGCGACGGCGGAAGTGTCGGAGCCGCCGCGGCCTAGTGTGGCGAGACGCCCGTCCTCGCCGACGCCCTGAAAGCCCGGGATGACCGCGACCGTGCCGCCTTTCAGTGCCTCGTCGAGTGTCGCGCTTTCGATGGCTTCGACGCGGGCATTGCCGTGGACGCCCGACGCGCGGACGAGTTGCCAGCCCATGAAGCTGCGCGCCTTCAGCCCCGCGGCCTGGAGCGTCATCGCAAGAAGGCCGGCGGTCACCTGCTCGCCGCTCGCCACGACCACGTCATATTCGGTCGGGTCGTGGAGCGGCGCGGCCTCGCGGCACAGCTGCACCAGCCGATCCGTCTCTCCGGCCATAGCCGAGACGACCACAAGCACTTCATTGCCGGCGTCAGCCTCACGCCGCACGCGCTCGGCAACGCTGCGGATGCGCTCGATCCCCGCCATCGACGTGCCGCCGAATTTCATGACGATGCGGGACAAAAGGGCTCCTTGGGATCAACCGCGCGGACTGTTAGAGTCGGGCAATGGCAGAAACAAGCATCCTTCCCGAAGAGGTCCGGCAGTTCGCGAGCCAGGCCGAGCGCTGGTGGGACCCGAACGGCCCCGAGGCGATGCTTCACAAGATCAACCCGGTGCGGCTGAAATACATCCGCGACCGGATCGACCAGCATTGGCAGAGCGACGAATGCAGCCGGACGCCGCTCGCCGGTAAAAGCGCGCTCGATGTCGGGTGCGGCGCCGGGATTCTCGCCGAACCGCTGGCGCGGATGGGCGCGACAGTGACCGGCATCGACGCGTCCGCCGAACTGATCGGTGCCGCGCGCGCCCATGCCGAGATGGTCGGCCTGGCGATCGACTATCGGGCCGGCGATGTCCTCGACCTCGAAGGCAAGTTCGATCTCGTCACCTGTCTCGAGGTGATCGAACATGTCGCGGACCCCGCGGCTTTCGTCCGGTCGCTTGCCGCGCGCCTGGCGCCCGGGGGGCTGCTGATCATGTCGACGCCTAACGCGACCGGCTGGTCGAAGCTGCTGACCATCACCTTGGCCGAAGGCTTCGGACGAATCCCGAAGGGCACGCACCAGTTCGATCAGTTCATCGCGCCTGAAAGGCTGAAGCAGATGCTGACGGATGCCGGCCTCGACTGCGTTGATGTGGAGGGTATCGCCTGGTCGCCGCTGAAAGGCCTGCACCTCAGCGACGATGTAAGGCTAAATTATCTCGTTGCGGCGACGGCTTCTTCGTCACCGGCGGTTTAACGTTTTTCAGCTCACCGCAACTCACCACCAGCTAACGATTAACATGGTTAACGCCGCTATCCAGCGGCACCCACTGGCCTAAGCATCAAAGAAACAGATTCGTTCTTGGGCCGGGGGGTTCAAATCATGCGTTCACCATTCAGCTTTGCATCGCGCGGCGTCGCAATCGACCTCGGCACCGCCAATACCGTCATCTACGTCTGCGGGGTCGGGATCGTCGCCAACGAACCTTCCGTCGTCGCGCTGGAAACCCGCGACGGTGAGCGCAAGGTCCGGGCGGTCGGCGACGACGCCAAGCTGATGCTCGGCAAGACGCCCCAGGGCGTCCGCACGATCCGGCCGCTGCGCAGCGGGGTCATTGCCGATCTCGAAGTTGCCGAGGAAATGATCAAGCATTTCATCCGCAAGGCGCATGGCGGACCGCGGCGCTTCACCCGCGGTCCCGAGGCCGCGATCTGCATTCCGTCGGGCGCCACCTCGGTGGAGCGCCGCGCTATCCGCGATGCGGTGACGAACGCCGGCGCGGACCGTGTGCTTCTGATCGAGGAACCGATGGCGGCCGCGATCGGCGCCGGATTGCCGGTCGCCGACCCGGTCGGCTCGATGGTCGTCGACATCGGCGGCGGCACGACCGAAGTCGGCGTCATCTCCCTCAATGGGCTGGCCTTCAGCCGTTCTTCCCGGGTCGGCGGTGACCGGATGGACGATGCGATCACCTCTTATGTCCGCCGCAACTTCAACCTGCTGATCGGCGAAGGGACTGCGGAGCGGGTGAAGCTGGAGATCGGCTCCGCCACCCGGCCCGGCGACGGGGTCGGCCTGACCACGCGGGTTCGCGGTCGCGATGTCGGCCGGGGCATGCCTGCCGAGATCATCCTCACTCAGGCCCAGGTCGCAGAAGCGCTGGCCGAGCCGGTCAACCAGATCGTCGAAGTGGTTCGCGCCGCGCTGGAGAACACGCAGCCGGAGATTGCCGCGGACGTCATCGACCAGGGCATCACCATGACCGGGGGCGGCGCGCTGCTGCGCGGGATCGACACGATCATCCAGGATTCGACCGGCCTGCCGGTTCGCATCGCCGACGATCCGATGAGCTGCGTCGCTATCGGTGCCGGCCGCAGCCTTGAGGAACGAGTGCTTCGCGGGGCGCTTCAGGCGGCTTAGAAATCCACCTTGTCGTAGTGGGATGGGGGTACGATAACTTCCATCCGCTCACCGAGCAGCGGGCGGAAGCCGGGCCGCGACTTCATCACCGCATACCAATCCTTGGTCTGCTTGTGCCCGCGCCAGTCGAGCGCGCCGAGATAGTCGATGACGCTGAGGTGCGCCGCGGCTGTGAAATCGGCGAGGCTGAGCCCGGGCCCGGCGAGCCAGCGGCGGTGGTCCAGGAGATAGTCGAGATAGTCGAGATGCTCGCTGGCGGTGCGCATCGCGTCGCGAAGCACGCGTGTGTCCGGGCTCTCGCGGTTGACCAGCCGCTTGCGCATCCGCTCGTTCATCAACGGCTCGACGGCCTCACGGTAGAGCTTGAGGTCGAACCATTCGGTCATCCGCCGTATCTCGGCGCGCAGCGCGGCATTGCCGTGGATCATCGGCATGCGATCGATCGTCTCGTCGAAATATTCGACGATCGGCTGCGATCCGATCAGCGTGACGCCTTGGTCCGGTTCGACCATCACTGGCGTTTCGCCGGCGGGGTTCAGGTCGATGAACTCGTCGCGCTGTTCCCACGGGTTCTCGCGCACCAGCTCATGCCCGATGCCCTTTTCGGCGAGCACCAGGCGAACCTTGCGGGAAAAGGGGCAGAGGGGGAATTGGAAGAGCTGCCACATGACGGGCAGCTTTAGCGGGGCAGACGCTTAGGTCTAGCGCTTCGGGTAGGTCGGGTCCGGCATATTTGCCGCCGCGCGCTCGATCGATTGTTGCGCCTGGGCGAGGCCGTGCATCATCGACGGCAGCGCATCGGTCACAGCCTTCAGGCTCTGCTGCAGCATCGGCTGCGCGGCAGCGATCCGGGCGTGCAGCTCGCGCTCGCTGATGCCGGTTTCGGAACGAACGGTGCGGCGGCGGTCGGCGGCGGTGGGCTTGCGGCCTTCGGCGGCAGCTTCGATGTTGCCGACCGGCAGGTCGAGCAGCGATTTCGACATCGCTTCCATAATCCTCGCCAACTTGCCGCCAAGTGCGGGATCGGCGACCACCTGCTGCATGTCCCTGACATCCTGCGGCGTCGGCGCCGCTTGCGCGAACAGCGGCGACGAACAGAGGAGGAGGGGAGCGACGAACAAGCCCAAACGCATGGCGGCACCACTAAGCTACTGAAACTGACGGAGTTTATCATCAACTCCGACGGCGGGGAAGTCAGCGCGCCGTCAGCCAGACAAGCGCTGCAGCTCCGGCGACGATCCGGTACCAGGCGAAGGGGGCGAAGCCGTGCCGGGTCACGTAGCTGACGAAGAGCTTCACAACGACGAGCGCAACGACGAAGCTGACGATGCTTCCGATGACGATGTTGCCGTACATCTCCGGGGCGATCCGGTCGTGATGCTTGAGGAGATAGTAAGCCGTCGCGCCCGAAAGCGTCGGCATGGCGAGGAAAAAGCTGAACTCGGCGGCGGTCTTGCGATCGACACCGAACGCCATCGCGCCGAGGATCGTCGCGCCCGAGCGGCTCACCCCGGGCACCATCGCGAGGCATTGGACGAGACCGACCAACGCCGATTGCCTAACGCTGAGGTTCGCCACCCCGTCGCACTCGCGCGGCTTCACGGTCTTTTCGAGGACCAGGATCGCAACGCCGCCGATGATGAGGGCCCAGGCGACGACTACCGCACTCCCGAGCATCGCCTCGATCGTATCGCCGAACAGAAGCGCAAGGACGATGGCGGGAACGCAGGCGATGACGAGATTGCGGACGAAGGCGAAGGCCTTCGGCTCGCGCCCGAACAGGCCGGTGAGCACGTCCCAGAACGTCTGCCAGTAAAGTACCACGATCGCGAGGATGGCCCCGGGCTGGATGGCGACGTTGAATGCTTCCCAATCGCCCGCCTTGAAGCCGAGCAGCTCGGTGGCGAGGATCAGGTGCCCGGTCGAGGAGACCGGCAGATATTCGGTAACCCCCTCGACGATGCCGAGGATGATCACAAGCCAGAGGACAGGCACTTAGGAGGTCGCGGTCAGGTTGATACGGCGGCCCGCGAACTTGCCGCCCTTGTGGAAGCGGCCGAGCCATTCGTAGGCAACTGCGGCAAGCGGGGTCGCCTTGATGCCGAACGCGTCCAAACCGGGAGTGCCCTTCGCCGGCACATTGTCGCGCTGGAGCATCAGCCACTGATCCTTGGTCAGCGGGGCGCCCGGCAGCCAGCCGAACTTCGCAAGCAGGCTGCCGAAGAAGTCCGGAAGGTGCACGACGCCGGGGTCCTGCTCGGTGATCTCGAGAATGGCCTGGTGGAGCTCGGCCATGCTCATCACTTGCGGCCCGCCGATCTCGAAGGTCTTTCCGCCAAACCTTTGCGCGTCCATCGCCGCCATCGCGATCGCTTTGCCAAGGTCGCGGACGAAGACCGGGGCGAAATTGCGCTGCGACGCGATCACCGGAAGGAACGGCAGCCGCGCCATGCCGGCGAAGCGATTGGTCAAATCGTCTTCGGGGCCGAAGACGATCGATGGGCGGACGATCGTGGCGGCCGGAAAGGCTGCGCGGACGGCATCCTCGCCCTCGCCCTTGGTGCGGCCGTAGTTCGACTGGGCGTTGCGGTCAGCGCCGATGGCGGAGACATGGACGAGCGCCTCGCACCCCGCTTCCCGGGCTGCCTCGGCAACGTTGCGCGCGCCCTCGACATGCAGCTTCTGCATCTGCCGGCCGAACACCCCGCACAGATTGACCACGCCAGTCGCGCCCTTGACCGCTTCGCGGACGCTGTCGGCGTTCGTCAGGTCGGCCTTCACGAAGCCGTACTGCCCGACCTGGCCGAGCGGCTGGATGATATATGCGCGGCGCGGGTCGCGCTGCGCGACGCGGACGCGGGCCCCGCTCTTCATCAGGAATTCGCAGACGTAGCGGCCGATAAATCCGCTGCCGCCGAAGACGGTAACTAGCTGCTCTGCGGGCTCGATCATGGCGGCGGGCCTAAGCACTTGATTCCTTCGTTGACAAGGCGCGCCCGCGCCCCTTAAGCGCCGCCGCCTGCCAAACAGCTTGCATGTGCCCAGGTGGCGGAATTGGTAGACGCACCAGCTTCAGGTGCTGGCGCTCGCAAGGGCGTGGAGGTTCGAGTCCTCTCCTGGGCACCATTGCTGCGCTAAGTGGTTGCAATCATAGAAAAAGGCCGGAATAGAGCCGCTTAGATTCGCTCCGACGCTACAAAGCGGCGCTACAAAGCGCCCCGTCAGGAGCCAGTCGCGTGGGGATTTCTGTGCAATATGTTCAGGCCCGCAAAGCGGGGCGGCTGGAATATCGGCGTTCCTTCCCTGAAAAGCTCCGTGCCCACATCGGCCAGCGTGAGCTGATTGCTTCCCTCAAGGCGACCAGCCTTGCGGACCCAGGTGCGATGGCGCGCTATCAAGCCGCGAACGATGATTATGAGCGGCTTGTGGCAACAGCTCGGAAGGCTGTTTCGGGCTCCTTTGATCTTTTGGATGAAGCCCGCATCGCTTTTCTCGCGGAAACCTACAAAGCGAACGTGCTGGCGGAGGACGAACGGGAGCGCATCCTTGGCCGCGTCGACCGCGAGCGGCACGAGGCCAACGAACTTGGCTATGGGTCCGAGCTGGAGGACTGCAGCGGGCCGGAAATTACCAGCCGGTGGGGGTCCACAGCTGTAAGCATCGCCGCCGAACAAGGCTGGCATTTTGACATGCAAACCGAAGCGTTCGGCCGTCTCTGCCGCGAACTGCTCAAGGCGACTATTGCTGCAACCGAAATCCAACTCGCCAGGGATGCTGGTGTGCCGGTGGATACCCCTGATGTGGGGCCCGCGCCCGCTGGTCGACAGCCGACGCAGACTTCTTCGGCAGCTTCGGTCAGCTTTGTGTCGCTGGCACGCGAAGCGCTTGAGCGGACGGCGTTCGGGTTCAGCGCGACGACGAAGCAAGCGACGGCCACGGCTTCTCGGTTCTTTGAAGAGGTTCATGGCCAACTTACGCCCCGTGAGATTACGAGAGCGCACGTCGCCGAGTTCATCGACTTGCTCGCCAAATGCCCAGCGAAGCGCCCCTTCAATGAGCGGAGCTGGACGCTGCCGAAGCTCGTAGACGCTTACGACGGCAAGACCTTTCAGCCGCTGGCTGTGAAGACGATGAAACAGCACGTCGCCATGCTCTCGGCCGTTTGGGCGAAGCTTCAGGACGTCGGAAAGATTCGCGAAGGTGCGTCCAATCCGTTCGCCAGACACAAGTTTCCGAAGGCTCGTCGGGTTGAGAAGGAAGGGTTCACGTTCCGTGAGCTGCAGACCATCATCGACCTTCCGTTGTTCACGGCTGGTGAGCGCCCTCCGCGCTCCAAGGGCGAGGCGCTCTACTGGATTCCGTTGATGTTGATTTTCACGGGGGCGAGGCCCGAGGAGATTTGCCAGCTTCTTGTGACCGACATCCGCCAGGACCCCGAGACCGCCGAGTGGACGCTGACAATCACGGACGCGGGTGAGCATCCGCGTAAGGGGCAACGTCGCCTTAAGGCTGGCGAGGGTAGGCGAACGTTCCCCATCCCGCGTTTGCTCATTGAGCTTGGTTTGCTCGACTATCGGGGTTGGCTGCTTGAGGCTGGAAAGACGGCGTTGTTTCCTTCGCTCGGCACCAAGGGCGAGCGGAAGGAGCTGTATGGCGGCTTTACGGAAAGCTGGGGGGCCTATTTGCGGAAGCACAACGCTCTCACGTCCGGCAAATTGCCGTCACGTGACTTCCGCCATACTTGGACGACCGAAGCTCGGCGGTGCCGCGTTCCCGAGGATGCCCGAGCTTACATCCAGGGCCACGCCCATCCCGGACAAAATACGCGCTACGGTTCACGGAGCCCTCTTGGTGACGAAATCCACAACGTCACCTTTGATAGGCTGAACCTGTCTCGCGTTCGTCGCTGGGTCGCTCCTGCGGATTGAGCCCATCTCTTGCGCCGCTGACAGCCCACGGGGCGAGGCGCGGTTAGCGGCGGAAATCTTCTGTGTTATGTGAATAATACGCCTGTGCGAAATCTGAATATCTCGCACGGCCCGACGTGAGCGGGCGAGGCCTGGTCCAGCGATGGTCTGGAAAGCAGGGCTTAACGATACAAATCGGGGGCCACGGCGGTTAACCGTGACCCCCGCGCTACCCATGTAGCATAGACCAATCAGAGCGCGCTCTTTGGCGAGGAAAGTGGGGCTAAGCCGCCAACCGCAATCCCAGCTCTTTGATTGCCTGTGGGATGATAATTCCGTCCCGGGAACAGTGTCTCGGGACCGGCCTATGCGGATGGAGGGGGCAACTGCTGCTAGAGCAAAGCGCCACCTGTTCCCGCCATTTCCCACCGGCCAGGGGGTCGTAAATACAAACCTTGCACATAGCATCGACGGATGAGCGCAAGGGCTGCCGTTTAGACATAAACTTCGTAATTTCTTTCTGTGGTGTCCTCCTAGTCTCCCCCTCGGGTGACCAGAGGAGTAAACGGATGATTGTAGGCGACTAAAGGTCTGCTGACCTCAATCCCCTAGCCAGCAAGAGCGGAACTATAGGTAACCAAAGTTACGCGCACGCGAGCCACAGCAGTTCACCGATCCAGGCGGGCGCTGTCAAGCCCTTGAAAGTGAGAGTAAAACCCTTTGGCGTCTCCCAGGCGGCTCCGGCTCCTGCCCCATGGGATTTCGGGTATGGAAAGGGCGGGCTAAGGCCGTCTTTCATGAGCGTAGAAGGCCGCGCCGGAGGTCTCCGCAATCTCGACGCCTGTGCGCTCCGTCGCGTCCATTCTCGCGGTCCAAAAGCGGGCTAAGCCTTACGTGTGAATGGCGTGGCTACATGCCCCGATAAGGCTCACAAGAGATGCCATCTCCATCCGCATCCAGCGGCTCGCGATACCCAGGTTCACCCGCATAGATGGGAGCCACCCCAGCCGCCCGAGCCGCGTTACAATTCGGGTAGTAAGCTCCCGCCATTGGGCTGTTCTCGCGCCCGAGGTCCCGCGACGCTCGCGCAGCCGCTTGGACGGGCGCTGGCATCTTTTCGGGATTGAGGGCGCCGTAGATTGCCACGAGAGCGAAGCCGCCCACGACGAAGGGGTAGACGCCGCTGTCGCGCTTCTTGCGTCCACGATAGCCAGAGAGCCTCGGTCGCCCGCGAAATGGCCTTACGTTCCCCATGCGGAGGAGATTAGCGTCCTAGGGTAAAGCGTCCGTTGCGCCCCATCAGCTTATGTCTGCTTTCGAACCATTGCGGACATTGGGAGCGCATGCGCTAGGGTGCGCCGCAAGGGGCGCCCTGCATGGACACATTCAGCTTCGTATTTTCGTTTTTCGGCCTTGTCCTCGGTCTTGGCCTCGCCGAGCTGCTCAGCGGCTTTGGCAAGTCGTTCCAATCACGGCGAAAGGTGCATATCGGGCTACTGTCGCCGCTTCTTGGGCTGGCTGTCTCCCTCGACCTAACGTCCTTCTGGATGTGGGCCTGGTTCATCAGAGACCGGGTCCCTGCCAGCTACGTGGCACTTATGTGCGGCTTGGTTGTGACCGGGCTCTATTATTTAATTGCACGGATCACGTTCCCCGAAGAGCCAACCGAATGGCCGGACTACGATCTATATTATTTTGAGCACCGCCGCCTGGTCATCGGGGGTGTCGTACTCTGCAACTTACTTGCCATCCTTTATCAAGCTGCCTTGGGTGTGCAGGTCAACACAAGCTGGTTAGGGCTGGCGTTTCTAGCGACACAGGTCGCATTCAGCGCGGTAGTTTTGCTGGCGCGGTCACGCAGGCTGAGCGTCATTGGGCTCACGCTGCTGGTGCTTTCTTATCCTGGTTCCACGATCCCCGGATTGCTCGCGGGCTAGTGTCCGCATTCCACCCATTCGGACATCAGCCGCTTAGGTCTGCTTTCGATGAAAAGCCGATATAAGCCCGGCCCCTCAGGCGAACGCCGCATCATCCTCGCGCATGTGCAGATAATTGCTATCAAAATCGCCAAGCTCAACAAGCTTGCGCCAATCGGCAATGCGCAGTGTGCGAGGGTTCGGGCGGCTGATGACTGCTTCCCTCTCCAAGGCCCGCATCGTTCTATTGACGTGGACTGCTGTCAGGCCGGTCGTGTCAGCAAGCTGTTCCTGTGTCATCGGTAGCTCGTAACCGCCCTCATCGCCCAAGCCGGCAGACTTTAAACGGAGCGAGAACTCGCAAAGCAGATGCGCCATGCGCGTGCGGGCATCTCTTCGGCCCACGTTCGCAATCCACTCGCGGAAGATCGAGGCATCAACGAGGGTGTCGATCCACATCGCGTGCCCTACCTTGGGCCGCGCGAGCGTAAGATCGACGAGCGCCTCCCGGGGTATCATCGCCACCTTGCCGGTGGTGAGCATCTGCACGCTGTGATCGGCGACTTTCAGCATCGAGTTCTGAAGGTCGACGGCTTCGCCCTTCATGTGGATAGCAACAATTTGGCGGTGGCCGGTGGCGACCAGCTTGGACCGGATAGAGAAGCCTGCAAGCATAACGCACGAGTGCGTCGCAATGTCGCGTTCCCGCACGATGAATTCGGCGCGCTGCATTTTCTTGATCGTAAAGGGAAGTCCAAGAATCGCAGCGCGATCGTCCGCATCCAGCTCGGCACGATAGGCGAGCTTGGCGACCAGCGGCTCGAGAGTGGAAGAATTGGTTTGAGGCTGCACTGCGATTGCTCCCGAAGAGATAGGCGGGAGCACAAGACACCCTCTCAGTCGCCGAGGAACGACGGTCGTTTATAGCACACGGTAGGCACCTCGACCAATCCACGTTAGCCGATTGCCAACTAAACTAAGTTTGGTCTTCGGCGAAACAATATGGGACAGCCCGTGTAACTTGTGTTACAAAAAAAACATCGCCGGCCAAAGACTTGGGCGTCGGCGGCTGAGAGTCACCATGCTCCCGCCTTGTAGTCGGGGAGTGGATCGTGACGCGCTATTTCATGCATCTTCGAGACGGCACCGACGAACTACTGGATCCGGAGGGACGGGAGTTTGCGAGCCTTGCCGCGCTCCGCGACGCGGTGCTCTTTACAGCCCGAGACTTGCTGGTGGGCGACATCCGGGATGGACTGCTGGACCTGCGCTTCCGTATCGATGCCGAGGATGAAGGCGGAGCAATCATCTACACTCTGCCCTTCGAACACGCGGTGAACATTATCCCCGCCGTTATGGCCGCATAATGCACGCGCTCATCATTGAGGATGAGTTTCTCACCGCCCAGCTTATCGAAGATCGCCTACGCGCTCTCGGCTTCACCTCCTTCGCTTTTGCAATGAACGAGCAGGAAGCGGTAGCAGCCGCTTTGGAGCGCTGCCCTGACCTTATCACGTCGGACGTGCAGCTTTCGCGCGGCTGCGGCATCGACGCGGTGCAGCGGATTTGTGACGAAAAGCCGATACCAGTGCTCTACATCACCGGCACCGCATCCGCGGTCCGCGAACGGTGCCCGTGGGCAATAGTCATTCAAAAGCCGTTCGGGATGGCTGACCTCACCGAGGCCGTCAAACTCGTGCGCAAGGCTGCGTAGCAGGAGTTTCACATGGCTACAGTTCAGAGAGGATGGCAGCGTAAATGCCCGCAATGTGGTCGACCTGGCACCATGCTGCTTGAAGAGCCTGAACACGACAGCAGCGGCGAACATTCTGTATGGGTGGGTGCCACTGGTTGCTGGGAAGTGCTCGCGGGCAAGTTGGCCCACAACTGCAAGGGGCTTAGTTCCGCCGCTTCGCAGTGAGCGGAGCGCAATGTCTGCTTTCCACCCATTGCGGACATTCGCCACAGGCGCGAAGCTGCCCCGATGATAGTCGACTGCCCAAGCGCTTACGTTGTCGATGGAGACACGCTCCGCTGTCGACGCGAGCGCTTGCGGCTCCTCGGCATCGACGCCCCCGAGCTGGCATCCTGTCCCCGCTGGCGCGTGTGTGTCCCAGGCGACGGACAGGCGTCCAAGCGGAGCCTCACTGGCGCGATGCGCCTCGGCCCCATTCGCTACCAGCCGGTGACGGTAGACCGCTTCGGGCGGATAGTGGCGGTCGTGTGGGCCGGAAGGGTGAACCTCTCGTGCTGGCAACTCCAGCGTTCCCAAGCGGTCTACAAGCCCAACTGGGACAATGGGCGGCTCATCGCCCGCGCTTGCTCGTAAGTCGCCAAGCGAGCCACACAAGGATGGCGGCGAACCCTGGAGGGAGAACCAGCGCCGTGCTGGCGGCAACAATGAGGAGCAAGCGCCACGTCCTCTACGAAGAGGGAACCGAAGCGCCCAGCCGCGCCCGCGCCCAGTTCATTCGGCACGAAAAAGTCTAGTGGCTCGTGAATCCTACAATGCAAGCGGCGGCGCAGCAGCGTTGCTAGTCTGCCGCTGCTAAACGGCCAAGTAAGTTGCGCACGGAGGTAGGATACCACTTGCCCCCCCGAGGCGTCCGAAAGTGACGCTCGTTCAGCGCCGATGCGAGCTGGCGAAGCGAGCGGTGCCCTTCGGACCGCAGATGCTGAATGACGGGCGAGAGGTCGAGCGCGTGACGATCCGCAGCGCTTTTTATGGCATTAAGGGCTGCTTTGTTCCCCTTCCCAGCACGCCGGAGTGCCGCCGCGCCATTCGGGTTACCTAGCCTGACATTCCGCGCCTTCGCGGCCTGTAAAGCGGCCTTAGTTCGCCCACTGATTGCCTTCCGCTCTTCCTCGGCAATGACGGCCAGTATGCCCACCGTCACATCTGTAACCTCGGGGTTATCGGCGGCCACAATCTTGGCTCCGCTGTCCCGCAACGTGAGCAGGAAGGCCGCATTTCGGGAAAGACGATCTATCTTTGCGACTACCAAGGTCGCGCCAGTCACCTTGGCGTGGTGTAGTGCTTTCGCCAGCTCGGGACGGTCGTTCCGCTTACCGCTTTCGACTTCAACATACTCGCCCAGAACTTCACACGAGCGGCCATCGCAATATCTGGCGACGGCTTCGCGCTGGGCATCCAGGCCTAGACCCGAGCGACCTTGGGCGGCCGTGGACACACGGTAATACGCCACAACCTTCATGGCCAACGCCCTCTGTATAAAACTCCCTAACGTTCGTTACGCTGTTTTATACAGTCCTGCAACCTTATTTCAACTTCGCGGCTGTCGCGACCGCATCAAAGTCTTTCTGGGTAGGGACTCGCCCGAGGTTCACGGCTTTGGCAAGAAGCCTGACGAGAATGTCGCTCGCCGTGGTATAGGCCTCCGCTCGTGCGGCTTTCGTCAGCCTCTTGCCATGCACGACTCTAGAGCGAACGCCGTAAGCTTTTTTGACCGCGTCGTAGTATCGCGCCTTCGCGGCCGAGTCCTCGTCGAGCATTAGCGCGCAGTAGAGTGCAATGCGTCGGCTTTGCTCCGCATCGACCGCCAGAAGCGCCTCGATGCCAGCCCAAAGGAGCATCACGCGGGATTCTACGTCGAACAAATAGTGCGAGTTTCCGAAATACCGCATAGCTACGCCGAACCGTTCATCGCTGATGAGACTGTTGAACCGTCGGCGGCTCGCCCGAGCCCAGGTAAGCTGTTCATTGGTGACGCGTGTTAGTTGCTCGACCGGGTTGACGATGAGGTTACGGTTGGAAATCGCAAACTCGGTGTAGTTTGTCCCAGCTGAAACGGTGAACAGCGGAAATGCGGGCGACCCAGAGGCGACGCTGAGAAGGTGAAAGTCCCAGAGTGCGTTCCATGCTTTCGCCCCCAGCGCCGACGGCCCTCCCTTATGCGTCACCTCTATGGAGAACGTTGCAATGTCGCGCATCGACAGAACAGCGAATAGCTCGTGCGGGGTCTGGCAGCCTTCCGCCGCGACCTCGACTTCGAATGTCGGCACCTCGGGTTGAACATGAATGCCGGGAGCGAGCTTAAACCTTTCGGGTATCTCTAGCCCGTGCCCGACTATCGTCACTGACGTCGCCCGATGGCCCACTACGACGCTGACCATTTAAGTTCCCCGTATGAGGGACCGAGCGGGTCCCCTTTGGTTCTCCGCGCGGTTCCATACGCCGTTGCCAACGCCTCTTCAAAACAACCGCTAAACGCGGTCGGCTGCTGTTGTTGATTCCGTCTCTCTTGAGCTGGGCAACCTTCCGGCCGCACACCATTTGACCCACAGCTTATCCACCACATATTGCGCCGAAAGCTGCCATGAGCGTCTATTAGCGGTAGCCGTTCCCCTTTAGTTCTGGTATGCCTTGTGGCGACTCGGGCGCTTTGCCCGATTCCGCGTGATGTGAGGTCAGTCTAGGAAACAGCGGGACCTTTTTGCCGCATCCGTTCCCCTGGTTGGAACGGGCATTCCGGCACACACGATGCTGTTGTCCAACGGTGCTTTACGCTCGCGTGAAACGCATCAGAGGGTAAGAAGCATGTCGACAACTTGTGAGTGGCCGGGGGCGTCCGGTCGGACCTACACCTATCACGTTTACGGCGTCGGAACTTCGTTCAAGACCGAGCCCGGCAACTACATTTTCGCGAAGGTCGCAAACGGCAAATGGGTTCCCGTCTACATTGGTGAATCGGAGTGCCTCGGCGAGCGATGCACATCGACCCACCACAAGTGGGAAGCCGCGTTGAAGCATGGCGCAACGCACATTCACGCTCACCTCAATAAAGCTGGGCTTCAGTCGCGGCTGGATGAGGAAACCGACCTTCGCCGCAACTTCAACACGCCTTGTAACGACCAGTGAATGACGGGTGCGGCGGCCTACGGACGGGTCGCCTCGCCTACTTGGCAACAACCCAGTGAAGGGATGACTTGAACATGAGCGACGACATTGCGCCTGATGAGCCTGATGATGGCGATTTCGAGCCGCTGCCGGAGGGCCACGACTGGCTCCTTTCGCAGCTCGTGCGTCTCGCTGACATCGGCGTAGACATCGGCCTCACCGTGATGGCGAATGGCGAGACGATTACCGGAACGCTAGCCGGTCAGCGCGCCTATTTCGAGGCAACCCGCGCCGCCGTGAACACAAAGACCATTGGTAACGACACTGTTCGGGAAGACCATATGTTCAATGCTGCATTGGAGGCGCTTGGCGAGGTGGCGCAATCAGAGGGGCCGGTTCCCCATCCCGAGTTTCTCCATCTCAAGGATGCTCATGTAATCTCGCCCAGTGGGCTCACCCCGACACACGGAGGGGTCTGGTGGAGAGGTAAGATTGCCTCCGTTGATGGGTTCTGGTTGGGCTCGGCGAACCCGCGCCCTCAAGCTTGAGACGCTACAAAAAGGCGCTACAAAGTCATTCGTCGGAGCGATGTATCATTGGCTTGAATCCGCGGTTTTCTTGTTTGCTGTGTCCGTTCCTCTCCTGGGCACCAGCATCCAAATTCCGCCGCTTTGCGGCGGGGAATTTGGATGCTGCGTCGGATAGCCGCTAAGGGCGGACAATGCCGCTCTACGCTCTCGACGACCTGCAACCGGTCCTCGGCCCCGGCGCGTGGGCCGCGCCGTCGGCCGACCTGATTGGCGACGTCCGGCTCGGCGCGCGGGCAAGCGTGTGGTTCGGCGCGGTCCTGCGCGGCGACAATACGCCGCTGATCCTCGGCGACGACACCAACTTCCAGGACGGCGCCATCGGGCATAGCGACGCGGACTTTCCGCTGACCATCGGCGCCCGCGTCACGGTCGGTCACCAGGCGATCCTCCACGGCTGCACGATATCCGACGATTGTCTGATCGGCATGGGCGCGCGGATCCTCAACGGCGCCGTCATCGGACCGGACTGCATCGTCGGCGCCGGCGCGCTGGTGACGGAAGGGAAGAGGTTCGAACGTGGGAGCCTGATCGTCGGCACGCCGGCGCGCGTCGTGCGGCAGCTTACCGAGACGGAGCGGCAGCTACTGCGCCTTTCCGCCGCGCATTATGCGCAGAAGGCGTCGCATTATGCTGCGACGCTGCGGACGGTCTGAGCCGCCGAGCGGCCTAGCCGATCCGCGACGAATAATGGCGGTCCAGGTTTAGGCGGCGCGAGCTCAGCGCCGCGCGGGCGAGCTTTTCCGGATTCGCCACGCCGCGGGCGATCGCCTCGAGAACGTCGCGGTAGAGCCGATCCTCTTCCATGTGGGCGCGTTCGGTCAGGTCGGCGATCTCGTCGATCTCCTCGATGCGCCGCAGCACCTCATCTACCGTCATCTTGTCCTCGTCTTGCGTCCTGTCGGCAGTGCTATGCACAGACGATCGGCGCGGCAAAAGAGCTAGATCGTCCGGGCGCCCACGAGAGAGTTTGAATCGCCAGGCTTTTGCGGCCAACATGCCAATCTGCCGAGAACAGGGGGCGAACCATGGCAATTGACCTGGAAAAGTGGAAACAACGCAACGCCGCTGAGCGGGTCCGCGCCGCGCTGACCCGGCCGAAGAAGGACAATACGGCCGAGCGCCTGCGTCGCCAGTTCGCGGGTGCTGCCGAAAAGGCCGTCAAGGCGCTCGTTGCCAAGGAGCGCAACCCCTGGCTCAAATATGGCTTCAATGAGGAAGTGGTGGTGACCGCGCGGCTTGGGAAGCACGTGATTCCTGTGACCGGCGACGAGGCCATTGCGCTGAAGCCCAAGGATGCCGAAGCCTATCTGAAGGACGTGATCGCCGCCACCGAAGCCGGCCAACTCGATCGCGATCTCCTGAAGACCGTGCCGGCCGCAGCCTCTAATGAAGAGCCGCGCCGGCCGCGCCCCAGTGCTCCTCCAGCACCCGCACCGGCGCGTGAAACCGCGGCGCCAGTGCAGGAGAAGCCGGTAGCCGCACCTCCGCGCATGTCGCCGATCAGCTTCGGCATCGGGCTGAGGGACGAGCGTTAGGCTCGAGCAGAGCGGCGTCCGCCGAGCGACTCAGCGACGTCCGCATCGGGGCGCGGTCCAGGCTCCAGCTTCCGGTGCCAGGTTCGCACTGATGTCGGTCTAAGCTCGATCAGCGCTTCAGCCGGTCGCCGATCCACTGCAGCCGGGCGTCGAGAAGCCTCAGCGCGAGATCGGTCTGTTCCTGGTCTGCGCGATCCTCCGTGCGGTTCGTCAATGTGTCGATCTGCGCTGCCGTGCGATCGGCCAATTGCTTCAGGAGCGCCGCGCGTTGCGCCCCCTCCAAGGCCTGCCATAAGGGGGAGCGGAGTCGGAACGGGTCGAGCCCGAGCCCGCACGCCGTTTCAACATCCGCCGCCCAAAGCGCGAGCGTTTCGCGCCCTTTGTCGGTGATTTCGAGCTGCAGGCCGCGGCGGCGTTCGTGCGGCCGCGCGGCGATATGACCCTCTTCCGTCAGCCGCTTGATCGCCGGGGATACCGCGCCGGCGCTGCCGCTCCACTGGTCGCTCGGCGACTGCTGAAAAGCCATGCGCACCTTGTAGGCAGTGTCGTTCCCACGAAGAGCGATCTCGCTCAGGATGGCTCCTTCCAGTTCACTAAACTTCCGCACCGCTTGACACCTTCTCCGTTTGGTACGAAACGCACCATTATTGATACGGATCGTACCAACAAATTCGGAGTTGGCCAATGCGTTCTCTCGTCGGCGTTCTTGGGCTTGCCGCTGCCACACTCGTTGCAAGTGCCGGATCATCGCAATCTGCGCCTCACCCGGGGGAAGAGCTGGTGCGCCTTTATTCTTCCGGCACGCGCGCAATGGCTATCCTGACCATCGGCGGCGCGGCGCCGGCGCCCGTGGTGTTCGACACCGGCACCGACGTCGACATGCTCACGGAGAGCTATGCGAGCGGCCTGAAGCTCCCTACCGTCGGCAAGTCGGAGTCCATCGACCTGGCGACCGGCAAAAGAAGCTGGCTCCCCGTTGTCGAACTCGGGTCTGTGCGCCTCGGTGCAGCCAGCCTCGCCGACACCAAGGTGCAATTGTTCGAGACGGCTGCGGATGACTCGGTAGGGGTATTCGGACCCGCGGCCTTCGGCGGCAGGCTCGTCACTCTTGAACTGGGCGCAGGCCGCCTTCGCGTCGCGCCGCGCGACGGCGGAACCATGCCGCAGCAGGCGGCAGAGCCCTTCGCAGACAATCTTCCTTCGGCGACAGTGGAAGTCGGCGGCATGCGCGTGCGCGCTCACCTCGACAGCGGGTCGAACACGGGTCTCATGCTGCCCAAGTCGATGATGAACAAAGTGAAGCTGAAGGCGCCTGCACGACCGGGGCCAACGGCTTATTCCGCCAGCGGGTCGCAGCAGGTATATGTCGGTCAGCTCGATGGCGACCTGAAGATCGGCTCCCGCATCATTCACGACCCGCAGGTCACCTTTTCAGGCATCAGCGCGGGCGCGAACATCGGCTTTGCCATCCTCAGGGACATGACACTCGTCATCGATACTGCGGGCAAGCGCTCGTGGCTTCTGGACCCGGCCGTCGATGTGCCGGCCGCGGCCGAAATCGCCGGCACCTACGGACCGGTGACCGTCCGAGCGTCCGGTACTGGCAAGCTGATTGTCGAGCGGGCGGACAAGGCACCGGCGCAGCTTGTCTCGATCGGTTCCGCCCTCTTCCAGGAGGGCTCAACGGCCGAGCGATTTCAGTTCATGCGAACAGGCGGCCGGGTCACTGGCCTGAGAACCATCTCCGCAGGCGGCAGGATAGCGACCTTCGCCAAGACTGGCTGAAGCTGCGCCCTAGTAAACGCGCTTCTTCGGCTTGATGTACTGGATGTCGTCGGTCAGCGTGAACTCGTGGACCGGGCGATAATCGATGTGGACGCCGCCCTGCGGGACCTGACCGCCCCAGCCTGAGAACCAGGCGCAGCTGTGCTTCATCCAGTTCTTGTCGTCGCGCTCCGGATAATCTTCCTGCATGTGCGCGCCGCGGCTTTCCTTGCGGTTGGTAGCGCAATGCATGGTGACGACCGCTTGGGCGAGCAGGTTGTCGAGCTCCATCGTCTCGACGAGGTCGCTGTTCCAGATCAGGCTGCGGTCGCTGACCTTTACGTCCGCCATGCGCATGAAAGTCTTGTCGATCTTCCCGACACCTTCGGCGAGCGTCGCATCCGTCCGGAACACGGCGCAATCGGCCTGCATGGTCCGCTGCATCTCCAACCGGATCTCCGCCGTCGGACTGCCGCCATTGGCGTTGCGGAAATGGTCGAGCCGGGAGAGCGCGAAGTCGGCGCTATCCTTCGGAAGCTCGTCCTGCTGCGCGTTGGCCTTCAAGGTTTCGCCGAGGCGCAGGCCGGTGGCACGGCCGAAGACGACCAGGTCGATAAGGCTGTTGGACCCCAAGCGGTTGGCGCCATGGACGCTGACGCAGGCCGCCTCGCCGACGGCGAACAGTCCGGGCACGACGCGGTCCGGATTGCCGTCCTTCAGCGTCACGACTTCACCATGATAGTTGGTCGGAATGCCGCCCATATTATAGTGGACGGTCGGGACGACGGGGATCGGCTCACGCGTTAGGTCGACGCCGGCGAAGGTCTTCGCGGTCTCGGTGATGCCCGGCAGCCGCTCAGCCAGGATCTCCGGCGCGATATGGTCGAGGTGAAGGAAGATATGGTCCTTGTGCTGGCCGACGCCGCGGCCCTCGCGGATTTCCATCGCCATCGAGCGTGACACGACGTCGCGGCTGGCGAGGTCCTTCGCGCTCGGCGCATAGCGCTCCATGAAGCGCTCGCCTTCGCTGTTGGTTAGGTAGCCACCCTCGCCGCGCGCGCCTTCGGTGATGAGAACGCCCGCGCCGTAAATGCCGGTCGGGTGGAACTGCACGAACTCCATGTCCTGCAGCGGCAAGCCGGCGCGGAGCACCATCGCATTGCCGTCGCCGGTGCAGGTGTGGGCCGATGTCGCCGAGAAATAAGCGCGGCCATAGCCGCCGGTGGCAAGCACGACGGCCTGGGCACGGAAGCGGTGGATCGACCCGTCGTCGAGGCACAAAGCGACCAAGCCGCGGCAGGCGCCATTCTCCATGATCAGGTCGATGGCGAAATATTCGATGAAGAAGTCGGCGTCATACTTCAGGCTCTGCTGGTAGAGCGTGTGAAGCATGGCGTGGCCGGTGCGGTCCGCGGCGGCGCAGGTGCGCTGCGCAGCCGGGCCTTCGCCCATGTTCTGGGTCATGCCGCCGAACGCACGCTGGTAGATCTTGCCTTCCTCGGTGCGGCTGAACGGCATGCCTGCATGTTCTAGCTCGATCACGGCCGCCGGCGCTTCGCGCGTCAGATATTCGATCGCGTCCTGGTCGCCGAGCCAGTCGGAGCCCTTCACGGTGTCGTACATGTGCCAGGTCCAATGGTCCGGGCCCATGTTGCCGAGCGATGCGGCAATCCCGCCCTGCGCCGCGACGGTGTGGCTGCGCGTCGGGAAGACCTTGGTGACGCAAGCGGTCTTCAGCCCGGCATTGGCCGCGCCCATGGTGGCGCGAAGGCCGGCGCCGCCGGCCCCGACGACGACGACGTCATAAGTGTGATCGACGATCTTGTAGGCGCTCAAGCCGAAACTCCGAAGGTCAGGGAGGCGAGGGCGTAAAGCGCGATCGCAGCGCCGCCCACGGCCAGGAACAGCAGGAAGGTGTTGACGGCGAAGCGCAGGCCTTCTTCGTGGACATAGTCGTCGACCGCCACTTTCACGCCGTCTAGCGCATGCTTGAAGCCGACGATCACGAGCAGCGCCATCGGGATGCCCGCCGTCGGGCTCCGCAGCCATTCGGCGAAGGTGCGCGGGTCGAGGTTCGGCAGCAGAAAGAGCGATGCGATGAACCAGGCGCCGAGCAGAGTCAGGGCGATGCTGGTCACCCGTTCGCCGAGCCAATGCTCGCCGCCTTCGCGGGCGGAACCGAGGCCGCGGACCTTGCCAAGCGGTGTCGAGCTGTCGCCGATGCTCATTCCACATATCCCAGAAGATAGGCCCACAGCGCGACCGTGCAGATCACGGAGGCGAGGATCGTCAGGTTGGCCGAGCTCTTGTTGACGTTCAGCTCGAAGATGGCGCCGGTGTCCATCACCAGGTGACGGAGGCCGGAAAACAGGTGCTGGAAGAAGCTCCAGGTGATGCCGACGAGCACGATCAGTCCCAGCGGGTGCTGCATCGCTTCGCTGAACTGCGCGTAAGCGTCGGCGCCTTGCGACAGGGCCACCAGCCACCAGGTCAGGATTGCCAGCCCCGCGAAGGACAAGGCGATGCCGGTGGCCCGGTGGAGGATGGAAACGAGCATATTCGGGCCCCAGCGCCACACTGTCAGGTGCGGCGAAAGCGGGCGTGATCGGGTGCTTGCCATGGTCAGGCCGCTTAAGGCGCGGCCTTAGTCCACGCAAGGTTGCGAAAGGCCAGCCCTAACCCCGTCTTAACCATTGCCGCTGCATGAGAACGCCCGAACCGCCGCGGGGCGGACAGAAGGCATAGCACGGAGACCGGACGGATGAGCGGCGACACGGCACAGCTTCAGCAGCTGACGGACGAGCAGGTGAGGGCGCGCATCGCCGCCTATAATGCCGGGGGTTCGCTCGACAAGGACATCGCACTGCTGAGCGACCATGTGACGGACCTGCTCGCGGTCGAAGTGGAAAAGCAGTTCGGACCCGAGCGCGCTCGCCGCTATTCGGAGCTTTATTCGACCAAGGTCAGCGCTGGCTGGGTGCAGTCGGTCGCCGAGTACGGCCGCCAGATCTACCGCGAGCGGATCTCGGTTCCGGATTACATGGCCGCCCGCAACCGCATCGCCAGCGGGGCGCTCGAAGCCATCGCCGATCGGCTGTCGGACCGCCCGGCGCTGCTCGCCGAATGCGTCGCCGCCTTTTACCGCGTCGGCATCGTCGAAAGCGACATCATCCTTGCGCAAGTGTCGCTGCTCGAAGCGATTGCCGCCGCCGACCAGCGCGGCCGCGAAAGCGAGCATTTCGAGCGCCGAGTCGCCGAACTCGTCCGCGCAAGCACCGAACAGTCGAAGTCGCTGACAGACCGCACACGCTCGACCGCTGCGTCGGCACGCGGCATGCTCGGCAAGACCAGCGAAGTCGCTGCGGCTGCCGAACAGTCCGCCGTCGCCATGCGCGAGGCCGCGCAGACCGCGGCCGGCCTCATCCGCGCGATCGAGGACGCCCGGGCCGAGGTCGAAGTCGCGTCCGGCGTCGCCGTCCGCGCAAGTGACCAGGCGAGCCAGGCCGTGAAGGTCAGCCAGGCGCTGTCCGCTCACGTCGAGGCGATCGAATCGATCCTCAGCCTGATCCGCGACATTGCCGGCCAGACCAACCTCCTGGCGCTCAACGCCACAATCGAAGCGGCGCGCGCAGGCGACGCCGGCCGCGGCTTCGCCGTCGTCGCCCAGGAAGTGAAGAGCCTCGCTTCCCAGACGGCGCGTGCGACCGACGACATCACCGCCAAGATCACTGCGATCCAACAGGCAACGCGCCAGACGGTCGATGCCAACGGCTCCATCCAGGGCACGGTCGAGGAGGTGCAGACCTCCGCCGACCGCATCCGCGAGGCGATGGAGCTCCAGGCCCAGACCGTGACCATGATCACCGCCGCGGTCGACGAAACGGCGCTCGCCGCCGACTCGATGAGCTCGACCATCGCCGCGATCCGCACCGACACCGAAAATGTCGCCAAGGATATCGATGCGGTCGAGCAGGGCTTCGGCCGCTTCTCGGAGCAGATCTCCAACTTCAAGACGACCGCCAAGGAATTCGTGAACGGCATGGCCGCGTAACGAGAAAGCGCTCACCCTAAGCCTGTCGAAGGGCGAGCGCTCGCGTTTCGACAAGCTCAGCGTGAGCGCTGTTGGCGGGACTCGGCCGGCGCGCTAGGCGGGGGCATGAACATCCTCGTCACCGGCGCGAGCCGCGGCATTGGCGCGGCCGCTTATGCGCTCCTCAGGAAAACCGGGCACAGGGTCGTCGGCCATTCGACCGCCGGCAGCGACCAGCTCGTGGCGGGCGACCTGATGAACGCGGATGCGCCGCGCGACATCTGGGATACGGCGCTCGACGAGCTCGACGGCGAGATCGACGTGCTGGTCAACAATGCCGGCATCTACGAGGCCGTCGGCGACAATGCGCCGGACGACGAATGGCACGCCGCCTGGCACCGGACCATGACCATCAACATGCAGGCGGCGGCGGATCTGTCGCGGCTGGCGGTGTCGCACTTCCTCGATCGTGGCGGCGGCGGCCGCATCGTCAATGTCGCGAGCCGCGCCGCCTTTCGGGGCGACAGCCCGCAGCACTGGCATTATGCCGCGTCCAAGGGCGCGATGGTCAGCATGACGAAGACGATCGCCCGCGGCTATGCGTCCGACGGCATCCTCTGCTTCGCCGTCGCGCCGGGCTTCACGGTGTCGGAGATGACGGCTGAATATCTCGAAGGCCGCGGCGGGGCGAAGATCATCGCCGACATCCCGCTCGGGCGCGTCGCGTCGACCGACGAGGTCGCCGAAGTGATCCGCTGGCTGGCCGTCGACGCACCCGCCTCGGCAACGGGCAGCATCATCGACGCCAATGGAGCCAGCTATGTTCGCTAGCCTCTTCCTGCTTGCCGCCATGCAACTGAACCAGGTGGTCGTGCCGCTTGGACGGCCAAGGGTCATCGAGCGGCCGCGTGCGCCGATCGAGACATCCGGGCCGCTGTGGGCAGCCGCTTGTGATGGGTCGGACGATTGGGAAAAGCCCGCGCCGCCCGTGCGCATCCACGCCAACACTTATTATGTCGGCACCTGCGGAATCGCCTCGGTCCTGGTCGTCGGCAGCCAGGGCAGCGTGCTGATCGACTCCGGGACGGAGGGCGGTGCGGACCTCGTTGCCGCCAACATCCGCCGCCTCGGTTACGACCCGCGCGACGTGCGCGTCCTGCTCCACAGCCACGAACATTTCGACCATGTCGGCGGCATGGCCCGGCTGCAGCAGCTGACGGGCGCCCAGCTTTATGCATCGGCGAACGCAGCGCCGGTGCTGCGCTCGGGCATTGCCGCAGACGGCGACCCGCAGAAGAGCGTGCTCAAGCCGTTCGCGCCGGCACGCGTCGACCGGGTGCTGCGTGACGGAGAGGAAGTCCGCCTCGGCGATCTGATGCTCAAGGGTCACTACACGAAGGGACACACGCACGGCGCGATGAGCTGGCAATGGGTCAGCTGCGGCGGCGGCGTGTGCCGGACCATCGTCTATGCCGACAGCCTCTCGCCAGTCAGCGGCCCCGATTACCGCTTCAGCGATCATCCCGGCGCGCTCGAGGCGTTCCGCGCCAGCATCGCCAAGGTCGCCAGCCTCGATTGCGACATCATCCTGACGCCGCATCCCTCGGCGAGCGGGCTGGACCAAAGGTTCGCGCTCGGGCGCCCGCTCCTCGAGACGGAAGGCTGCAAGACCTATGCGGCCAAGCTGACAAAGGCGCTCGACGAGCGGCTCGCAAAGGAAGCGGCGGCGAAGAAGTGAGCTTCAGGGTGACGATAGCCTGCACCCGCGCGCAGGGTGAGGCGGTCGCGGATAGTGACGATCTTTTCCCGAACGCGGTGCTCGTCGCGGACGAGCCGGATCCCGCGAAGCCCGACGACTGGCTGATCCACGGCTATTTCGACAATCCGCCGAGCGACGATGAGCTCGCGGCCTTCGTCGCGCTGGGGTCCGGCGAGCCGCGTGTCGACGAACTCGGCGAGGCGGACTGGGTGACGATGAGCCAAGAGGGGCTGCAGCCGATCCGCGCCGGCCGCTTCTACGTCCACACGCCCATGTACCGCAGCGTTCCGCCGGGCACCGTCCCGTTCGAGATCGACGCGAGCCTCGCCTTCGGCACCGGCCAGCACGCGACCACCAGCGGCTGCCTCGAAGCCTTGGACCGGCTCGAGCGCGACGGCGCCTCTTTCTCGAATATCGCGGATATCGGCACCGGTACCGGCCTGCTCGCCTTCGCGGCGCTCGCTTTGTGGGCGCAGGCGAAGTGCATCGCCACCGACATCGACCCGATCGCCATCGACGTGTCGCGCGACAATGCCGCGATCAACCGCGTGGAGCTCGGCCATGCGAGTGGGGAGCTCCTGCTCGGCGTAGCGGAGGGCATGGACTCGCCGCTGCTGGCGGCGCGCGCACCCTACGACCTGATCATCGCCAACATCTTGGCCGGCCCTCTGATCGAGCTCGCGCCGGATTTCGTGAAGGCCCTGGCGCCCGGCGGGACGGTGATCCTCGCAGGGCTGCTCGACAGCCAGGCTGGCGCGGTTGCGGCCGCTTATGAGCAGCTAGGCATGAAGCTGGCGAACCGCGGACCCGGCGAGTGGCCGGTCCTGGTGCTCAGCCGCTGATCAGAGGGCCTGGGCGGAGCGGATCCAGCCCTTGCGGATCATCAGCTGGACGTCCTCGGGCTTGATCATGTTCAACTCGGGCGAGTCCCCGCGAAGGGCGAAGACGCCGTAAGTGCCGACCGGCTTTTCGTCGGGCGGCATCATCATGCCGGAACAATGCGGCACCGGAAGGTCGAAGCTGGCGGTACCCTCGATGGTGTAGCCCTTGCGCAGGCCGCCCTTGTAGACGTGCAGCACTTTCAGCATCGACTTGCGGTCGCCCGCGGCACTCGGGGCGATGATCCCATAGACGATATGGTCCGCCTGCTTGGTGAAGCGCTCGATCAGCTGCTCATGCGTCGGCGGCACCCAGCCGGGCGGCGGCGGCGCGCACGCGAAGGCGGGACTCGCGGACGCGGCAGCGGCGATCGCGGCGAGGCAGAGGGGCAGCTTCATCAGGCAAGTTTGCGCGAACTGCGCTGAACCTTTCCCGAACGGCTAAGCGCCTGTCTCGGCAACGATTTTCGCCCATTCGGGTTCACCGATTACTCGCACACCAAGCTCTTCGGCTTTCTTGAGCTTCGACCCGGCCCCGGGTCCGGCGACCACCAGGTCGGTCTTCGCACTTACCGATCCCGCAGCGCGGGCCCCCAGCCGCTCCGCCTGGGCCTTGGCTTCGTCGCGGCTCATCGTTTCCAGGCTGCCGGTGAAGACAATCGTCTTGCCGGTCCATTCGGTCTGCTTCGCATCGCTGACGAATGGCTGCGGCGAGACTTCCGACAGGAGGTCGTCGAGCACTTCGCGGTTGTGCGGCTCGTGGAAGAAATCGACCAGCGCTTCGGCGACGACTGGTCCTACGCCCTCCACCGACGACAATTCGGATTGGCCTGTCTCAGAGGTAGCGGCGCGCCGAAGCTCCTCGATCGTGCCGAAGCATTTCAGCAGGTCGCGCGCGGTGACGATGCCGACGTGGCGGATGCCGAGGCCGAACAGCAGCCGCGGCCCGTCCGGCTGGCGCTTGGCCTCGATGGCGGCGAGCAGATTGTCGACGCTCTTCTCCTTCCACCCCTCGCGGCCGAGCAGGCCGGCGCGATGCTTGCGGAGGCGGAAAATGTCGGCGGGCGAATGAAGCCAGCCGAGATCGATGAACTCGGCGATGCTCTTCTCGCCCAGCCCTTCGATGTCGAGCGCGCCGCGGCTAACGAAATGGCGCAAGCGTTCGAACCGCTGCGCGGGACAGATCAGTCCCCCGGTGCAGCGGACGTCGACCTCGCCCTCTTCGGCAACCGCTTCGGAATGGCACTGCGGGCAATGGTCGGGGAAGACGTACGGCTCGCGCGGCTCGTGGCGCGTGAGGTTCTCGACCACCTGCGGGATGACGTCTCCTGCGCGCTGGATTCGCACGCGGTCGCCAATGCGGAGTCCTAGCCGCTCAATCTCGTCCCGGTTGTGCAGCGTCACATTGGCGACGATCACGCCGCCGACACCGACGGGCTTGAGGCGCCCAACGGGCGTCAGCTTGCCGGTGCGCCCGACCTGGATGTCGATCGCTTCGAGCGTCGTCTCCGCTTTCTCAGCGGGGAATTTGTGCGCGAGGCCCCAGCGCGGGGCGCGTGCGACCTGGCCGAGCCGCTCCTGCCAGTCGAGCCGGTCGACCTTGTAGACGACGCCATCGATGTCGAACGGCAGGTCGGCACGAACGCGTTCGATCTTCCCGTAGTGGGCGAGCATCTCGGCCGGCGTTGTGCAGCGCTTCAGCATTTCCGTGACGGGCAAGCCGAAGCCTTCGATCCGCTTCATCGCGTCGAACTGTGTCTCGCCGAGCGGTTGGCTGAGCTCGCCCCAGCCATGGCCGAGGAAGCGCAGCGGCCGCGCCGCCGTGACGCTGGGGTCCTTCTGCCGCAGCGAGCCGGCCGCCGCGTTACGCGGGTTCGCGAAGATCTTGCCGCCGGCTGCTTCCTGCCGCGCGTTCAGCGCCTCGAAGTCGGCCTTCGACATGTAGACCTCGCCGCGCACCTCCAGCACGTCCGGCGCATCCTCTATCCGCTGCGGGATGTCGCCGATGGTCCGGACATTGGCGGTCACGTCCTCGCCGACACTGCCGTCGCCGCGGGTTGCGGCGAGCACCAGAACGCCCCGTTCGTAACGCAGTGAGCAGCTCAGCCCGTCGATCTTGGGTTCGGCGGTCATCGCCACCTGCGCGTCAGCCGGCAAGGCCAGGAAGCGCTTCACCCGGGCGGCGAACTCCTCAACCTCTTGCGGAGAAAAGGCGTTGTCGAGGCTGAGCATCGGCCGCGCGTGCGTGACCTTGGCGAGGCCGCTGGTTGCCGGCGCTGCGCCCAGCCGCTTCGACGGCGAGTCCGCCCGCACCAGATGAGGGAAGCGTTCCTCCAGCTCGCGGTTCTCGCGGACCAGCGCGTCATAATCGGCGTCGGAAATCTCCGGCGCGTCCTGGTCGTGATAGAGCCTGTCGTGCCGCGCGATCTCTTTCGCCAGCCGCATCAGGCGGTTGGCGGCTTGAGCTTCGCCGATCTCAGTCGCCGCCACCGAAGACTTCTTCGAGCAGGTTGATGAAGCTCGTCCAGCTGCGCTCGGCGGCGAGTGCGTTATAAGCGACGCCGTCGATCTGCAGGTCGCTGGCGCGCGGGTTGGTGAAGCCGTGACCCACATGGCCGTAGGCGTGGATTTGCCAGTCGGCGCCGGCGTCCGACATTTCCTTGCCCAGCGCGACCACCGCGTCAGGCGGCACCATGGGATCGTCCCAGCCGTGGAAGGCGACGACCTTGGCCTTGATCTTCTCGGGTGGAAGGCCGGGCGGATCGAACAGGCCGTGGAAGCTGACCGCGGCGCGAATGTCGGCGCCGCTCCGCGCGAGGTCGAGCGCGCATTGGCCGCCGAAGCAATATCCGGCGACGACGATCTGCCCGTCGGCCACTTCTTCGAGTCCTCGCGCAAGGTCGAGCACATGTTCAAGCCGGCGTCGGAGCGCGGCGCGGTCCTCGCGCAGCC
This sequence comes from Sphingomicrobium sp., assembly GCA_036563485.1. NCBI lineage: Bacteria > Pseudomonadati > Pseudomonadota > Alphaproteobacteria > Sphingomonadales > Sphingomicrobiaceae > Sphingomicrobium > Sphingomicrobium sp. The sequence goes on along the minus strand of DATCMI010000001.1, from coordinate 643,434 downwards.
GCCCCATCTCGCCGAACATCACGTCCCGCTCGGCGCCGCGGAACTCCTTGCCGAACAGGTCTACGACTAGCGAATTATAGCCGAGCTCGACCAGCTGCCGTCCGAAGCCGAGTTCGAGCTCGGTCACGCCCATGACGGTCGGGATCAGGATCACGGTGGGGCGCGCCTCGCCGTCGCGGCGGCCGACGAACACGCTTTCGCAGCTCTCGCCTTCGAACTTGTGCGGGATCGGGCGTTCCTTACTCATGACATCTCCCTTGCAAGCTCGGCGAGCTTGGCGACCGTGTTCATGTTGCGGGCCGTTCCGGCCGCCTTCGTGCCCAGCTGGAGCTTCGAGGCGCCGAGCCCGTCGGGATAGTGGACATAGATTTCACGCTTGCCGCGCGCCAGCCGTTCCTTTGACCTGTTCTTCGCCTCGTCGATGGCTTCGCTGCCAGGCTGTTGGTCGAAGAAGATGGCGGCGACGCGATTGCCCGGCTCGTCCGTAAACGGATTGGCTTCGACCACCTGCGCCAGCTCCGCCGCAGTGCGGATCATCACCTCGACGGTCTTGCCCATATGCGCCGTGATCGCGCGCTCAAGCTGCTTCTTTAGCGCCTCTTCGCCGTCGGCCGAGGTGAAGAGCAGGTTGCCGCTTGCAATGTAGGTCCGCGGGGATCCGAGCCCGCATTCGTCGGCGATGCGCTTGAGCTCGGCCATCTTCAGCTGCCGGCCGCCGACATTCACCGCGCGCAGCAGCGCGACGAACGTGGTCACGCGGCGTCGAGCAGGCGCGAGGCCTGGGCGCGCGCTTCATCGGTGACGGACGCACCGGACAGCATGCGCGCAATCTCCTCGCGCCGCTCATCATCGGATAGTTTGCGGACGCTGGTGCGCGTGCCGTCGGACCCGTGGCTCTTCTCGATGCGATAGTGCGTTGCCGCGCGGGCGGCGACCTGCGGCGAGTGAGTGACGACCAGCACCTGCGACTTCGCTGCCAGCCGCGCGAGCCGCTCGCCGATCGCGCTCGCGACGGCGCCGCCGACGCCGCGGTCGATCTCGTCGAAGATCATCGTCGCGGCGCTGCCCGCTTCGGCCAGCGCGACCTTGAGCGCCAGGATGAACCGCGACAGCTCACCACCCGAAGCGATCTTCGTCAGCGGGCCGAACGGCGCGCCCGGGTTGGTCGACACTTCGAACTCGACTCGGTCGGTACCCGACGGGCCGGGTTCCGCTTCGGCGATCGCCGTCCGGAAACGCGCGGCATCGAGCTTCAGCGGCGCGAGCTCTTCTGCAACGGCGGCATCGAGCCGCGCGGCCGCAGCATGGCGGGCCTCGCTGAGCTCGGCCGCCGCGCGCCCATAATGCTCGCGGGCCTCGGCGAGCTGCCGATCGAGCGCCTCGATCCTTTCACTGCCGGCATCGATCGCTTGGAGCTGCGCCTGCATCTGCGTGCCAAGGTCGGCGAGCTGGTCGGGCTCGACGCGATGCTTGCGGGCGAGCGCGCGAATGTCGAACAGCCGCGCCTCGACCTGCTCCAGCCGCGCCGGGTCGAAGGCGAGGGCGTCGGCTGCGCGGGCGATCCGCTCCTCGGCTTCGCTCGCCTCGATCAACGATCGGTCGAGGGCGGCCAGCGCTTCGCTGAGCAACGGGTGGTCGGCGGCGCCGCGCTCGATCTGTCGCGCCGCCTGACGCAGCAGCGACAGCGCGCCGTCCGATCCGCCGAGCAGTTCGTCGAGCCCGGTCAGCGACTCGCCGGCCTTCGCTCCCGCCTGCATTGCTGCGCGTTCCTCGGCTAGCCGGCTTTCTTCGCCTGGCTCTGGCGCAAGCGCTTCGATTTCGCCCGACGCAAAGGCGAGCCATTCGCGGTCGCGCTCGGCAGCGGCGAGTTCACCTTGAGCCTGCAGCAGCTCGGCCTCGAGCCTGACGACCTCATTCCAGCTCGCCTCGACACGGGCCAGATCGACCCGCGCGAATGCGTCGAGCAGCGCCCGATGGCCCTTGGGGTTCAGCAGTCCGCGCTCGTCATGTTGTCCATGGATTTCGACGGCCAGGCTTCCGACCTCGCGGAGCAGCCCTGCCGGAACGCTGGCCGCGCCCACAAACGCGCGGCTGCCGCCGTCGCTCTTGAGCGTTCGGCGGACGATCAGCGGCTCGCCTTCATCTGCCTCGATCCCCTGGTCCTCGAGGAGCGCCTCGACGGCGTGCCCGCGCGGCAGGTCGATCTCGGCGGTGACGGAAGCAGAGGCCGCTCCCTGGCGGACCAGCGCCGCATCGGCGCGCGCACCGAGGGCCAGGCCCAATGCGTCGAGCAGGATCGACTTGCCGGCGCCCGTCTCGCCGGTCAGCACGCCCAATCCGGGCGCGAATTCAAGCTCGAGGCGCTCGACGAGCACCACATTGTGGATTGCAAGCTGCCTCAGCACGGGCGGCGACGTCCGCGAAACAGGTGTCCGGTCCCGCCCCGCTTGTGCATCGGCGGCTTAGGGCTTGGCGCGCGTGCGGCTCTTGCCCTTGGCCGGTGCCGGCGCCGCCGCCGGTGCGGTGACCGGGCTTCCGACCGGCTCGCCATTGTTGGCGAAGGCGCGGCCGCCGGTCTTCTGCTCTTCCTGCTTCAGCAGCCGGAGCGACTGCTTGTACCAATAGGTGTCCGGATAGTTGCGGCCCAGCACCGCGGCAGCCTTGCGTGCCTCGCCGGGGATACCGAGCGAGAGATAAGATTCGACCAGGCGCTCGAGCGCTTCGGGCGTGTGGCTGGTGGTCTGATATTGGTCGACCACGGTGCGGAAGCGGTAGGTCGAGGCGAGCCATTCGCCGGCGCGCTGATAATAGCGGCCGATCTGCATCTCGCGGCCGGCAAGATGGTCGTTGATGAGGTCGAGCTTGGCCCGCGCGTCGGTCGCGTAGCGCGTGTTCGGATAGCGGCGGATCAATTCGCCGAACGCAGCCGACGCCTGCTCGGCGCTGGTCTGGTCGCGTGTCACGTCGTTGATCTGCTTATAATAGCTCATCGCCATCAGATATTGGGCGTAGGGCGCCTCATCGCTGCCGGGGTGGATGGTCAGGAAGCGCTGCGCGGCGCTGATCGCGTCATTGTACTGGTCGCCCAGATAATAGTTGAAGGCGCCCATCACCTGCGCCCGGCGAGCCCATACCGAATAAGGATGCTGGCGCTCCACTTCCTCGAACAGCTGGGCCGCTTTCTTGTAATCGCCGCGCTCCATCGTCCGCTGGGCGGCCGTGTAAAGCGAGCTGACGTCGCGGGCGACATAAGCGGTGTCGCTTCTGTTGCGGCCGGTCGCGCAGGCGGTCAGCGAAAGCGCGCCGGCGCAGGCGACGAGGACAGCGGCGGCACGTGAAAACTTCAGCATGGGCACCTCATTAGCGGCGGCTTCGAAGCACGCCAAGCGGGCGATGGGAGGCTCTGGATGAACGGCCAATGACCTCGTGAAAGGTCGGGCCTTAGGCGGGCTCAGGCTGCGCCTCGTCCTTCTCATCGCCGCTCCGCAGGAAGCTGTCCGGCTTGACGCCAAGCCACACCAGCACCGGCGACGAAATGTAGATGGACGAATAGGTGCCGATGAAGATGCCGAGGAAGATGGCGATGGTCAGCCCGAAGATGACGTCGGGCCCGAGGATCATCAGCATGCCGAGCGCGAGCAGGATCGACAGCGACGTGACGATGGTCCGCGACAGCGTCTCGTTCAGCGACAGGTTGAGCAGCGGGACGATGGCCATCTTCCGGTACTTGCGCAAATTCTCGCGTATCCGGTCGTAGATGACGACGGTGTCGTTCAGCGAATAGCCGACGATGGTCAGGATCGCCGCGACGACGTTGAGATCGACCTGAAGCCCGGTCAGCGAGAAGAAGCCGAGCGTCATCGACACGTCGTGGAAGAGGGTGAGCAGCGCGCCGACGCCGAACTGCCATTCGAAGCGGAACCAGATGTAGATGGCGATGCCGATCATCGCGAGCGTGATGGACAGTGCGCCGTCGCGCGCCAGTTCTTCGCTGACCTTGCCGGACACCGCTTCGCCCGCGCCGACCTTCGCGCCGGGATAGGCCTGCGGGATGAACTCGCGAACTTTGGTGACGATCGCCGCCGCCTCGCCCTCGGACCCGTCCGGCTTGGGCAGGCGGATCTGGTAGGTGCGGTCGTCGCCGAACTGCTGGATGCTCGCGTCGCCGACCTCGAGCTTGTCGACGCGCCCGCGCAGGTCTTCAATGTTCACCGGCTGAGCGAAGGTCACGCGCACCACCTGGCCGCCGACGAAGTCGACGCCGAGGTTGAGGCCCTTGACGCCGACCAGCGCGAGGCTGGCGATCGTGGCGATGATCGACAGCACCAGCGCAAGATTGCGCCAGCGCATGAAGTTGATGTTCGTATGGTCGGGGACCAGCTTGAGCAGCTTCACGGATCTTGACCTTTAGATGTGCAGTTCGCGCGGGCGCGTGCCGCGGACCCAAAGGGCCACCAGCATCCGCGTGAAATTGACGGCGGTGAACACCGAGGTGACGATGCCGATCATCAGCACGACCGCGAAGCCGCGGATCGGCCCCGACCCGAAATACCACATCAGGGCAGCAGCGATGACGTTGGTGATGTTGGCGTCAAAGATGGCCGTGGACGCTTCGCGGTAGCCGGTCTCGATGGCGTCGATGATCCGCCGCCCTCGCCTTTGCTCTTCGCGGATGCGCTCGTTGATCAGCACGTTGGCGTCGACGGCCGCGCCGATCGTCAGCACGAAGCCCGCGATGCCGGGCAAGGTCAAAGATGCGTTGAAGATCGCCATGATGCCGAGGATCAGCAGCGCGTTCACGATCAGGCCCAGGGTCGCGTAGACGCCGAAGCGGCCATAAGTGATCAGCATGAAGGCGATCACGGCCAGGGTCGCAACGACGCTGGCGATGACGCCCTTTTCGATCGAATCCTTGCCGAGCTCGGCGCTGACCGTGCGCTCCTCGATCACGTTCAGCTTCACGGGCAGCTTGCCGGACGCAAGGCTGATCGCCAGCGCGTTCGCGCTTTCGACCGTGAAATTGCCCATGATCTGCGCCTGACCGCCAAGGATCGGCTCGTTGATGTTCGGCGCCGACAGCACCTTGTCGTCCAGGATGATCGCAAACGGCTTGTTGACGTTCTCCTGGGTGACGCGCCCGAAGCGGCGGGCACCGGCGGAATTGAAGCCGATGGAGACGACCGCGCGGCCGTCCTGGTCGAAGGTCTGCTGGGCTTTGACGATCTGCTCGCCCGACACCATCACGCGGCGCTTGACGGCGATCAGGCCGGAACCGTCGGCCATCGGCAGCACCTGGCTGCCGGCCGGGGCGCGGCCCTGCTGCACCTCGACGGGATCGGCGGACTGGTCGACCAGCTTGAACTCGAGCCGGGCGGTCTGGCCGATCAAATTCTTGAGCGCGTCGGGATCCTCGACGCCGGGCACCTGGACGAGGATGCGGTCCGCGCCCTGGTTGATGACGGTGATTTCCTTCGTGCCCTGCGGGTCGATGCGGCGGCGGACCACGTCGCGGGCAACGGTCATCGCATCCTTGAGCGCGGTGGCCGATCCGCTCTGCGTCGGGATCAGCACGATGCGGGTGGAGTCCATCACCTGCACGTCCCAGTCGCGACTACCCGAAAGGCCGACAGGCCGCGTCAGCGTCCGCAGCCGTTCGACGGCGGCGTCCACCTGCTGGGGATTGCGGACCATGAAGGACAGGCGCCCGCCAGCGGTCGAAACGTCGCCGACTTCGATCCGCGGCGAGCGGCGGAGCTCGGTCGAGACGGAATCTTCCATCGCCTGGAGGCGCTGCTTGGCGGCGTCCTTCGCATCGGCCTCGAGGAGCAGCTGGCTGCCGCCCGCGAGGTCGAGGCCCAGGTTGATATGTTCTTCAGGAAGCCAGGACGGCCACGCGCTGCGCGCCTGCGACGGCAGCAGGCTGGGGAGAGCGAAGAAGATGCCGATGAGGATCGTCAGCCAGATGGCGGCGATCTTCCAGCGGGGGAAATCGAGCATCAGCCTTACTTCCCTTAGTCGTTCGCCGGCTTGGTGTTCGGCGTCAGGACCTGGCTTACCGTCCCTTTGATGACTCGAACCCGTACGCCCTGCGCGATCTCGACCTCGACCTCGTCGTCGGCAACCTTGGTGACCTTGCCGCGGACGCCGCCGCCGGTGACGACTTCATCGCCTTTCTTGATCGCGGCGATCGCCGCCTGATGCTCCTTCACCCGCTTTTGCTGCGGCCGGATCATCAGGAAATAGAAGATCACGAAGATCAGGATCCACGGCAGCAGCCCGAACACGCCCGCGGCGACGCCGCCGTCCGACGGTGCGGCCTGGACCATGCTCATCAAAATTGGTTCGCTGGACATCGAAGAAGGCTGACTTTCGACTTGAAAAGATGATGGTCGGGGCGACTGGATTCGAACCAGCGACCTCCACACCCCCAGTGTGATGCGCTACCAGGCTGCGCTACGCCCCGACATTAGCCGCGCATCTAGGCAGCGTGGCTGGGCAAGGCAAGGCAAAGCGGGGGACGGGTGGCTCGGCGACGGCGCAAAGGCAAGGCACGCAAGTGGGTTCGCCGCCTCGGCATGGCGCTCTCCGCACCGGTCGCGCTGTACCTGCTGGCGGCGCTCGTCGGCTCGCTGGTGCCCGTCAACCGGGGGTGGACCGAACCGGCCAAAGGCACGACGGTCTACCTGATCGATAATGGGATCCACACCGATCTGATCATGCCGATCGAGGCGCAAGGGCTTAGCTGGGCCAAGCTCCTGCCGCGCCGCGACTTCGAAGCAATCGACGAAAACGCGAGTTTCGTGGCGTTTGGAGCCGGCGAGGAGCGGGTCTATCTGGAAACGCCGACCTGGTGGGACCTCAAACCGCGGACCGTCTGGTCTGCCCTCACCGGCGGCAAGCAGGTCATTCACGTCCAGTACGTCCCCGCGCCCGCGAGCGACCGCTTCCGCCAAGTGAAGCTCAGGCCTGAAGAATATCGCCGCTTATGGGCCGCGGTGCGCGCCGGATTCGCCCTCGACCAGCGCGGGCGCCCTCAGCGCATCGACCACCCCGGCTATGGTCCGTCCGACGCATTCTACCGTGCCGCGGGCAAGGCGAGCGTGGTCAACACGTGCAACAGCTGGGTCGCGGAGCTCCTTAGGCTTGCCGGAGTGAAGACGAGCTTGTGGGCGCCGTTCGCCAAGGGCCTGCTCTGGCGATACTCCCGCTACTCTCCGACGAGCTTGCTCTAGAGCACGTAGCGGCTGAGGTCGGCGTTCTTGGCGATGCCGCTGAGCTGCTTTTCTACGAAGGCTGCGTCGACAGTAAGGGTCTCGCCGCCGCGCTCCTCGGCTTCGAAGCTCACTTCCTCAAGCAGCTTCTCCATCACCGTTTGAAGCCGCCGCGCGCCGATATTCTCGACCGCTTCGTTCACTTCGGCCGCAATGCGAGCGAGCGCCTGGATGCCGTCTTCGGCGAACTGGATCGTCACGCCTTCCGTGCCGAGCAGAGCCTGATATTGTTCGGTCAGGCTGGCGCGGGTCGCCGACAGGATGCGGACGAAATCGCTTTCAGTCAGCGCCTTTAGTTCGACGCGGATCGGAAGGCGGCCCTGAAGCTCCGGAAGCAAATCGGCCGGCTTCGCGATGTGGAACGCGCCCGACGCGATGAACAGGATGTGGTCGGTCTTCAGCGGCCCGTATTTGGTCGCGACGGTCGTGCCTTCGATCAGCGGCAGCAGGTCCCGCTGCACCCCTTCGCGGCTGACGGAGCCGCCGCGCACGTCGCTCACCGCGATCTTGTCGATTTCGTCCAGGAAGACGATGCCGTTCGCTTCGGCATCTGTAAGCGCGACGCGGTTGATGTCGTCGGGGTCAACGCGCTTGTCGGCCTCCTCGTCGGTGAGCCGCGCGAACGCGTCCGGCACCTTGAGCTTGCGCCGCGCCTTCGGCTGCTGGCCGCCAAGCTTGCCCATCATCGATTTCAGATCGAACACCTGCGCGCCCATGCCGGGGATTTCGAACGGCATCGCAGGCTGCTCGTCGACCTCGATCTCGACCTCGGCCTTGTCGAGGCTGCCGTCCGAGAAGCGTTGCCTGAAGCTTTGCCGCGTCGCTTCGCTCGACCCCTTGCCGGTCAGCGCATCGAGCAGCCGCTCCATCGCCGCTTCCTCGGCGGCAGCGCGGACCCGCGACCGGCGCCGCTCGCGCTCCAGCCGCACCGCTTCTTCAACGAGGTCGCGGGCGATCTGCTCGACGTCACGGCCGACATAGCCGACCTCGGTGAACTTGGTCGCCTCGACCTTCACGAACGGCGCATCGGCGAGCTTCGCCAGCCGCCGGCTGATCTCGGTTTTGCCGCAGCCCGTCGGTCCGATCATCAGAATGTTCTTCGGCGTCACTTCGTCGCGCAGCTCGGGCGAAAGCTGCTGCCGGCGCCAGCGGTTGCGAAGCGCGACGGCGACCGCCTTCTTCGCATCGTCCTGGCCGATGATGTGCTCGTTCAACGCGGCAACGATCGCCTTGGGCGTCAGCTTGTCTTTCAGCACGGGGGCTTGGTCGCCGCCCGACGGCGGCACGGTGGAATGAATGTTCATGTCGTCAGGCAATGTCGGGAGCCGCTATTCGTGGTTCAAGCGGCGCAGCGGAAGCCCGCGAACAGGTCGCGGTGCCGCTGCATGATGCGCGCGATGTCGTCCGGCTGCGGCACCGCCTCCCACGCGTTGCGCTCGAACGTGCCGCCTAGCAGCACGCCGTCGCTGCGCGGGAACATGTAGCCGCCGCGCATCGAATAAGCGTAGCGAACCTCCGGCTGCGGCCGAAGCACGGCAAGCTGCCCGCGCACCGGGATCATCCCTTCGTCGCCGAACAGCTGGCGAGCGCCCAATCCGGTGCAGTTGAACACCAGGGATTCGTCGAGCGCCGCGATGTCGGCCGGTGTGGAGAAGCTGCGGAGCTTCATCTTGCCTCCGGCGCGGAGCAAATCGGCGGTCAGCTCCTGGAGGAAGCGCGGCGTTTCCACATACATGGTGCTGAACCGCGCGACATTTTCGGCCGCGAACGGGTGCTCGCCAGGCGCAAGCTTGCGGATGCCGGGGTGGAAGGCGTCGAGCGGCGAGGGCTCGAGCGGGCCGGGGTCGACCTGCTCATAGGTCGGAAGCCAGCGGATCCCGTAGCGGGTGCCGACCATCAGCTGGAAGCGCTCCCAGCTGTAGCGCATCGCCTGGTGGAATTGCTCGGTCCATTCCGGCGTGACGCTGTCTTCGCGGAAGTGGCCGAAGGGCGAGATCTGCCCACCGGCGACCGCGGAAGTGGTCTGCGGCGGCAGCGCCGCCGTGTAGATCGTGACGGGAAAGCCCGCCTCTTGCACCAGCCGCGCCGTGGTCAGGCCCATGGCCCCGGCGCCGATCACTGCGACAGGGCCGCTGTGTCCGGCAAGGCCAACGTTCGTCGCCAGCCGCGAGCTTCCCCAGCTCAGGGTGATGCCGGCGCCGCCATGGCCGTAATTGTGGACCAGCTTCTTGCCGCCGAGCGGCTCGGCCCGAACGACGAAGCCCGACGCGCGGTAGGGCCGCAGGCCGGCGACGGTGCGGAGCAGCAGGCTCGGGTCGATCCTGACGGGCGTGAGTGGGGTGCATGGCTCGCGAAGGCCGCGGCTGCCGGTCGTCGCGCAGCCGGACAATGCCAGGGCCGCCGATCCACCGATGAACGTCCGGCGGTCGAGGATCATCGCTTCGCCCACGCGATCGCAGGCGCCGTCCACTGTTTCAGCGGCCGGTAAACAATGCCGTGGCCGAGCCCGGTTTGAAGCCGTACTTCCTTGAACCGCGTGACGGCCGGTGAGCGCTTCAACACGCCGGCGCAACTGCCGCCAATCTCGTCACTGCTCTCGTAAATGGAGAGGACTTCCCCGCTGAGGCGCGGATTGTGGGTGCGGATCAACCAGGGGTTGCAGTTGGCGAGCAGCACGTAGCGAACCTTCGCGTTGCTCAACCGGGTCGAAACGAGCGCCGCGATCACGGCGCCCTTCGATGCCCCGACGACCGTGACGTGGGACGGATCGACGCCGCTGGCGATCAGCGAGCGGACCTCCGCGACGACCTTATCCGCATATGCGTTCACTTCCGTGCCCCGCGGTCGAACTTCGCTCCTGACGGTCAGGCCGGCATTGCGAAAGGCGCCGATCACGCCGGGATAATCGTACCGGCCGTATTTAGGGCTTACGCCCTGCGGGCCTTGGTTTTCGACGATCGCGCCGTGGAGGTAGAAGAGGTAGCGTTGCGCGGAGGGCGGCGCCTCGGCCGCGGCGCTGCCGGCAAAAGCGATTGCGGGAAGGAAGGCGGAGAGCTTCAGCATCGCCGCCCTTCTACCTCAATCGCCGATGGTCTCCAGCGTCAGTCGGTCGTTGGTGAAGACGCACACTTCCGCGGCAATCTGCATCGCCCGTCGCGCCAGGACTTCGGGGTCCTGTTCATAGTCGGCGAGCGCCTTGGCCGCCGACAGCGCGTAATTGCCGCCCGATCCGATCGCCGCAATGCCGCTTTCCGGCTCCAGCACGTCGCCGTTGCCGGTCAGGATCAGCATCACGTCCTTGTCGGCGACGATCATCAGCGCTTCCAGGTTGCGCAGATATTTGTCGGTCCGCCAGTCCTTGGCGAGCTCGACCGCGGCGCGCATCAGCTGGCCGTTATATTGCTCGAGCTTGCGCTCCAGCCGCTCGAACAAAGTGAAGGCATCCGCGGTCGCGCCTGCAAAGCCGCCGATCACGTCACCCTTCTCGCCGATGCGGCGCACCTTCTTCGCATTCGGCTTCATCACCGTGTTGCCCATGCTGACCTGCCCGTCGCCGGCGATGACGGTCTTGCCGCCCTTCTTGACGCCGATGATCGTTGTTCCGTGCCATTGTTCCATGCCCAGCCATGTGGGGCGGCTCCGCGCCGTCCGCAACTTAGCGGGAGTTGCGGCGCAGGAAGTCGGCGCTTTCGGCGAGCACCGGCGTGCGGTTGCGGAACGGGCGGGACAGCGACGACGCGAGGTCGACGTGGTTGGCGCCGGGATAGAGGCGGAGCTCGACCTCGGCCCCGGCGGCCTTCAGCTGCTCCGCAAGCCGCTTGCTGTTGCGGGACAGGACGACGCGGTCGGCGGTGCCGTGACCAAGGAAGATCGGCGGGGCGCTCCGCGTCGCGAAATTGACCGGCTGGGTTTCCGCCGGCGTTTTCCAGTTCCCGAATGCATTCCGGCCGCGAGACTCGTTGAACGGGTAGAAGTCATAGGGCCCGGCGAGCAGTGCCGCGGCCCTGATGATCTTTGGGTCCGCGCCCGCAGCCTTGAGGAAGCGCGGGTCGAGCGTGAGCATGGCGCCGATATAGGCACCCGCCGAATGGCCCGCGACGCTGATCCGCTTCGGGTCGCCGCCGTAGCGGCCGATATTGTCGTGAACCCAGCGCACGGCCGCGGCGCCGTCCTCGACGAAGGCCGGGAAGCGGACCTGCGGCACCAGCCGGTAATCTGGCACGACCGCGATGAACTCCTGGCTCGCATACGCGGCGCCGGCGAAGCCGTAATCGGCGCGCGAACCTTCGCTCCACCCGCCGCCGTAGAAAAAGACGACCACCGGCAAAGCGTCCTTGCGCGAACGCGTCGGCGCCCAGATGTCGAGCTTCTGGCGGCTGTCTGTGCCGTAAGGGACACCGGCCGCCACCCGCTTGGCCTCGCTTGCCGAGCTCAAGCGGTCGAAGCTGGTCAGCAGCCCGGCGGGCGTGCAGCCCGTCATCGCCATCATCGGCACCGCCCAGGCCCAGCGCTGCGCCGCGGTCGAACGCCCGCGGCGCGGCTTGATCGGACTTTGCTTGGTCATCCCCGCTCAACGGGCCGGAGGCTTAGCGGCTCCCTTGGCGGTCGACCTTGGCCTGGGCCCGAACCCATTTGATCAGCTCGTCGAGCTGGATTGCCTGCTCGGTCGCAATCAGCGCATCGGCGACAGGAAGTCGGTCTTCGCCGGCGCCTTCAGCAGTTCGGCCGGCGGCAGCGGGTAGGCCGGGCATTGGCGCTGTTCCGCCAGCGCGGGGATCGGCTGGGGCGGTTGCGGCCGCGCCGCGCAGGCGCTGAGCAAGAGCATGAGCGGCGGCAAGGCGCGCTTGATAGTCATTCGAAGTCCTTTCGCTGATCGCGCGCTGCTCGGCGGCGACGCGCTGGAGGTTGGCGGCATCGGCGGCTCGGGCCCGTTCCGCGGCGGCGCGGTAATTGGCGACCGTGGCGGCGAAGGCGGTGCGTTCATCGGCGTAGAGCCGCTCGAACTGGGAGCTCTGCTCCTTCCAGTGGCGGGTCTCGCCCTTCTGGAGCAGCAACAGCAGGCCAAGGGCGATTGCGACCGTGATGCCGGCGATCGCCTGCGGCTTGAGCAGGCGCAGGATCATTTGCACGACCCGTCGGCTTCCATCGACGCGCCGTCGCGGCTGGCGCTGACCTTGAAGCGGCCGACCGGGCCGCCGGCAAGCAGGCCGACGATCACCGCGACCATCGCGGCGATATAGCCGCCGAGCGACCAGCCGAAGATGACGACGATGCTGTGCTCCTCGGCGAGGCTCCAGCCGCCCCACATCAGCAGCGCGATCATCGCCAGCGACACAAGGCCGCAAAAGATGCCCGCGGCGGCGGCGAGCAAGCCGTAAATGTAGCGCTGCCCCTCGGCGAAGGTGGCGGGAGGGGGTATGTCGGCTTTGTCGGTTTCGTCATGCCTTCATCCCTTCACTTGGTGCCAATCCGGTTCGCCAGCAGCCGTAAAGGAAGGCCTCATTGGCTGGCCGGCGTTCGGCGAGGCGCAAGTAGCGTTCGCCCTGCAGCGCCTCGAGGGCGCGAAGGAGGACCGTCTCGCCCGAGGCCCCCCGAGCCGAAAGAAAGCTGTCGAGCGCCGCGAGCGTATTCGCGCCGACGCGGCCGTCGGGCACGAGGTCTGCATAATCCTTGCCGTTGCGGTTGAGGGCGGTGAGCGCGCGCTGGAGGAAAGTGACGGCGACCGCCGGACCCATGTTGACTCCGGTGTCGAACAGCTCGCCGGCAAGCGCCTGGCTGCGCTTCGCGATCCCGTCGAAGCGCGGCCGCAACCAGTAAAGCCGCTTGTAGATCGCGGCCGCTTCGGCGCGCGGCAGCTGCCGCATCGCCCCGCGATAGCCGTTCGCCCGGGCAACCGCTTCGGTGATGCCGAAGCATGTCGGGCCACCCTTGTCGGCAGGATTGTTCACATAGCCGCCCTCGCGCTCGATCAATGAATCGAGCAACTTGTCCACATTCGTCATCGCATCCACCCTCCGTCGAGTCGAAGCGTGATAACCAAATGGGTTGTATGTAGGAAAATGCTTTGTGCCTGTCAGGTGCTGGGCTCCCGATCATGGCCAAAAGTCCAGCTTGTCTGAACGCGACATCGGCGACGCGCCGAACTACTCAGATGCAACCGACTCGGAGTTCGCGGGTTTGGCTTTCTCGCGGGCGTGTACCCGTGAGTATTTTCAGGAGTAACAATTTGGCGGGGGATGCAAGGTTGGCCGAAGAGTCGAAGACTGCCGACCCGTTCAAGCTGCTGGTTCAATCGATCGTCGATTACGCGATCTACATGCTCGACCCCAATGGGTTTGTGACCAGCTGGAACGCAGGCGCTGAGCGGATCAAGGGTTTCCAGACCGAGGAAATCGTCGGCCAGCACTTCTCGACCTTCTACACGGAGGAAGACCGCGAAAACGGCGTGCCCGTCCGCGTCCTCGAAACCGCGCGCAGCGAAGGCCGATTCGAAGGCGAAGGCTGGCGCGTGCGCAAGGACGGCACCCGCTTCTGGGCAAGCGTCGTCATCGACCGCATCCAAGACGAAGACGGCAAGCTCGTCGGCTTCGCCAAGATCACGCGCGACATGACGGACAAAAGGGCGGCGCAGCAGGCGCTGCTCGAGGCCGAGCGCCGCTTCCGGATTCTCGTCCAGGGCGTCACCGACTATGCGATCTTCATGCTCGATCCGGAAGGCAAGGTTGCCAACTGGAATGCCGGGGCGGAGCGCATCAAGGGCTATACTCCGGACGAAATCGTCGGGTCGCACTTCAGCCGCTTCTATACGGACGAGGAGCTGGACGCGGGCGTGCCCGCGCGAGCGATCGCAATCGCACTCGAGACCGGCCGCTACGAAGCTGAAGGCTGGCGCGTCCGCAAGGACGGCACGCGCTTCTGGGCAAGCGTCGTGCTCGACGCGATCCGCGACGAGCAGGGCGAGCTGATCGGCTTTGCCAAGATCACTCGCGACATGACGGAGAAGCGCGAGGCGCAGCTGCGGCTTGAGGAATCGCGCGAACAATTGTTCCGCTCGCAAAAGATGGAGGCGCTCGGGCAACTGACCGGCGGCCTGGCCCACGACTTCAACAATCTGCTGACCGCGATCCTTGGCGCGTGCGAGCTGGCGCTGCGCAACATCGACGACCAGGAAAAGGTCAAAAGGATGCTCGACGGCGTCCGCAATTCGGCCCAGCGCGGTGCCGGCCTGACCAAGCAGCTGCTCGCCTTCGCCCGGGCCCAGCCGCTCGAGATCAAGCAGATCGACCTCAAGCAATTCTTCTCCGACATCACGACCCTGGTGCGCCCGTCGCTGCGCAGCGACATCGAGGTCGTAACCGAGATTTCCGACCAGCTGTGGCCCGTCGACGCCGATGCCGGCGCGCTCGAGCTCGCGCTGCTCAACCTTGCCTTCAATGCCCGCGACGCGATGCCCGAAGGCGGCAAATTGAAGATCAGCGCGCATAATGAAGTGCTGAACGGGTCTCCCGAAGGCCTGCGCGGGGAGCATGTCGTGCTGAGCGTTTCCGATACCGGCAGCGGCATGTCGCCCGACGTCATGGAGCGCGTGTTCGAACCCTTCTTCACCACTAAGTCCTTCGGCCAGGGGACTGGCCTGGGGCTCAGCCAGGTATTCGGTTTCGCGAAGCAAATCGGCGGCGCGGTCGTCGTCCGCTCGAAGGAAGGCAACGGCTCGACCTTCACCATCTATCTCCCCGCCTCGAGAGGCGGCGCTGCCGGGACTGCCCGGCAGGCCGGCGGCGACAGCAGGGGCCAGGTGCTGATCGTCGAGGACGACATGTTCGTGGCGGAGCTTGCGGCGGGGATGCTCGCCGAACTCGGGTTCGAAAGCACCGTCACACACAGCGCCAAGGAAGCGATCGAGCAACTGTCCGCAGGCGACAAGCCGCGGCTCGTCTTTTCGGACATCATCATGCCGGGCGGGATCACGGGCCTGGAATTGGCGCGGAAGGTTCGCGAGCGCTTCCCTGAGCTGCCGATCCTGCTGACCACCGGCTACAGCGAGCAAGTGACCGCCAGCCACGGCTTCCCCGTACTCCAGAAGCCGTACCAGCTCGACGCGCTGGCGGCAGCACTCAGCAATATGCTGAAGCAGGAAATCGCCGTCGATTGAACGGCTTGGACCGGGCGTCTTGACGCCGGCCGGGTTTCGTAGCCTCATCCATGTCGGTCGCCGAACGCCGCGGCCGATCGAGGGGGGAAATGCAATGGCTACAGCCGCTCGCGCGCGTGGCGCGCCCGCACATCTATGGATCGTGGGCATTCTCGCACTGCTTTGGAATGGCTTCGGCTGCTACGATTATCTGATGACGCGGCTGCGCGACGCCGATTATCTCGCCAGCATGATGCCAGGCACCGACCCCGCCGAGGTGCTGGCCTATGTCGACAGCATCCCGATGTGGGCGCAGGCCGGCTGGGGCCTTGGCGTATGGGGCGGCCTTGCGGGCTCGATCCTGCTTCTGCTGCGCTCGCGCTGGGCAGTCCCGGTCTTTGCCTTGTCGTTCCTTGGCGCGCTGGTGACGTTGGGACGTGAGATCCTGGTTCCGAGTGGGCCGGCTTCGATGCACGAAGGGGCGGCAGCGTTCATGCCCTATGTGATCATCCTCGTCGCCGCCTTGCTGCTCTGGTACGCCTGGGCGCAACGCAAGCGCGGGATCTTGCGCTGAGCTGATCGGAGGGGCTGCGCTCGTCGCGGCCCCTTCTCCTTGGATGATGTTGCCGCCAAGCCGCACTTGCCCGCGAACCGTCAGTCACGGGCGCGCCGCCGCTTGCGCATGACGTGATTATGACAACCATGGCCGCCGCAGGTGGTGCGCGCGTGCGCACCCGTGGGGAGGGGAATTCGATGTTTGATAAGGCTTTGCTCGGCGCCATTGCAGGCGCTTCGGCTCTCGCGATCGCGTCGGCGGCGACGCCGGCTTCGGCGCAGCAGATCGACCGCATCGTCGTGTTCGGCGACAGCTATGCCGACACCGGCAATGCCTTCAAGCTCGGCTATGCCAATCCGCAGGCGCTGCAAGTCTATCCGACCGGGCGCTTCTCGGGCGGCACCAATTACATCGATACGCTGTCGAACATTCTTCAGGCGCCAGTCGAGAATTTCGCGATCGGCGGCGCGATGGGCGGCACCAACAACGGCACCCTGTGCTTCGACGCGACCTACGGCGCGCCGCTGTGCGGCAAGGGCCTTCAATATGAGGTCAACCAGTTCCTCGGCACCGGCGCGCAATCGTCGGTGTTCCCGAACGCGGACACGACGCTGACGCGCAACGACCTGCTGGCCGTTTCGATCGGCGGCAACGACGCGCGCATTTATCAGCAGGGTGGCGGTACGCTGGCGACCGCGGCCGCGGCCGGTACTGCGGCAGGCGTCGGCACTGCCGCGCAACTTGACCGCCTGGTCGCGCACGGCAATCCGACCATCGCCTTCCTTGCGCTGAACGGCGCGGTGGCGCCCGAAGTCGCACTGAACCCAGCCGCGCAGCAGATCCGCGGCACCTTCGCCACCGCTTATTACAACCAGCTTCAGCCGGTGCTTGCCGGCTATGCGGCCAACGGGTCGATCGTCCACTATCTCGACGGTCAGCTGCTGCTCCAGAACATTGCCGCCAATCCGAGCGCCTATGGCGTGACCAACGGCCTGGTCTGCCCGGTCTTCCCGAACCCGGCGTGCGCGCTCAATTCCAACGGCTATCTGTTCTACGGCGACGCGCTTCACCTGACCTCGCTCGGCTTCGAGATCCTCGGCCGCTATACCGCGGTGCAGATCGCCGCACCCCTGACGCTTCAGGGTCCCTCCGACCTCGGCATGACGACGGCGCGGCAGTGGGGCCGGACCCTGTCGAGCCGCTCCGACCTCTATCGCGGCGCGTCCGCGGCGGGGCTGCGCTTCTTCGTCGTTGGCGACGCTTTCAGCCGCAACGGCACGGAGAGCGACAATAATGACCGCTTCGAAGCCGACGGTGGCGGCATCACTGCCGGCGCGGAATATGGGATGCCGACCGCGACGATCGGCCTTGCCGCCAATTACACGCGGCCGAAGCTTCACTTCGGCAAGGAAGCGGCGCGCATCAAGGGCCGCAGCCTGCAGATCGGCGCCTACGGCAATGTCGACCTCGGCGGCATCTTCGCACAGGGCTATGCCGGCTACGGCAAGGACCGCAACCGCATCACCCGCACCGGCGTGCTCGAGGACATGAGCGCGCGTCCGAACGGCAGCCATGTGACGGCCGGCGCTAAGGCCGGTTACCTGCTGCCGCTCGCCGCGGTCAGGCTGGGCCCGGTCGTCGCCATCGATTACGCCCGCGCCAAGGTCGACGGCTATACCGAGGACGGCGATGCGGCGCTGCGGCTGAACGTCGGCAAGCAGGCGTTCAAGGCGACCACCGGCCGCCTCGGTGTCGAAGCGCGCGCGAACATTGCCCAGCTCAATGCCTACGCGGACCTCGGCGTCGAGCATGAGTTCAGCGGCGACGGGCGCATGATCAGCTTCTCGCAGACCAGCGCGCCGACCATCGTCAACCACTGGGACATCCAGAACGACAAGCAGACGTACGGCCGGCTCACCGCCGGCGCCAACGTGCGCCTGCTTCCGAACCTCAGCGTCGATGTCGCGGGCAGCACCACCTTCGCGCGCGACGGCGGTGACGAACTCGGCGGCCAGGTCGGCCTGAAGGCCTCCTTCTAAGGAGACTAGCCCCGGCGCCCGCCGAACTTGCGCTGCGTTTTGCCGAACCGCGTCTTGCGGGTGCCGGGCTTGCCTTCGGTCGAATTGCCGAGCGGGCGCGGCGCCACGCGGTCGGGCTGCGGGATGCCGAGATCGTCTTCCTCGAGCCGGCGGATCTCGTCGCGCAGGCGCGCGGCTTCCTCGAATTCGAGGTCGGCGGCGGCCTTGCGCATCCGCTCCTCGAGATCGGCAATATAGGCCTTGAGGTTGTGGCCGACGAGGTGCGGGCGCTCCTCGTCGCCGGTGTCGACGACCACGCCGTCGCGGGTCGCGAGGTGCGCCATCACGTCATGGATGTCGCGCTTGATCGTCTCAGGCGTGATGCCGTGCTCTTCGTTGTAGGCGAGCTGCTTCTCTCGGCGCCGGTCGGTCTCGGCGAGCGCGCGCTCGATCGATCCCGTGATCGTGTCGGCGTAAAGGATGACCCGCCCTTCGACGTTGCGCGCGGCGCGGCCGATGGTCTGGATCAGCGACGTCTCCGATCGCAGGAATCCCTCCTTGTCGGCGTCGAGGATGGCGACCAGCCCGCACTCGGGAATGTCGAGGCCCTCGCGCAGCAGGTTGATGCCGACCAGCACGTCATAGACGCCGAGGCGCAGCTCGCGGATCAGCTCGATGCGCTCCAGAGTCTCGACGTCGGAGTGCATGTAGCGGACGCGCAGCCCCGCCTCGTGGAGATATTCCGTGAGGTCTTCGGCCATGCGCTTGGTCAGGGTCGTGACTAGCGTGCGATAGCCCTTCTTGGCGGTGATCTTCGCTTCGTTGACGAGGTCGTCGACCTGGTCCTCGACCGGCTTGATCTCGACCGGCGGGTCGATCAGCCCGGTCGGGCGGATCACCTGCTCGGAGAAGACGCCGCCGGTCTCGTTCAATTCCCATGAGCCGGGCGTCGCCGAGACGAAGGTCGTCTGCGGGCGCATCGCGTCCCATTCGTTGAAACGCAGCGGCCGGTTGTCGATGCAGCTCGGCAGCCGGAAGCCGTACTCTGCGAGCGTGATCTTCCGCCGGTGGTCGCCGCGCGCCATGGCGCCGATCTGCGGCACCGTCTGGTGGCTCTCGTCGATGAACAGAAGCGCATTGTCCGGCAGATATTCGAACAAGGTCGGCGGCGGCTCGCCGGGCAAGCGGCCGGTCAGGAAGCGGGAATAGTTTTCGATCCCCGCGCACGAACCCGTCGCGGCGATCATCTCCAGGTCGAAGTTGGTCCGCTGCTCGAGCCGCTGGAGCTCGAGCAGCTTTCCTTCGGCTTCCAGCTCCTTGAGCCGCTCGGCAAGCTCGTGGCGGATGGCCTCCATCGCCTGCTTCAGCGTCGGCCCGGGCGTCACATAGTGGGAGTTCGCATAGACCTTGATGCTGTCGAGGCTCGCCACGGACTTGCCGGTCAGCGGGTCGAACTCGACGATCTCCTCGATCTCGTCGCCGAAGAAGCTGACGCGCCAGGCGGTGTCCTCATAGTGCGACGGGAAAATCTCCAGGCTGTCGCCGCGGACCCGGAAATTGCCGCGGGCAAAGGCCTGGTCGTTGCGGCGGTACTGAAGCGCGACGAGCTTGCGGATCACCTCCCGCATGTCCTCGGACGCGCCCTTCTTCAGCGAAAAGACCATCGCCGAATAGGTCTCGACCGAGCCGATGCCGTAGAGGCAGCTGACCGAAGCGACGATGATGACGTCGTCGCGCTCCAGAAGCGACCGCGTCGCCGAATGGCGCATGCGGTCGATCGCCTCGTTCACCGAGCTTTCCTTCTCGATGTAGGTGTCGGTCCGGGGCACGTAGGCCTCCGGCTGGTAGTAATCGTAATAGCTGACGAAATATTCGACCGCATTCTCGGGGAAGAAGCTCTTCATTTCCCCGTAGAGCTGGGCGGCGAGGATCTTGTTCGGCGCGATGATCAGCGCTGGCCGCTGCAGCGTCTCAATGACCTTGGCCATGGTGAAGGTCTTGCCCGACCCCGTGACGCCGAGCAGCACCTGGCTCTTCTCGCCATCGAGTGCCTGCTGCGTCAGCTCCCGGATCGCGGTCGGCTGGTCGCCGGCTGGCTCATAGTCCGAGACGATCTTGAACTTCTTGCCGCCCTCGGCCTTCTCCGGACGCGCCGGGCGGTGCGGCACATAAGTGTCGCCGGTGTCGGGCTCAGCAAGCGAAGTGCGGATTTCGATGGCCATCGCCATCACAGATGGCTGCGAAGCAGCTGCCGTTCAACCGAAAGGCTCAGTCGCCCTCGTCTTCGCATTCCTTGCGATGGCGCTTGAGCATCTCGTCGGACTGATCAAGCAAGTCCTGCGTTTTCTTGATGCTGTCGCGAAGTCCGCGCTGGCTCTCCTCGACCTCATGGGCCTGGCGCTTGCGGCGCTCTTCTCGTGATTCCGGTGTCATTCCTGACGACTCTGATTCTCTGGGCGCCGCTCCGATTTGCCGATTCCGGCTGCGAAGGCAACCGGTCAGAGATTGAGTGTTGCGGGTTCAAGGTGCGCCCTCGAGCGCGATCAACCCTTTAGACCGGACTACGAGAGTCGTTGCGCTTCCACTTCGTAGTGGATCGGTTTGAAGGAGCCGCCGTTCGACGCATAGGCGGAGCAAGCGGTGAGGCCGATCACCAGGTCCATCTCCGCGCGCAGGCGGATATAATCGCCGGGGCGGCTGACCGGCGGGTCGACCCGCAAGCTGCCGTCCGACGCCACCGGCACGTTCATGAACAGGTTGAAGGCGCAGGGGATCATGTCCGGCTCGACGCCAAAAGGTGCAAGCGCCTCCGCGAGATTGCCGAAGCAGCCGCGGTGGACAGGATGTTCGGGATAGAAGTGGCGGAAAGTCGCCTCGCTGCACGGGGTCAGCAGGAAGTCGTGCCGCCCGACCGTGTCTTCGACGATCGCAAGCATCGGGTTGGATCGGTTCGACCACAAGCGATTGCCGGCCGTCAGCGCGATTGTTTCCTCATAGTCGAAGGTCCGGCCGTTGGAGACGACCTCGCGCACGTCCTCGGCATTGTATGCCAGCAGGTCGGACACCTGCACCCCTTCGGGATCGATGACCCGCAGCACCTGACCCTTATCCAGCCGGAAGGCGACGCCGGTGCGGGGCGCGATCTCGCGGATGCTCATTTGGCGCGAGGGTCGTGGAACGGGCAGCGCCAGTCGCTGCCGACGAGGCGGCCGCTATATTGCCGGGCGGCGCTCGCTTCCCCGAAGCGTGCGAGCATCGGGTTGGGGCTGCCGGCCAGCGCCACGTCGCGCTTGATGATCGTCTCGCGCATCCGTTCGTACCGGCCCTCCGCGCGCAGCCGTTCGAACTGGTCGTGAAGATTGAACACCATGGTCGGCCGCGGCGCGCGGCGCGCCGGGCGCGACGCGTTCGGATGCAGCCCGACGATGAAGAATGCGGTGCCGCCGAAGCTCAATGCGAAATGCGGGTCATCGGGATCGGCGCTGACCCGGCGGTCATAGGCCTGCCCGCGCCAATCGTCCTTGTCCGCGAGCGACTGCAGCCGTTCCCACATCCGGCATTCGAACTCGCGTTCGCCGAGGTTTTGCGGACCGTCGAAGATGATGGCGAGGCTGCGCAGGCCCTGCGGATCGCGCCGGTAGTCGCGGACCCAGTCGAGCAGCGCCGAGTGGATGCGGACATCGTCCCACGCACTGTCGATCGACCGGCAGACGAGCGTCTTGAGCTGCCCGCGCGCCAGCGCTGACTTGGCGCCGACGCAGGGAAAATGCTCGTCGGCGATCGTCGACAGCAGCTCCTCCCGCCGTTCGCGCGCAAGATTTTCGTCCACCGGCATTCTCATCATGACAGGTGAACGGGGTTCAGCCGTTCAGTGTTCCGGTTAGGTAACGAATTGCGCTCCGACATGGCCCAAAGGCCGGGGTCGACCGAAACTTTCCATCGTGATGCGCGATTCAGCACCATGAGCTCTGCGCGCCTGCCACTGAGTTACGTGCTGCCGATCGCCGCGTCCGCGTCGCAAGATCAGGCGCTCTCGACATATTTGAGAGCGCTCCGCGCCTTGGTCGACGACCTGATCGTCGTCGACGGCTCGCCGCCCGACATATTCCGGGCCCATGCGAGCGTGTGGGGCGGCGTCGCGCGGCACGTCCGTCCCGCGGTGCAGACGGCCAACGGCAAGGTCGGCGGCGTAATCACGGGAGTCCGCCTCGCGCGACAGGAAGTGGTGATCGTCGCCGACGACGATGTGCGCTACGGGCGCGCAGAGCTCGAGCGGATGATCGCGCTGCTCGAAGAGCATGAGGTCGTCCGCCCGCAGAACTTCTTTCATCCGCTACCGTGGCACGCCCGCTGGGATACAGCGCGGTCGCTGCTCAACCGGCTCGGCGGCGGCGATTGGCCGGGAACGCTTGGGCTGCGCCGTTCCGCTTTGATGGCGGCCGGCGGCTATTCGGGCGATGTCCTGTTCGAGAACCTCGAGCTGGTTCGAACGATCAAGGCTGCAGGCGGGCGCGAAGCCGTGCCGCTCGACCTGTTCGTCGAGCGACGGCCGCCCGAGACGCACCATTTCCTCAATCAGCGCGTCCGCCAGGCTTATGACGAATGGGCGCGCCCGGGCCGGCTGGCTGCGCAGCTTTCGCTGCTTCCGCTGGCCGTGGTCACGGCACGGCGCCGGCCCGGGCTGCTTGCATTGGCCGTCGGCATGGCCGTTGCTGCCGCCGAGCTCGGCCGCCGAAAAGGCGGAGGCGAGCGCGTCTTTCCGGCGACCAGCGCCTTGTGGGCACCTGCCTGGCTCGCCGAACGGGCAGTCACCTCCTGGCTCGCCGTGGGAACCCGGCTGCTGCTGGGCGGCGTCCGCTACCGCAGCGCACGGCTGCGCGATGCCGCAACTCCGATGAAGAAGCTCAAGGCCAGGCTCGAAGCTTAAGCGGGCCGCTCGGTCCGCCGCTCGTCGGCGCGGCTCATTCGCTTGTCGCCGCGGCAATACCTCCTGTCGAAATCGAACGACTCACGTCGATTTCAGCAAAACATCAGCCCTCGATCATGCTCCTCAGGCGGCCGTCGCATAGCAGCGTCCCGGCCGCAGCGCCGGGTTGCAGCTTGAACTGTACTAGAGCTAGCGTATTAATACAGTAACTCAGATTCGATTTCAGGGGGTTTCTCGAACATGCGTACTCAGTCGTTCGCTCTGCACTGCTCAATTGCCGCCCTCGCCATGTGCCTCGCAGCACCGGCAGCGGCGCAGGCGCAGGCCAGCACCCCGCAACCGGCGCCCAAGGCGCAAGCCCCGCAGCAGGGAATCACCGTGACTGGCCAGCGCGCCGACGTCGTGACCAGCGCGGATCGCATCAGCTTCAACGTCAGCAAGGACCTGCAGGCCCAGACCGGCACCGTCGCCGACATGCTTCGCAACGTCCCCGGCGTCGAAGTCGACCTGCAGGGCAATGTCAGCTTGCGCGGCGACCCCAGCGTCAAGATCCTGATCGACGGACGGCCGTCGTCAGTGCTGAGCGGCGACAATCGCGGCGATGCCCTGAACGCCATGCCGGCCGGGCAGATCGAGCGGGTCGAGGTCATCACCAACCCGTCGGCGGCGATGAGCCCGGAAGGAAGCGGCGGCGTCCTCAACCTTATCACCAAGCGCGGACGGCAGGGCAGCAAGTCGGCGACCGCGAAGGCGACGTTCGGCGGGTTCGACCGCCTCGGACTCAGTCTCACCGGCTCCTCGTCGGCGAACGGCACGACCATCAACGGCGACGTCAATTTCCGCAACTTCGCCAACGATGCGTCGATCGTCCAACTGCGCACGCGCCGCGACCCGGCGACCGGCAACTTCGTCGACAGCCGCCTCGAAGGAGACATCGAAAACAAGTTCAATGCGCGGATGGGCAAGCTGTCGATCGACCGCGACCTCGACAAGTCGAACCGCGTAAGCGCCGAGGTCAATGTTCGCCGCTTCTCCATCGAAGGCGACCGGGACGACATATTCCAGAGCGATCTGGCCGCGGCGTCCTACAGCCGGCACAGCGACGTCGACGCCTCGAACCGCGGCGTCACCGGCAAGCTGTCGTGGCGCCGGACGCTGCCCGGCAAGGACCACGAACTCGTCGTCGACCTCATGGCCGACAAGGGCAGCTTCCGCCGCGAACAGCGCGCCGTCACGGATTTCGCGGTGGCGCCGAACTCGTACGAGACGATCCGCAATGCGTTCGACCAAAGGCTGTTCAACCCGAAGGTCGACTACAAAAGGCCGATCGGCGAAACCGGATCGCTCAACCTCGGCTACGAGGGCGAATATTCGACCAGCAAGTTCGACTTCTACGGCGCCCGCGGCCCCGCGGAAAGTGCGCTGGTGGAGCTACCGGCGCTGACCAACGAGTTCGATTATGGCGAGCGCGTGCATGCCTTTTACGGCACCTACGACTTCAGTCTCGGCAAACTTGAAACCCACGCCGGGCTGCGGCTCGAACAGGTCGGGCTGGACATCGACCAGGTGACCGACGGCACCTCGTTCGACCAGCATTATTTCCGCGCCTATCCGACGGTTCACTTCAACTACTCGCTGCCGAAGGACCAGCAGCTGCGGGCCAGCTACAGCCGCCGCATCCAGCGCCCGTCGCCGCAGGACCTCAACCCCTACATCATCTACCTCGACCCGCAGAGCGTGCGCCGCGGAAATCCGTTCCTGAAGCCGGAGATCACCGACTCGTTCGAGTTCGGCTGGCAGAAGCGCAAGAGCCCGTCGTTCCTGTCGCTGACCGCCTTCTACCGCCGCTCGACCGGCGGCATCACCGACGTCATTACCGACATCGGCGGCGGCACCTTCCTCAACACGCGGTCGAACCTCGCAACGGCGCGGCGCGTCGGCGTCGACGCGATCCTCAACGGCAAGCTCAGCAAGACGCTCACCTACAATGCGTCCAGCACCTTGTTGTGGAACGAGATCGACACGCGCCAGGCGGGCTTTGAAAAACGCTCGGGAACCAGCGTCAGCGTGCGCGGCAACATGACCTGGCAGCCGACCAAGAAGGACATGTTCCAGCTGAACGCCGTGTACAACGGCAAGCAGCTGATCCCGCAGGGCTACCGGCTCTCGAGCGCAATCCTCAACTTGGGTTACCGCCGCACGATCAACGACCGCCTTAACTTCACCGTCAGCGGCCAGGACGTCCTCAGCACCGGGCGCCAGAAGCTGGTGGTCGAAGGCACGGACTTCCGCGACCGGCTGACCGCTCGCGGGAGCGGCCGCACCATCCTGTTCTCGCTCGGCTATAACTGGGGCAAGGAAAGCAAGCGCAAGGACGCGGGCTTCGAGTTCCAGCAGCAGGGCGGCGGCGACATCGCCCAATAACACTAGTTCACAACGGCGCGGCGGAACCTCTCCCCAAGGCCGCGCCGTTGTGACGCCCATGGGCGATCATGAGGCGAGCTGCTGGCTGTGCGGACGGCCGATCGGCACCCGCGTCGAATATCATCATCCACTGCCCAAGAGCCGCGGCGGCCGGGAGACGGTGCCGGTTCATCCGATCTGCCATCGCACCTTGCACAAGAGCTTCACCAACAAGGAACTTGCAGTGCTGCCGGTGGATGAGCTGCGCGCAAAACCCGAGCTCGCCGCTTTTCTCCGCTGGATCGCATCCAAGCCGCCCGACTTCCACGCGCCGACGCACCGCCGCCGCTAGTGCCCGCAAGCGGCTGCGCTTATGGTGCCGCTCACAAGAGGGGAGTTTGGTCACATGAGATATGCCGTTTTGCTGATCGGCTGCGCGCTGCCGCTCGCCGCCTGCAACCAGTCGCCCGAAGTGAAGGCCAAGGACGCCAGCGTCGAGGAAGTTGCAAAGAAGGTCCGCGAAGCGGGCGGGGACCAGAGCATGATCCGCGCCGGCCTGTGGCAGTCGAAGGTCACGATCGAGCAACTCGACATGCCGGGCATGCCGCCGGAAATGGCGTCGCGGATGAAGACGATGATGGCGCAGAACCAGCCGCACGGCTTCGAAACCTGCCTGACCGCCGAGGACGTGAAGCGTCCCAAGGAGGACTTCTTCGCGGGCAAGAACAATCAATGCCGCTACGACCATTTCACGATGGGCAGCGGCAAGATCGATGCGGCGATGCGCTGCGGCAGCAAGGAAGGCACGCAGGTCATGCAGATGGCCGGCACCTACTCGCCCGAAAGCTATCAGGTGCAGACCGCGATGAACATGGAAACCAAGGGCCACGACGAAGGCGGCATGGCGATGCGCCTGCGTGTCGAGGCCCACCGCGTCGGCGAGTGCACGGCTAGCCAGGGCTAAAGGGCGCGCCTGAGAAGCCTGCGCAGCGATGGCGCGAGTACAGGCAGTCCTGAACCGCGGCAGCGGCACCCTGGCCGCGGCGCCGGACCTCGCCGAGCGCGTCCGCAAAGCGCTTGAGGATGCCGGCGTGGACGCGGAGGTCGGGCTTTTCAGCGGCAAGGACTGCGCGATCCGCTCCGCGGAGGCGGCGGAGCGCGGCGACCCGCTGCTGATCGTCGGCGGCGGCGACGGAACGATCAGCGCCGCCGCGTCGGCTCTCGCCGGCACTGAAACGCGCCTCGCCATCTTGCCGCTCGGGACGCTCAACCATTTCGCGCGCGATCTCGGCATTCCGCCGGCCCTTGACGACGCGGCACGGCTGATCGCCGCCGGCAGCGAACGGCGGGTCGACCTCGGCGAGGTCAATGGCCGCATCTTTATCAACAACAGTGCCGTCGGCCTGTATCCCTTGATGGTGCTCGACCGCGACCTCCAGCAGCGCCGGCTGGGACGGAGCAAGCGCCTGGCGATGCTCGTCGCCTCGGTCCGGACGCTCGCGCGCTTCAACCATCGGCGGCTGACGCTAACGATCAACGACGAACTGGCCGAGCGCGTCGACACGCCTTTGCTGTTCGTCGGCAACAATGACTATCGCACCGACATCGGCGCAGCCGGGCGGCGCGAAAGCCTCGAGGACGGCAGCTTGAGCCTGTTCGTGATGCGCAAGAAGACGCGCGCGGGCTTCATCGCCGCGGTGCTGCGGGCGCTGCTCGACCGGACTCGTGACGACGACATGGAACGGCTCGACAATGTCCAGCGGCTGCGCGTGACGGGGCGGCGAAAGCATGTCGCCATCTCGCTCGATGGCGAGGTCGTGGCTGCCGAGCTGCCGCTCGATTACCGCATCCGCGCCAAGGCGCTTCGGGTGATCGCTCCTTAATCTGCGCGGCTCCCGGTGGAACAAGTCGCGCACTCCTGTGGTTCGATGCGCGGGCAGAACGACGTTAGGGTGTGACAGTGGCCAGCCAGGCTGAAGCGAACAGGGTCGCTCGGAACCGCGCGCGGGGACTGCTTGCGGCAGGCCTCGCCATCATCCTCCTCGGCATCGGCGCGGCCCTCCTGCCGGCGCGCGAGCGAATCTCATCGGATCTCATCGCTGCATTGCTGATCGCTGCCGGGATGATCGAGGCGATTGCCGGCTCGCTCCGCCGCGAAGCGCGGCTGCTGGCGATCGCGGCGGGATGCGTGACCGGGCTTGCCGGCCTGCTCCTGATCCTCAACCCGACCACGCATTTCTTCCCCAATGCGACCCTGGTCGTCGCATGGCTGTTCATCCGGGGCGCGATCCTTGCGCTCGCCATCCGGCTTACCGACGGAACGGTGCGGGTGTGGACGGCCATTTCGGCCGGCGTCGATTTGCTTCTTGCGCTTCTCCTCGTCGCCGGGCTTTCGATCGCCACCGTCGTCATCAGCCTGTTCGGCCCGACGGCGCCGCTGGTCGCCAGCTTCGCCTGGTTCCTTGCGGCGAGCTTCATCGCCAATGGCGTCCTCCTCCTCGAAGTGTCGGGCTGCGAACGGCAGAGCGCCACCAGCTGAACTTGCCACGATGGGGAGCCGCTTCGATAAGGCGGCCCATGTTCGAAACGCCCGATGCGCTGAATGTCACGACCATCGCCGAGATCGTGCGTCTGGCGGTCGCGCCGGTGTTCCTGCTGAGCGGCATCGGCGCGTTCCTCAACGTGTGCGCATCGCGGCTGTCGCGGATCGTCGACCGGTCGCGTGACGTCGAGCCGCGCCTGCTGGCCAGCCGCGGGCTCGAGCACGACCGCTGGCTCGGCGAATTGCGGACGCTCGACCGCCGCATGCGCCTGGTCAGCTGGACCATTTCGCTGTCCGTCTTCTCGGCCGTGCTGACCTGCGCGGTCGTCATCCTGCTGTTCAGCGCCAGCCTGACGGCGCTTCACATCGCCACCGCGATCTCCTGGCTGTTCATCGCCTCGATGATCGCCATCGGCCTAGCGTTCGGCATTTTCCTCATCGAGACCCAACTCGGTTCGCGCGCGGTGCGGGTGCGCAGCGAACTTCTCCAGCATCGCGCGGTGGACGAGGGCGCGAGCGCCTCCTATCGCGGCCGCGCAACAAGGGAGCCTCACGACACATGAATCGCGCCGACGCCGCCAGCAACACTCTCGACCGGGTCCTCGTGCTCGAAATGGTGCGGGTCACCGAAGCGGCGGCGATCGCGTCGGCGCGCTGGATCGGCCGCGGCGACAAGCATTCGGCGGACCAGGCGGCGGTCGAGGCGATGCGCAACGCGCTAAACGAGCTGCCGATGGACGGCACCGTGGTGATCGGCGAGGGCGAGCGCGACGAAGCGCCGATGCTCTATATCGGCGAAAAGGTCGGCTGCGCGCAGGACAGCGGGCCGGGCATCGATATCGCCCTCGATCCGCTCGAGGGCACCGACCTTACGGCCAGCGGCGGCCCGAACGCCCTTGCGGTCCTGGCGATCGCCGAAAAAGGCTGCCTGCTCAACGCTCCCGACACCTACATGCAGAAGATCGCGATCGGTCCCGGCTATCCGGAAGGCACGATCGACCTGAAGGCGACGGTCGCCGACAACATCGGGTCGGTGGCGAAGGCCAAGGGCGTGGAACCGAGCGAAATCATCGCCTGCGTGCTCGATCGCCCGCGCCACGAGTCCATCATCGCGGAGCTTCGCGCGCTCGGATGCGGCGTGCGGCTGATCCCCGACGGCGACGTCGCCGGCGTCATCGCCACCGCGGACCCGGAGACGGGCATCGACATCTACATGGGCAGTGGCGGCGCGCCCGAGGGCGTTCTCGCCGCGGCTGCGCTTCGCTGCGTCGGCGGTCAAATTCAGGGCCAGCTCCTTTTCCGCAACGACGACGAGGTGGAACGCGCCCGCCGCTGGGGCATCGACGACCTCGACCGCGTCTACAGCCTGAAAGACATGGCCAAGGGCGACTGCATCTTCGCCGCCACCGGCGTCACGGACGGCTCGCTTCTGAAGGGTGTCCACCGCCGCAAGGATTGCACGACGACCGAAAGCATCGTCATGCGCGCCAGCACCGGCACCATCCGCCGTGTGTCCACAGAATATCGCGATCTCAAGCATCGCGGGCTCTAGACCGCGGAATCGCCGACTCTTACCTTCGCGGCGTGGCAGCCGCTCTGAACATCGAACGATCCGTGACCGGGCAGCCGTGGCGCTGGCGGCGCCCGCCGGCTGACGAGCCCGGCATGGACGCGCTCATCGACGAGCTGCTGATGGCCCGCGGCGTCGCGCGCGAGGATCTCGCCCGGCATCGCGAACCGAAGATCCGCGACTTCCTTCCCGACCCCAGCTGCTTCCAGGACATGGACAAGGGGGCCAAGCGGCTGGCCGACGCGGTCGAACGCGGCGAGACGATCGCCATCTTCGGCGACTACGACGTCGACGGCGCGACCAGCGCCGCGCTTCTGGTGCTGCTGCTCCGGCGGCTCGGCGCCGACCCGGTCACCTATATCCCCGACCGGCTGATGGAGGGCTATGGCCCGTCGGGTAAGGCGCTGTGCGAATTGAAGGCGAACGGCGCGCATCTTGCCGTCTGCGTCGATTGCGGGGCCCAGGCCTTCGAGGCACTCGAAGAAGCCAAGGCGGCCGAGCTCGACGTGATCGTCGTGGACCACCACCAATGCGCCAGCCTGCTTCCCGTCGCCTATGCGCTGATCAACCCCAACCGGCTGGACGAAAGCGAGGACGGGGCGTCACACGGCCATCTCGCCGCGGTCGGCATGGCCTTCCTGCTCGGCGTCGCCTTGCTTCGCGAGCTGCGCGGCCGCGGCTTCTTCTGGAGCAAGAGCGAGCCGAAGATGCTCGACCTGCTCGACCTTGTCGCGCTCGGCACCGTCGCGGACGTCGCGCGGCTGAAGACGCTCAATCGTGCCTTCGTCACGCAGGGCCTGAAGATCATGGGCGCGCGGCAGAACATCGGCCTCGCCGCGCTGATCGAAGCGTCGCGGCTGACCCGCGATCCGATCTGCCGCGACCTCGGCTTTGCGCTGGGGCCGCGGATCAACGCCGGCGGGCGGGTCGGCAAATCGGATCTCGGCGTCCGGCTGCTGACCGCGACCGACCCGGAGGAGGCGCGGAGCATCGCCGCCGAGCTCGACCGCCTCAACGAGGAACGCCGCGCGATCGAAATGCTGGTGACCGAACAGGCGCTGGCACAGGCGGAAACCCAAGCCGACGCGCCAGTCATCACCGTCATGAGCGGCGGCTGGCACCAGGGCGTGATCGGCATCGTCGCCGGGCGGGTGAAGGAACGGTTCGGGCGCCCGGCGATCGTGATTGCCGAGTGCGAGGACGGCACCGGCAAAGGCTCCGGCCGGTCGATCAGCGGCGTCGATCTCGGCGCTGCGGTTCTTGCGGCGAAGGAGAGCGGGCTGCTGATCGCCGGGGGCGGGCATGCGATGGCGGCGGGCCTGACCCTGCCCGCGGGTGGGCTCGAGCCTTTCCGCGCCTTCATCAACGACCGCCTCGCTGCGGACGTCGAGCGTTCGCGCAGCGACCGGGCGTTGCTGCTCGATGCCCTCCTCGCGCCGGGCGGGGTGGCGGCGGCGCTGTGCGATGCGCTCAATGCCGCTGGACCCTATGGCGCCGGCTGGCCGAGCCCGCGCGTCGCGGCGGGGCCGGCGCGGCTGCTCAAGACCGGGATCGTCGGAGACGGCCACGTCCGCGGGATTGCCTGCGGCGATGACGGCAAGAGCTTCAAGTTCATCGCCTTCCGCAGCGCCGCGACCGAGCTCGGCCAGGCACTCCTGTCATCGGCCGCCGACGCCCGCTGGTGGCTGGCCGGCACGATCAAGCGCGACGAGTGGAACGGCGGCAACAATGCGGAAATGCATCTCGACGACGCTGCACTTGCTTGACCGGCTGGCGGTGCTCGCCTAACCGGCTCCGCGCCGTTACCGGCCCCATCGTCTAGCGGTCTAGGACGTCGCCCTTTCACGGCGAAAACACGGGTTCGAGTCCCGTTGGGGTCACCAGCGTATCAACAGTCGGCGGCGTCAACCCCGTAAGATTACGGAGGTCGGATTGCTGCACTGCACCCTAGATAGCCACGGCAGTCGACGGAGGCTCGTGAACTTGTTCGGTGATCATCGCTGGCGGCACGCCGCTCGGGCAGCAGCCTGCGCCGGCGCGCTCCTCTTCTTGGGCGCGTGCAATCGCGGGATCCTCGATCCCGTCGGTCCGGTCGCTGCCGCCGAGAAGCAGATCCTCATCAATTCGACCGCGATCATGCTGGCGATCATCATCCCGACGATGATCGCGACGGTCGCGGTCGCTTTCTGGTTCCGCCGCGGCAACACCAAGGCGACCTACCGGCCCGACTGGGAATATTCCGGCTCGATCGAGCTTGTGATCTGGGCGGTGCCGATCCTCACCATCATGCTCCTGGGCGGGATCACCTGGATCGGCAGCCATCAGCTGGAGCCGAGCAAGCCGCTCGAATCCAAGGTGCCGCCGGTCAAGGTCCAAGTCGTCTCGCTCGATTGGAAATGGCTGTTCATCTACCCCGACCAGGGCATTGCCACCGTCAATCGCCTCGTCGTGCCCGCCGGAACGCCGGTCAGCTTCGAGCTTACTTCGGCGACCGTGTGGAACGTCTTCTTCGTCCCGCAGATGGGGACGATGATCTACGCGATGCCGAACATGACCACGCGCCTGAACCTTCAGGCCGACCGCACGGGCAAGTTCGAAGGCCGCTCGGCGCAGTTCAGCGGCGATGGTTTCCCGGGCATGGAATTCCCGGTCTATTCGGTGCCGCGCCAGCAGTTCGCCGCCTGGGCACAGTCTTCCCGTTCGGGCCCGGCGCTCAACGCCGCCAGCTACAAGCAGCTCGAAAAGCCCAGCAGCTACGTCAAGCCGATGACCTTCGGCAGCGTCGATCCCCGCCTGTTCGCCACCATCGCGATGGGCAAGGGGGGCCATGCCATGCCGCAACGGCCGCACAATCTGCCGTCCCCCGGCGCGTCCACCGCTCAACCTGAAAGCCCCATCGAGGGGCCGTCACCCGCAGATCAGCCGCCGCCCGCCGGGCTGGCCGCACCTGGAGCCCGTCAATGAGTCCGATCTTCGGCAAGCTGACCTGGGAGGCCATCCCCTTCCAGGAGCCGATCCCGCTTATCACTTCGATCATCGTGCTGATCGGCCTGGCGGGCCTCGCCTGGTGGATCACCAGGATCAAGGCGTGGCCGTTCCTGTGGAACGAGTACATCACGTCCACCGACCACAAGAAGATCGGCATCATGTACATGGTGCTCGGCTTCATCATGCTTCTGCGCGGCTTTGCCGACGCGATCATGATGCGCGCCCACCAATATCTCGCGGTGGGCGAAGGGCAGGGTTATCTGACGCCCGAGCATTACAACCAGATCTTCTCCGCCCACGGCGTGATCATGATCTTCTTCGTGGCGATGCCGCTGGTGATCGGCTTCATGAACTTCGTGGTGCCGCTGCAGCTCGGCGTCCGCGACGTCGCTTTTCCGACGCTCAACAACGTCAGCTTCTGGCTCAACGCCTCGGGCGCGCTGCTGATCAACATCTCGCTGTTCGTCGGCGAATTCGCGCGCACCGGCTG
The DNA here is from genome assembly GCA_036563485.1 of Sphingomicrobium sp. NCBI lineage: Bacteria > Pseudomonadati > Pseudomonadota > Alphaproteobacteria > Sphingomonadales > Sphingomicrobiaceae > Sphingomicrobium > Sphingomicrobium sp. The sequence continues at coordinate 610,538 of DATCMI010000001.1, read as the reverse complement.
GCTCGCCTTCCCCCCGCTTAGCGAGAAGGCCTTCTCGCCCGGTGTCGGCGTCGATTATTACCTGGTGGCGCTACAGATATCAGGCGTCGGGACGACACTGACAGCGGTCAATTTCGTCACCACCATCCTCAAGATCCGCGCGCCGGGCATGAGCTATTTCCGCATGCCGGTGTTCTGCTGGACCAGCCTCGCGTCGAACCTGCTGATCCTCGCCGCTTTCCCGGTGCTGACCGCGACGCTCGCGATGCTGATGCTCGACCGCTACCTCGGCTTCCACTTCTTCACCAATGACGGTGGAGGGAATTCGATGCTCTACATGAACCTGATTTGGATCTGGGGGCATCCGGAAGTCTACATCCTCGTGCTGCCGGCCTTCGGCATCTATTCTGAAATCGCGGCCACCTTCTCCGGCAAGCCGCTGTTCGGCTACCGCTCGATGGTCTTTGCGACGATGGTGATCTGCGTCCTGTCCTTCACCGTCTGGCTGCACCACTTCTTCACCATGGGGGCGGGCGCAAACGTCAACGCCATCTTCGGCATCGCCTCGATGCTGATCGGCATTCCGACAGGCGTGAAGATCTTCAACTGGCTGTTCACCATGTACGGGGGACGCGTCCGGTTCACGGTGGCGATGCACTATCTGATCGGCTTCATGCTGCTGTTCGTCGGCGGCGGCCTGACCGGCGTCCTGCTGGCGATCCCGCCGGTCGATTTCGTGACGCACAACAGCCTGTTCCTGGTCGCGCACTTCCACCACGTAATCATCCCGGGCGTCGTGTTCGCGATCCTCGCCGGCTACACCTACTGGTTCCCAAAGGCGTTCGGCTTCACGCTCGACGAGCGGCTCGGCAAGCTCGCTTTCTGGGGCTGGTTCATCGGCTTCAACCTCGCCTTCATGCCGAGCTATCTGCTCGGCTTCTGGGGCGGCACGCGCCGGATGCAGCACATCTCCGACCCGACGTGGAAGCCGTGGCTGGGCCTCGAGCTGATCGGCGCCTTCTTCATTGCGGCGGGCATCTTCTTCCTTGCGGCGCAGCTGTTCTGGTCGATCAAGACCCGCGACCAGCGCCGCGACGTCACCGGCGATCCGTGGGACGGCCGCACGCTCGAATGGCTGACCCTGTCGCCGCCGCCGCACTATAATTTCGCGGTGCTTCCCGACGTCCACGGCGAAGAGGCCTATTGGCACCGCAAGCAGCTGGCGATCGAACGCGCCACCTTGCTTCCGGAACCGGCCTACAAGCCGATCGAAATGCCGCTGAACACGCCGACCGGCGTCGTCGTCGCCTTCTTCGCGACGATCTGCGGCTTCGCGATGATCTGGTACATCTGGTGGCTCGCGATCCTCGGCCTCGTCGGCGCCTTCGCCGTGACCGTCTGGTACGCGTGGCAGGACGAGCATGAGCACGTCATCCCCGTCGAGGAAGTCATCAAGAACTCGCGGGAGCGTCGCCGCATCCGCCAGCAGAACCTTCAGAACCTGAGTCAATCGGTATGAGCGGACAACATGCGGCCACTATCGGCCTGACCCACGGCGCGTCGCAGGACACGGGCCTCGGCCATCGCGGCCCGGAATCGAAGAGCATCGTCGTCCCGTACGGCTTCTGGCTGTTCGTCCTGTCGGACATGATCCTCTTTTCGACCTTGTTCGCCACGTACGCGAGCCTGGTGAATGCGACCGACGGCGGGCCCACGACCCACGAGCTGTACGACCGCACGCTGGTCGCCGTCGAAACCATGGCGCTGCTGTTCTCCAGCTTCACCTGCGGTCTCGCGGTCATCGTCGCCAAGCGCGGCAACATGCTGTGGACGCAGATCTGGCTGGCCGTCACCGGCTTCCTCGGCCTGATCTTCCTCGGGCTCGAACTTTACGAGTTCGCGCACATGATCGGCGAAGGCGCGGGGCCGCAGCGCAGCGCCTTCCTGTCGAGCTTCTTCACGTTGGTCGGCACCCACGGCCTTCACGTCTTTGCCGGCCTGCTGTGGCTCGGGACGACGATGGCGCAGATCTTCGCCAAAGGGTTCCGCGAGCACATCATGCGCCGCCTGCTGTGCTTCAGCATATTCTGGCATGCCTTGGACATCGTCTGGGTCGCCATTTTCACCATCGTCTATCTGATCGGGACATTGCCGGCATGAGCGAGCACGAACATCAGGAGATGCTGGACGTCGCGCCCGGCGCCCCGCACGACAGCATCCTCAGCGAAACCGCAGCTTATGTGATCGGCCTCGGCTTTGCGCTGCTGCTGACTGCAGTCTCGTTCTGGGTCGCGTCGACCTCGTCGATTTGGGGTCCGGGCGTCGCGGTCGGCCTCATCGTGCTCGCCATCGCGCAGATGGGCGTGCACCTGGTCTTCTTCCTCCACATCACCAGCGGTCCGGACAACACCAACAACGTCCTTGCGCTCGCCTTCGGCGTGCTCATCGTCTTTCTGGTGATGGTCGGCACGATCTGGATCATGGCGCACCTGGCGCACAACACCGGGCCGACGCCGGAGATGATGAACCTGCAAATGCAGAAGGGCTGAAGGCCCGCGCGCAAGCGGAGGCTGCAAAGCAGCCAAGCTTGCGCAAGAGAGGCGGATACCCCGCCAGCGTGCGCGCGCAGCGCGACACGTCTGACGGCACGGGATTCACTCCCGTGAGGGGCAGTGCGTCACCTCGTCAGCCGCTCCGCGTGCCAGCGCAGATGCTCGGCCATGAAGGTCGAGATGAAATAATAGCTGTGGTCGTATCCCTCCTGGCGCCGCAGCGTCAGGGCAATACCGGCATCGGCGCAGGCGCGTTCGAGCAGCTCAGGGCGAAGCTCCTGGCTCAGGAACTGGTCGGCGGTGCCGATGTCGACCAGCAGCTCCGGCACCCGCGCCCCATCCTCGATCAGCGCGACCGCGTCATGCTTGCGCCAGCGCGCGCGGTCCTCGCCGAGATAGCCACTGAGCGCTTTTTCGCCCCACGGCACCTGCCCCGGCGCGACGATCGGCGCAAAGGCGGAGACGCTGCGGAACCGCTCCGGATTGCGAAGCGCGACCGTCAGCGCGCCGTGGCCGCCCATTGAGTGCCCGGTAATTGCCTGCCGATCCAGGTCGACTGGGAACTCGGCGGCGACCAGCTGCGGCAGCTCCTCAGTCACATAGGACCACATGCGAAAGTGCTTCGCCCAGGGCTCCTCGGTCGCATCGACGTAGAAGCCGGCGCCCTTGCCGAAGTCATAGCCCTCGGCATCGGGCACATCATCGCCGCGCGGGCTCGTGTCCGGCGCGACGAACGCCAGCCCCAGCTCGGCGCAAGCGGCGCGATACTCGCCCTTGTCGGTGACATTGGCGTGGGTGCAGGTCAGCCCCGACAAATACCAGACGACCGGCACCTTGCCGCCACTGTCAACCTGCGGCGGCAGGTAGATGGAGAAGGTCATGTCGGTGCCGGTCGCGGCGCTCGCATGGCGAACGACGAGCTGCTGCCCGCCGTGCGCTTTGTTTTCGGAGATGACCTCGATCGTCACTGCGCCGGCCTGTGCAAGCCGCACAGCTTGTTGCCGTCGGGGTCCCGCAGATAGGCGAGGTAGAGCTTGCCGAATGCATTCTCGCGATAGCCGGGCGGGTCGCAGCCTTCGCATTCGCTGCCGCCCGCGGCGATCCCCCGCTGGTACCAGGCGTCCACCTCTTCGGGGCTGTCGAAGTTGAAGCCGATCGTGCCGCCATTCGCGTGGTGCGCCGGCTGGCCGTCGATCGGTCGGGAGACCATGAACACCGACCCCTTGTTCCGGTAAGCGAGCCGGCCCTTGTCGTCCTGATGGCCTTCCTTGCCGATCAACTGGTCATAGAAGCTCTTCGCTCGCGCCGTGTCGTTCGACCCGACCATCACGTGACTGAACATTTCCGATCCCTCCTATAGCTCGACCGCATGCGTGGCGGTCGCATTGTCCCCGGTGTTCGGCGTGCCGTTCGGGTCGATCAGCAGCAGCTTCACTTCGCCGTGACGGGCTGCCGGCCGATGCTCCGTCCCGGCCGGGACGACCAGCAACTCACCAGGGCGCACGGTGACCGTCCTATCGCGAAAGTCCATGTCGAACTCCCCCTCAATTATGAAGAACAGTTCGTCGGTTTCGTCGTGCTTGTGCCACACCCATTCGCCATGGGTCTTCACCAGCCGGACTTCATTGTCGTTGTAGCGGGCGATGATTTTGGGCGCCCAATGGTCCGAAAAGGCATCGAGCTTGTCGGCAAGGTTGACGTGGGTAGGGGCGCGAACGTCGGACATGGCAAGTCTCCTTGACATCTCCCTCAGCAGCCCGGTGCCTTCATAGCGGAACGTCAGTAAACGACAACGCTCCTGATGCTCTCGCCCGCATGCATCAGGTCGAAGCCCCTGTTGATTTCCTCGAGGCTCAGCACGTGGGTGATCATCGGGTCGATGGCGATCTTCCCGTCCATGTACCAGTCGACGATCTTCGGCACGTCGGTGCGGCCCTTAGCGCCGCCGAACGCGGTCCCGCGCCAGTTGCGCCCGGTCACCAGCTGGAACGGCCGCGTCGCGATCTCCTTGCCGGCTTCGGCGACGCCGATGATGATGCTGGTGCCCCAGCCACGGTGGCAGCATTCCAGCGCGGTGCGCATCACTTCGGTATTGCCGGTGGCGTCGAACGTGTAGTCGGCGCCGCCGTCGGTCATCTCGACCACCTTGGCGACGATGTCCTCGCGGCTCATGCCACGCGTGTTGAGGAAGTCGGTCATGCCGAACTTCCGGCCCCATTCCTCGCGGTCGGGATTGATGTCGACGCCGATGATCTTGTTGGCGCCGACGAGCTTCGCGCCCTGGATGACGTTGAGGCCGATACCGCCCAGGCCGAACACCACGACATTGTCGCCTGGCTCCACCTTGGCCGTCTTCGTGACCGCCCCGACACCGGTCGTGACGCCGCAGCCGATGTAGCAGCTGGTCTTGAACGGCGCGTCCTCGCGGATCTTCGCGACGGCGATTTCCGGCAGCACGGTGAAGTTCGAGAATGTCGAGCAGCCCATGTAATGGAAGATCTGCTGACCCTTGTAGCTGAAGCGGCTGGTGCCGTCGGGCATCACGCCCTTGCCCTGGGTCGCGCGGATCGCGGTGCACAGGTTGGTCTTGCCGGACAGGCACGACTTACACTGGCGGCATTCCGGCGTGTACAGCGGAATCACATGGTCGCCGGCCTTCACGTTGGTGACCCCCGGCCCGACTTCGCGCACGATGCCGGCGCCCTCATGGCCGAGGATCGACGGGAACAGCCCTTCGCTGTCCAGCCCGTCGAGCGTGTAGGCGTCGGTGTGGCAGATGCCCGTCGCCATGATCTCGACCAGCACTTCGCCGGCCTTGGGACCTTCGAGGTCGACCTCGACGATCTCCAGCGGCTTCTTGGCTTCGAACGCGACGGCGGCGCGGGTCTTCATGCATCTTCTCCGTTCAAGAATCGGCGCATCCACTTGGCGACGCGCTCATTGTCGTTGGGTTGGTCGAGCGACGCGAGCGCCGCATCGGGATCGTTGACCCGGTCATAGCGCTTTTCGATCAGCGCCTTGGCGTAAGCGGGCGAGAATTCCGGGTGAAACTGGAAGCTGATCGCCGGTCGTTCCTTCCACGCCAGCGAGGCGTAGGGCGTGAACGGCGATGCCGCGACTACGTCGGTACCGGGCGGCTGCACCACCACCTGGTCCTGGTGCGACGCGGGAATGTCGATCGTGTCGGTCTTGTGGATCCACGGCGCTTCGTGCGTGACCCAGTAGCGGTGGAGCCCGGCTCCCCAGCCTTTTTCCGACTTGATGACGGTGCCGCCGAGCGCCTGCGCCATCGCCTGGTGGCCGAAGCAGACGCCGATCATCTTCTCGTCGCGAGTGTCGCGGATGAACTGCAATAAAGGCGCGATCCAAGGCAGCTCTTCGTAAACGCCGGCGGGCGACCCGGTGACGAGAAAAGCGGGATAGTCGCCGCGCGCCGGATACTCGCCTTTGGTCACATCGAAGGTGTCGATCTCGAAACCGTCGCCCAGGAGCTCGGCGAACATGTCGGTATAGCTTCCGAACTGGTCGGCGAGCGGGGCAGGGGGAACTCCGGTCTCGAGCGCTGCGATCTTCATGGCCGCCGCCTTGCCACCGGAAATGCGTTGCGCCAATGCTTCAGCCATGGGGAAAGCGCTCGAAGGACGTCACGCGCTGATTACCGGTGGCGGCACCGGGATCGGGGCTGCTGCGGCACGCTCACTGGCCGCGGAAGGGGCGAACCTGTCGCTGCTCGGCCGCCGGATGGAGCCGCTCGAAGCGGTAAAGGCGGAGCTAGGCGGCCAGGCGATCCAGTGCGACGTCACCGACGCCGACCGCATCCGCGCGGCATTCAACGAGGCGCGCGAGGTCAACGGGCCGATCGACCTGCTGATCGTCAACGCCGGGATCGCGGAGAGCGCGCCGTTCCACAAAATGACGCGCGAAAGCTGGGACCGCATCATCGCCACGAACCTGACCGCCGCGTTCGAATGCACCCACGCCGCGATCGGCGACCTGCTGAAAAGCGAGAGCGGCCGTATCGTCTACGTCGCGTCGGTCGCGTCGCTCCGCGGCGTGCCCTACGCCGCCCATTATGCCGCATCGAAGCACGGCCTGCTCGGCCTGATGCGCAGCCTCGCCGGCGAATATGCGAAGACCAACCTGACGGTGAACGCGGTCTGCCCCGGCTATGTCGACACGCCGATGACCGATCAGTCGGTCGCACGCGTCTCCGCGATCACGGGCCGAAGCGAGCAAGAGTCTCGCGGCGCCATCACCAACATGAATGCGAGCGGCCGGCTGGTCGATCCGGCGGCGATCGGCAACGCGATTGCGATGCTTTGCCTGCCCTTGAGTCGCGACATCAACGGGGCTGAGATTACGCTGGACGGCGGTACCAACGCATGAGCTTCCACGCCGCGACGTTCCAGCCGAAGCACTTCCTGTGGAGCTTTGACAAGGGCGTCGCGACGGTCACGCTGAATAGGCCTGAGCGGAAGAACCCGCTCACCTTCGAAAGCTATGACGAGCTTCGCAACAGCTTCCGGGCGCTGAACGACGCGCGAGATGTCAAAGTCGTCGTCCTCACCGGCGCGGGCGGCAATTTCTGCTCCGGCGGCGACGTGCACGAGATCATCGGTCCGCTCACCAGGATGGACTTCGACGGGCTGCTCCAGTTTACCCGCATGACCGGCGACCTCGTCCGCGCGATGCGCCAGTGCCCGCAGCCGATCATTGCCGCGGTCGAAGGGGTCTGCGCCGGTGCCGGCGCGATCATGGCGATGGCCAGCGACCTGCGCATTGCGTCGCCGAATGCGAAGACAGCATTCCTGTTCACCCGCGTCGGCCTGTCGGGTGCGGACATGGGCGCTTGTGCGATCCTGCCGCGCCTGATCGGCCACGGACGCGCCGCCGAACTTTTGTTCACTGGCCGGACCATGAGCAGCGAAGAAGGCCTCGCCTGGGGATTCTACAATCGCGTCGTCGACGATGCGACGGCTGAAGCCGCGGCGATCGCCGACCAGCTCGCGCGGGGGCCAACCGCTGCCCACGCGGTCACCAAGCGCCAGCTCGATGCCGAATGGGACATGGGGATCGAGGAAGCGATCGAGATGGAAGCGGAGGTCCAGGCCCGGTGCATGCAGACCAACGATTTCAAGCGCGCCTACGAAGCCTTCGCGAACAAGCGCCAGCCGGAGTTCCAGGGCGACTGATGGACCGGACGTTCCTCAGCTGGCCCTTCTTCGAGCCGCGGCACCGGGAGCTTGCCGAAGAGCTGCTCGGCTGGTCCGCCTTGCTCGCCGAACCCGGACCCGATCTCGACGCCGAGTGCCGCTCCCTGGTCAGCCGCATGGGCGAAGCCGGCATTCTCAAGCTCTGCGTCTCGGACGGCGACACACGCCCCGACGTGCGCAGCCTAGCGCTCGCCCGCGAAACGCTCGCTTACCACAGCGCGCTCGCCGACTTCGCCTTCGCCATGCAGGGCCTCGGTTCCGGCGCCATTTCCCTGTTCGGCACTGTTGAGCAGAAGCGCGAATGGCTGCCGCGCGTCGCATCTGGCGAAGCGGTGGCGGCCTTCGCGATGACCGAGCCGGAATGCGGCTCCGACGCCGCGAACATGCGCACGGCCGCGCGCCGCGACGGCGACGAATGGGTGATCACCGGCGACAAGACCTACATCTCCAACGGCGGAATCGCGGACTTCTATTTGACCTTCGCGCGGACCGGGGGAGACGGCGCGAAGGGGCTGTCCGCATTCATCGTCCCCGCCGATCAGGTCACCGTCGCCGAGCGCATCGAGGTGATCGCACCGCATCCGCTCGCCCGCCTCAGCTATGACGGGGTCCGCATCCCCGCCGATGCGATCGTCGGCGAGCCAGGCGAGGGCTTTCGCATCGGCATGGAAGTACTGAACCTGTTCCGCGTGACGGTCGGTGCCGCGGCCCTCGGGCTCGCCCGCCGTGCGCTCGACGAGGCGCTGGCCAGGTCGCTGACGCGCCGCCTCGGCAGCGGAACCCTCGCCGACAATGCCGTGACGCAGGAGAAGCTCGCGGAAATGGCGCTGGCGGTCGATGCCTCCGCGCTCCTCATCTACCGCGCCGCCTGGCAGCAGGACGAAGGCGGGATCGACAACCGCCGCGCGGCGGCGATGGCCAAACTCCACGCCACCGAAACCGCCCAGCAGGTGATCGACATGGCGGTGCAGATGCACGGCGGCGCGGGCGTCACCCGCGGCGTCAAGGTCGAGGAACTCTACCGCGATATCCGCAGCTTGCGCATCTACGAAGGCGCAAGCGAAGTGCAGCGCCAGATCATCGCCCGCGACTTGCTCAAGGAATTCCGCCGATGAAGATCCTGCAGCCGCCGACCTGGCCGCGCCCGAAAGGCTATTCAAACGGCATCAGCGCACGCGGGCGGATGATCTTCACCGCCGGGGTCGTCGGCTGGGACGAAGGCCAGAATTTCTATTCGCCAGACATGGTCGAGCAGTTCGCACAGGCGCTGCGCAACGTCACCGCCATCCTTGCCGAGGACGGCGCCGGGCCCGAGCATATCGTCCGCATGACCGTCTATGTCGTCGGCATCGAACACTATCGCGCCCACCTCGGCCAGATCGGCCAGGCGTGGAAGGCGATCATGGGCCGCAGCTTCCCCGCCATGGCGCTGGTCGAAGTGAAGAACCTCGTCGAGCCGGCGGCAGTGGTCGAGATCGAAGCCACGGCCGTGGTGGAGGACGAGTGACGTACGACGGCTTCGTCCGCGACCGCCTCCCGCCGCCGGAGCTGCTGCCCGAATTCCGCTTCGACCTGCCCGAGCTTCAATATGCCGAGCGCCTCAACGCCGCCGCCGAGTTGCTCAAAGGCGGCGTGCCAGAAGCGCTTGTGATCCTCAACCAGCATGGCCGCTGGACTTTTGCAGAGCTCGACCACTTCAGCGGCCGCATCGCGCGCCTGCTGGTCGAGGAATATGGCCTCGTTCCCGGCAATCGCGTGCTCCTGCGCGGGCCGAACAGCTACACGATGTTCGCGGCCTGGTTCGGCGTCATCAAGGCCGGCGGTGTCGTGGTCGCGACCATGCCGCTTCTCCGGCCGGGCGAAATCGCGACCGTCATCGACCGCGCACAGATCAGCCATGCGATCGTCGACAGCCGCTTCATCGGCGACTTCCGCGAAGCGCAGGACCAGACGCGCTTCATAAAGCACGTGATCAAATATGACGGCGACTATGGCCGCGGCGACCTCGAGACCCGCACCGCATCACTCGATCCGCTGCCGCCGGTCGACACGCACCGGGACGATCCGGCGCTGATCGCCTTCACCAGCGGCACCACCGGCGAGCCCAAGGGCTGCGTGCAATTCCACGGCGACATTCTCGCCCCCTGCGACAGCTTTGCCCGACATCTCATCGCGCCGGCGCCCGGCGACATCTTCATGACCAGCGCGCCGATGGCCTTCACCTTCGGCCTCGGCATCACCTTGCTGTTCCCGCTGCGCTTCGGCGCCGCCGCCGCGACCCTCGAACAAGCGAGCCCGCCGGCCATGCTCGAAGCGATCGGCCAATTCGGCGTCACCCACCTCGGCACAGCGCCGACCGCCTACAAGGCGATGCTTGCCACAGAGTCGCAGGCTCAAACCGTTCGCCCTGAGCCTGTCGAAGGGCTGTCCTTCTCCTCGATCCGAGACAAGGACAGTGCTTCGACAAGCTCAGCACGAACGGGATTAGAAAAAGCGCTCAAGACCCTGCGCTGCTGCATTTCCGCCGGCGAACATTTGCCCGAAGCGACCTGGCGCTCGTGGAAGGAGCGCACCGGCATCTCGATCATCGACGGCATCGGCTCGACCGAGATGATGCACATCTTCATCTCTGCCGCGGGCGACGACATCCGGCCGGGTTCAACGGGCAAGGCCGTGCCCGGCTACATCGCGACCGTGCTCGGCGACGACGGCAAACCGCTGGACGAAGGCACCGGCCGCCTCGCCATCAAGGGCCCGACCGGCTGCCGCTATCTCGATGACGACCGGCAGAAGAACTATGTCGACAGCGGCTGGAACGTTACGGGCGACACATACCGCAAGGATGCCGACGGCTATTTCTGGTACCTCGCGCGCAGCGACGACATGATCGTCAGCTCCGGCTACAATATCGGCGCTCCGGAAGTCGAAAATGCGCTTCTCGCCCACCCCGCGGTCACCGAGTGCGCGGTCATCGGGGTGCCCTGTCCGGAGCGCGGCCAGAAGGTGAAAGCCTTCGTCGTCCTCGCCGATTTTGCCGAAGCGTCGGACGAGCTTCGCGAGAAGCTGCAGGCCTTCGCGAAGGAGCAGATCGCGCCCTACAAATATCCTCGGGAGATCGAGTTCGTGGACTCGCTGCCGAAGACCGCGACCGGCAAGCTGCGCCGTGTCGATCTCAGGAACGGATAAGCCTTTCGAACGGCTTTCGCACCTGCCCGCCTCCAATTATGGAGGCGTCTGGTGAGCCGCGAACCTGCGGATTCGACCCGGTAGGTGACCTGCTCTTCAATGGCTTCGATCGACGTTGCTGACCGGCCCAATGTCCCCGACTTCCTGACCGGCGGGGGCGCCATGGGCGCGCTGATTCGCCAGCACGATTGGAGCCATTCCCCCCTCGGCCCGCCGGACCGCTGGCCTCAATCGCTGCGGTCGGTCGTCGACCTGCTGCTCCATTCCAAATTCCCGATGTTCGTTGCCTGGGGGCAGGAGCTGGGCTTCGTCTACAACGATCCCTATGCCGAAATTCTTGGCGTCAAGCATCCAGCCGCGCTCGGCGCGCGTTTCCACGACATATGGGACGAGATCTGGCCTGAAATTTCGCCCCTGATCGACGCCGCCATGGCTGGCGAGGCGAGCTATCACGAAAATTTGCCGCTCGTCATGCGCCGCAAGGGGTTCGACGAACAGACCTTCTTCACGTTCAGCTATTCCCCCGTTCGCGACGAGAGCGGTGCCATCGCCGGCATGTTCTGCGCCTGCACGGAAACGACCAAGCAGGTGGTTGGCGAGCGTCGGCGCGATGCGCTGCTGACGCTGGACTCGATCCTGCGCGACGTCGCCGCGACGGGCGACCTGTCCTTTGCGGCGTCGGAGCTCCTCGGCCGTGCGCTCGGCGTCCAGCGTGTCGGTTACGGCGTGATCGATGGGGCGGAGCATACGATCGCGGTCGAGCGCAACTGGAGCGCGCCGGGCTTCGCCGATGTCGCCGGTGTCCACCGGTTCCAGGACTACGGTGACTATATCGACGAGCTGCTATCCGGCACTCCCGTTGCCAATGCGGACGTCGAGGTGGATCCGCGCACTAGCGCGAACATGGCGGCGTTCCGCGCACTCGGGATCGGTGCGCACCTCGACGTGCCGGTAGTCGAGGACGGCCGCGCCGTCGCTGAAATGTTCGTGCACTCCGCCGTGCCGCGTATTTGGACCGCCGAGGAGATTGCCTTCGTCCGTGACATTGCGGAGCGGACCCACGCCGCGATTGCCCGCCGGGCGGCGGAACAAGAGCACCGGGACAGCGAGGAGCGGTTCCGCGCCGTCTTCAACTCCGACCTGGTCGGACTGACCATTTTCGACACGGGCACGCGCGTCACGGAAACGATCAATGATCGCTTTCTGAAGATGACCGGCCACAGCCGCGCCGACTTCGAAGAAGGCCGGTGGGACTGGCGCGATTTCACGGTGTCCGAATATCTGCCGCTCGACGAAGCGGCGATCGCCCAGGCGCAGGAGCGTGGCTGGTGGGACCCGTACGAGAAATATTATCGCGCATTGGACGGGCGCCTGTTCCCGGTGCGCCTCTCATCGGCGCCGCTGCCCGGCTATCCCGGCAAGGTCATTGTCTCGGTCGAAGACATTACCGAGCGGACCAAGGCCGAAGCGGCGCTGCGGGAAAGCGAAGCGCGCTTCCGGCTGATGGCGGACGCGGTGCCGCAGATCGTCTGGATCACCGACGCTGACGGCAAGGCCGAATTCTTCAACAAGCAATGGGCGGATTACACGGGCAGCGACTACCATCCGGGGACCGCCGCCGAAGTCGCCGCCAGTCATGTCCACCCGGACGACATCGCGCCGACGATGAAAGCCTATGAGGATTCGCGGCGCACCGGCGCCACCTTCCTCGTCGAGCACCGGATCCGGTCGAAAAGTGGGGACTATCGCTGGTTCCTGGTTCGCGGCGAGCCCTACCATGATCCGCAGACCGGCAGGATCACGCGCTGGTTCGGGGCGTCGGTCGACATTCACGACCGCAAGATGGCTGAGGCGGCGCTGCGGCGGCTCAACGACACGCTGGAGGAGCAGGTCGCGGCCCGCTCCGCCGAGCGCGACCGGCTGTGGAACCTGTCGCAGGACATGCTCGCGCGTGCCGACTTCGGCGGCATGATGTCCGCAGTCAGTCCCGCTTGGGAGCGGGTGCTGGGCTGGGACGAGGGCGCGCTCCTTTCGCGTCCCTATGCGGACTTCATGCACCCGGATGACGTACGGCCCACCCTCGATGCGATCGCGCGGATGGCGGAGACGGGGAGGCCGGCCCGGTTCCAGAACCGGATCGCGACCAGCGACGGTGGCTGGAAACATATCGAGTGGACCGTGGCGCCGGAACCCGGCGGCGCGAATTTCATCGCCGTCGGCCGCGACCTGACCGATGGCAAGCAGCAGGAGGAAGAGCTCGAAGTCGCGCGCGAGGCCTTGCGCCAGAGCCAGAAGATGGAAGCGCTCGGCCAGCTCACCGGCGGCATCGCCCACGACTTCAACAATTTGCTGACGCCGATCGTCGGCGCGCTCGACCTGCTCCGGCGCAAGGCCGATGAGGAGCGGTCGCTCAGGCTCATCGACGGCGCCCTGACCAGCGCCGAGCGCGCCCGCACCTTGATCGCGCGCCTGCTCAGCTTCGCTCGCCGGCAGCGGCTCGAAGCGCGCGACATTTCGCTGACGCGGCTGATGCTCGGTACCGTCGACATGCTCAAGCGCGCGATCGGCCCCAAGGTCCGGCTCGACCTCGACTTGCCCGACGGCGATCTGTGCGTCCGGGTCGATCCCAACCAGCTCGAGCTTGCGCTGCTTAACCTCGCGGTGAACGCGCGCGACGCGATGGAGGATGGCGGCACGCTCACCATCCGCGGCAGCAAGGAAAGCATCGGCGCTGGGGACAGGGCATCGCTCGGGCCGGGCGACTATGCGCGCATCCTTGTCGAAGACGATGGCCACGGCATGGACGCCGACACGCTGCGCCTGGCGATCGAACCCTTCTATACGACGAAGGAGCTTGGGCGCGGCACCGGCCTTGGCCTGTCGATGGTCCACGGGCTTGCGGCCCAGTCGGAAGGCGCGCTGCACATCAGCAGCGAGGTCGGGAAGGGCACCCGCATCGAGCTATGGCTGCCGCTTGGCTCAGGAGCGCCCGACACCGAGCAGGAACGCTCGGACGAGCCGCTCGGCGAAGTGACGCCGCTCAAGATCCTGCTGGTCGATGACGAGGATCTGGTGCGGGCCGCGACCGCCGACATGCTCGTCGAAGTCGGGCATACCGTGCACCAGGCTCATAGCGGCCCGACCGCGCTGAACATCTTCAGCAGCGACCCGACCTACGATCTGCTGGTGACCGACTATGCGATGCCCCTGATGTCGGGCGCGGCGCTCATCCGCGGCATCAAGGAGCTTGCGCCGACGATCCCGGCGCTGCTCGTCACCGGCTATGCCAGCGCGACCACCGACGTGCCTGCCGACGTGCCCCGCATCGAAAAGCCCTTCCGCGCGGTCGAGCTCATTCGGCGGATCGAGGAACTGGCCGGATCGAAAGCCCGCCGGACAGGAGCGGCAACTCAGCCCGACGCGGTCTAGCCGGGGCGAGCGCGAACGACGGCAGGAACCCCCCGGCTTCCGGTCGGAGCTTCAGGCTCTTCCGCACAGAGGCGCAGCCGTCGTGCCCGGCGCCGTTGGGCAAGCGCTCAGCGCCAGCGCACCGCACCATCGGCGCTGCCTTGCCCCGGAGCCTAGCGCGGAATGGCGTTGATCAGGTCGCCGATGCCGAGCCCGCGGCGCTTCTTCTTCGCCGGCTGCTGTTGCGGCTGGCCCTGCTCGCCCATGGCGCTGCCTTGCATCATGTCGCCCATGCCGCGGATTAGCGAGGCGCTGGTCTTGAACCGCACCTTGGTCGCCCATTTCGGCGCTTTGGGATCATCGCTGAAATTGGCTTCGGGTCCGTAGCCGATCCCTTGCACCATGCCCTGCGGCGATGCCGCTGCGACTTCGGCGGGCAGGATGCACTGCGTCGTCGACGGCGGCAGCACGGTGCCCGCGGCGATCTGCCGCTTGACCTCGCTCGGGCTCAGATAGTCCATCGCCGCCATCTGCGCCTTGTTGGCGGAGCTCCACATGATGACCTCGCCGGCCGCATTGGCGCCGAACATCGCCAGCGCGTAGCCGGTCGCGGTCGGCGCCGGGTTCCACGTCAGCCGCATCGCGCCGGACGGCAGGGCGCCTGCTTCGCGAAGCCCAAGCGCCGGCATGAAGTCCTGCCCAGCGCCAAGCGAGAAGGCGATCGGCGGCGAATAATTGGCCTGGATCTTGTGGGCGCCGATCAGCGACCCCTGGACCGGCACCTGGCGGCTGTCGCGCTCGTTCGGCCATTGTCCGAAGCCGGCGGCGCTGGTCGGCGCGCTGACGGTCTTGGCCATGCTCGCCATCGCCGCCATGCCCGGCGGCATCTTGCCCGGCTGCATCTTTGCGAAGTCGATGATCGTCGGCTGGTTGGCTCCGGCATGCTCGCCGCAGCCCCAATAGATCAGCATCCGGCCCTTGGGCTGGGTCCATCCGGTCGGCATGCTGGTCGGCGCCGGCTCGGGCGCCGTGCGCACCGGCGTCAGCAAAGGCAGGCTCGCCCCCATCATCAGCGCCTGCGGGATCAGGTGGTCGGCCTGGGGCGCTGCGGCTGGTTTGGTCTTCGACGCCAGCCGCAGGTCGAGGCTGCGGATCGCGCCGCCGCCGCCGTTCATCATCCGCATCATCTGCGCAGCGTTCATGTGCTGGCCCATGCCTGCGCCCATGCCGCTCTGGGTCGTCACGTCCATCCAGTAGGTCGCGGTCGGTGCCGCGGGCTTCCCGGCCGGAGCCGCGCCAACCAGGACAGCCGCGCTCACGCCCGCGGCCAATACGCCAAGCTTGTTCATGTCTTTATCCACCCCATCAAGGCCGCGCCCCCGCGCCGCCGGATATCTCAGGATTACGCGCCAACCGCCGCCGGTTCAATCCGCGCCGCGATTGCCCCTGCATCCGCAGCCGGTATAGCGCGCGCGATGACTGACCTTAGCCGCATCCGTAACTTCTCGATCATCGCCCACATCGACCACGGCAAGTCGACGCTTGCCGACCGGCTGATCCAGGCGACGGGCGGCCTGTCCGAGCGCGAAATGACGGGCAACCAGCAGGTGCTCGACAATATGGACATCGAGCGCGAGCGCGGAATCACCATCAAGGCGCAGACCGTCCGCCTCGAATGGCAGGGCTATGAGCTGAACCTGATGGACACGCCCGGCCACGTCGACTTCGCCTATGAAGTCAGCCGCAGCCTCGCCGCCTGCGAAGGCGCTTTGCTGGTCGTCGACGCTGCGCAAGGCGTCGAGGCGCAGACGCTGGCCAACGTCTACCAGTCGATCGAGCACGACCACGAAATCGTCCCCGTCATCAACAAGATCGACCTCCCCGCCGCCGACCCCGAGGGCGTGAAGCAGGAGATCGAGGAGATCATCGGCCTCGACGCGTCCGGCGCGGTGCTGGCCAGCGCCAAGACCGGCATCGGCATCCGCGAAGTTCTCGACGCCATAGTCGAGAAGATCCCGCCGCCCAAGGGCGACCGCGACGCACCCTTGAAGGCCATGCTCGTCGACAGCTGGTACGACCCCTATCTCGGCGTCGTAATCCTCGTCCGCGTGATCGACGGCTGCCTGAAGAAGGGCCAGCAGATCAAGTTCATGCAGGCCGGCACCACCCATTTGGTCGACCGCGTCGGCTGCTTCCGCCCCAAGATCGAGCAGCTGCAGGAGCTGGGCGTCGGCGAGATCGGTTTCATCACCGCGCAGATCAAGGAAGTCGCCGAAACCCGCGTCGGCGACACCATCACCGATGCCAAGCGGCCGGCGGCCCAGGCGCTCGCCGGCTTCAAGGAAGTCCAGCCCGTCGTCTTCTGCGGCCTGTTTCCGGTCGACGCCGCCGACTTCGAGAAGTTGCGCGAAAGCCTCTACAAGCTGCGCCTCAACGACGCCTCGTTCAGCTTCGAAACCGAAAGCAGCGCCGCATTGGGCTTCGGCTTCCGCTGCGGCTTCCTCGGCCTCCTCCACCTCGAGATCATCCAGGAACGGCTGACCCGCGAATACGATCTCGACCTCATCACCACCGCGCCCTCGGTGGTCTACAAGATGCACCTCACCCATTCGAAGAATGAGGATGCGAAGACGATCGAGCTCCACAACCCGGCCGACATGCCCGACCCCAATCGGATCGAGAGCATCGAGGAGCCGTGGATCCTCGCCACCATCTACACGCCCGACGAATATGTCGGCGCGATCCTGAAGCTCTGCCAGGACCGCCGCGGCATCCAGAAAGGGCTGACCTATGTCGGCAGCGGCGCCCACCAGCGCGCCCAGCTCACCTATGAGCTGCCGCTCAACGAGGTCGTGTTCGACTTCTACGATCGCCTGAAATCGATCAGCCGCGGCTATGCCTCATTCGATTATGAGCAGATCGGCCACCGCGAAGGCGACCTCGTGAAGATGAGCATCCTGGTCAACGAAGAGCCGGTCGACGCCCTCTCCATGATCACCCACCGCGGCACCGCCGAGGCCCGCGGCCGCGGCATGTGCGAGCGCCTGAAGGAACTCATCCCCCGCCACCTGTTCAAGATCCCGATCCAGGCCGCGATCGGCGGCAAGGTCATCGCCCGGGAAACGATCAGCGCCATGCGCAAGGACGTGACGGCGAAATGCTACGGCGGCGATGCGACGCGCAAGCGGAAGCTTCTGGAGAAGCAGAAGAAGGGCAAGGCGCGGATGCGGGAATATGGGAACGTCTCAATCCCCCAGGAGGCGTTCATCGCCGCATTGCGGATGGGCGACGACGCCTAACGTCGTCGTCAGCGGATGCGGGATGTTTGAGCAGCAACAGCGTGAGGCGCTGTTGAGGCGCAAAGCAGGAGCACGCGTAAGCGTGGGGACTGATCTAGCGCAGCATTGGAAGTTTGAGCATCCCTTAGGAGACCTTCAGTGCGGCGCGGCCGATGCGCGCTGGCCATAGGGCGCTGGAAGCACGGCTGGAGACCCGGGTACGAGCTCGACCCGAACCAGTCTACGACGAGCGAACCGCCGTGCTTTTTCCCACGCGAAGCGTTCCCCTTTCTAGCGCAATAGGTATGCTGCCCCTGCTCGGGCATACATTGGGCCGTGTTCTGCGGTGACTTGGGGGAATTGTGTCCTGTATTCGTCTGTTACATTTGTCGGACGTCCATTTTCGGGTCGACAAGGCAACTGATACAGCGGTTGTCGTTAACGCGCTTGTAGATGATTTGCGGCAAGTGTCGGAGGAAACGGGAAAGGCGATTGACGCGATCATCTTCAGCGGCGACCTCGCATTTTCCGGATGTTCGTTAGAAGATTTCGAGAGTGCCTTCACAAACACGGTTGAGAAGGTTGCGCGCGAAATCGGTGTCCCGCTCGATCGCATATTTCTGGCGCCGGGCAATCATGATATCTGCCGCGAAACGGTTCGCGCGTTTCCTGCACTGCAAGAGGGGCTTGCTGATCGGCTGAACTCAACAGAAGCTGTGAACCAGTTCCAAGACCACTTGGTAGGCGGAGGTGCAGAAGAGCTGCTCGGTATCAAGCGTGTCGAAAACTTCCAAGGGTTCGTGTCGGCTCGGCTGCCGCACCATGATGTTAGTCATCCATTATGTTCTATTGGAACATTTGTGGCCGAGGACCGAAAAGTCGGAATTTCCCTACTCAACTCAGCCTGGAGAGCAACCGGCGAGAGCGACGACGTTGATCAAGGTCGTCTACTTATAGGTGAGCGGCAAGTAGATTATGCACTCAAGGCGCTTGATGGTTGCGATCTAGCCATTGCAGTCGCGCATCACCCCCTGGACTGGCTCGCACCGTTTGATCGTGCATCGGTCGAACCATTAATCTTGGGGGGATTCCACTTATTTTGCTTTGGGCATCTTCATGAAATCTCACCTAAATCGGTAGCTTCAACAAGCGGAACGTGTGTGATCAGCCAATCTGGTTCCATGTACGCAAGCCGGTCTTGGCACAACGGATATCAAATAATTGATGTAGACCTTCTCTCTGGAGAGTTTTCATTCAACCTTAGAGAATACAATGATCGGTCTCGTCGGTTCGGACCTGCTGAAGCTTTGATTTCGGGAGGCGTTATTAGTTTCGATAACCCTCGATCGATCAGTCAAGATGACCGGGGGCAAATCGAGCTTTTTCTTCGCCAGTATCGCCAGATCCTTCGTGAACGAGCGAAGGAACACATTGACTTAGTTAACTTTTCAGACACATACACCGAGCGCCTTCTCGACGAATTTGTTGCGCCTCCGTTATACGAACGGCTGGTCCCTGACCCAAGTGCTACGGAAGATGCTCCAGCAGAACGCGAAGAAGTCAGCGTAGGCGATCTGCTCAACAGCGGCGACAACTTTGTAATAATTGGAGACAGAAAGAGCGGTCGAACAAGCCTCGCCTTTCATCTTGCACTAGAGCTGGCTAGTGGGAGAACAAACACGACGTCAATTCCCGTTTTCGTGGATATAAGAACTTATAAATTTAACTTTTACGATCTTAGAAGGGCGGTCCTTTCTTTTTATGGGCCAGCGCCGAAAGGATTTGCGTTGGAAAAGTCCTTTGAAAAAGGACTATACACCTTTATTGTTGATAATCTTGATGTTTATGACGAAGCTTTGTTGAAGAAGTTTGCAGAACACGTTGAAGTCTTTGAGAACTGCCGTTGGATTGTTATAGCGAGCCCCTCGGCTGAAGGGGTGGTTCGTGATCGCCTGTTATCTGAGGCCTTGCCTTCTTTCCGACGCGTCCATGTCGGGAGCCTTCCCCGGAAGCTCATTCGTCGGATGGCGCGTTACTGGGCTGAAGACCGCTCGTCCGACGACAAAGACGCTTTCGAAGCCGTCATCAATCAGCTGAACCGAGATGGGCTACCCAAAACGCCATACATGGTGGCGCTAGTACTGTGGGCTCTCGAGCAAAGGAAGGCCGGGGAGCGCTTAAACGAGGCTCTTCTTCTGCGGAACGTGATTGAGCACTTGCTCGGTCGAGCAGACTTCACTCTGTCAACGCGTGCATCATTCAATCCAACCTCTAAAGAGCTGACCCTGCAAGAAATTGCTTGGTTGCTGCGTGAAAAGGCCGGATTTGTCGACGAAAATGAGCTTGTCGCTCACTTAGCGGCATATTTCGGTCGCAAGAGACTGCCATTCTCCGCTGCCGATGTGCTGACCAAGTTGCTAGATTGCGGAATCCTTAGCCGCTCCGAGGGGTTGGTAGCATTCAAATATAAGGCCTTTCAGGAATACTTCGTTGCACTCCGCCTTCAGGGTGAACGCACAAGCCTCAATGATGCCTTGTCAGACTTAGAATTCTTGAAGTTCCGCCGAGAACTGGAGCTCTTGTCCGGTCTCCGACAGAAAAACGACGATCTCATACATGTTATCACGAAGGTGCTCACATCGCGTGTGCCTGATCGTTTTGTTAAATGCGAGGCGGAGGAAATCGATCGATTAACCAGCAAGGGCGTCGGTGCCGGCACAACAAAGGCCAAGCTGAATGAGATTAGGCGTACTCGACTGACGGACGATCAAGTCGATCAGATAATGGACGAGGCTGACCGCCGCGCGGTTGCGCGAGGTGAGCGGCCGGTTTCAGCTAGCCTAGAAGAGGCAGAGGGCGATATCTACAAGGCTGCTTTGGCGAGAGAGGCCGAGGCAATTGACGCAGACAGCGCTAGTGTGGGTGAACCACTTCGTCCAAGCACTCACATGGCCAGTATCGATCTTCTCGCCAAAATTGTTCGAAACTCTGATTTCACCGACTTCGATGTGAAAGGACCCGCTGCTGCTTTAGTGCTCAAGAGCTGGGTCAAGATAATCATTTTGATGCTCGAAGAGATCCGGGAGATCGTCAGCAAGATCAAGTGGCCAGATGGTTCTTGCGTCGAAGAAAAAGACCTCGAAATAATGAACTACTTGCTTGCCAGGGTTTTGATGGCAATGGCTGGACAGACGGTAGTCGACCAGCTTTCTTCTCCGACTATCGCCGACACTATTGCGGGGATTATAGACGAATGTGATCCATGCACCGGAGAAAAAATCTTAGGCTCATTCATCCTAGAAGATGCGCGGTATAAAGGCTGGCAGACCCGCTGGCGAGACATGATAGTCGATCGAACATCATCTGGGTTCGTCGTCGAAGCATTCATGGATCGACTTTGGGCAATTGTTTCTCGCCGCGCTCTTGATCAAGATCAGAGCAAAAGGGTCAATTCGATCGCAGATGCGATCGAGGAGCGTTTGGAGCTTGGAAGCGCGAGCAAAAGCGCTTTTCTCGAAAACATTCGGACAGCAACCAACTTGAAGCGGATCGGTGACGCGGACTTAACTGGGTCAGGATCTTAGGCTGAGGCGCCAAGTCGCCGCGCCGTCGGACGGGTTGTCCTCACTGCGTTCGTTCTCTTCGATCGGGCTCGCTTGAGGCTCGCCGCCCCGCGGCCCGTGCTGGCTTTGAGCAGCCGTTCCACCGTGCCCCCGGCATGGCGGCCACGCGGCTGCTCTCGGATAGCTCACTTGGCGCTGCGCGCCTGTTCGCTATCCTCGGCGCTCTCGCTCCAATCCACCGGCTCAAGCCCCTCCTCAGCGCGGTGCTCGTCGATCTGCTTGCGCAGCTCGGCTTTCTTGTCCTCGCCGTAGCCGATCTCGCCGAAGCTCCAGCCGCTTTCCGCGGTCAGAACCATGTCCGGCTGGCGCTGGTTGGCGATGTTCGCGGGCTCGTCGTCCTGGGCCTCCATCCGGTCGGCCTTTTCCCAGTCGACGGGCAGCTCGGTCAGGATCTCGAACGCGGCGCGCTTGCCGGGGCTGGTGCTGATCTCGGCGAGGAAGGCGCGGCGGCAGAGCAGGAGCTTGCGGGCGATGCTGGTCGCCGCGTCGGCGCCGCGGCGCTGGAAGCTCTCCTCGTCCTCCCATTCGCCTTGCTCGTTCATCACCTGGCCGGGCTCGGGAAGCAGCTGGACCTGTTCCTTGACGCCGCGGCGAGGGCGCGGGGCGGCGGCGGCCGCCTGTGCGGCGTGGGCGACGTTGCGGGCGAGGGCGGCGCCGTGCTTCGCTTCATAGTGGGCGAAGGCGGCGTCGACGGCGGCGCGCAAGGAATCCGCGTCGTCGCGGTCGAGGATGCGGTCCATGCCGGCGCGGCTGCGGCCGAGAATATTGACGGCATGGTCCTTCGAGCCGGTGGCGGCGACGGCGGCGACGAAGGCGCGCTGGGCATCCGCGCTCCAGCCGTTGACGCGCTTGCGCATGGGCACGGGATCGAAGTCGAGCAAGGCGGCAATGTCCGGATCGGCCATCAGCTCGTCGATGCCGGGATCCTCGTCGCCGCTGTCGGGCGCGGCATGCCCCTTGGAGTCGCTCATCCGCGATGATGAACCAAATCGGTTCGCAATAGGAAAGTGTTTTCGAACCACCGGGAGGAGCGGACGCGTGGACTCGCGGCCTAAGCCGCCCGCGCTCCGCTTTGGATGTCTGCGAAGCCGACGAACTGCGCGCGCAGGTTGGCGTCTTCGATCGGCGCGGCGAGCTTGGCGACGATGTCGGCGAGGCTGCCGTGCTCGGGCGCGTCACCGCCGCGCAGGCAGCCCATGGTCCAGTCGGCGCAGGCGCGCTGCTCGGCCTCGCGGCCGTCGATGACCACCGCGGCGAAATGGCGCGGGTCCCTGCGGATGCGCGAATAAGCGGCGGTGACCAGCACCGGCGGCCCTTCGAGCAATTGCAGGAAGCGGGTGCGGCCGACGACCAGCAGGCCGGTGATTCCGTCGCGCGCATTGTTGCGCCGCGAGACGCGCAGGATCTCGTCGCACTGCGCGTCGATCATCGGCGAGCGCATGGTGGAGATGTAGACCAGCTGCTGGATCATGGCCGCGGCTATCGGCCTCGCGCGCCTTTGCCGGAAGCTGGACGAAGGACTGTGCAGCGAAAGGTTAAGGCAGCAGCAGCAAAGGTGCATCGACTTGTGCGGCGGAACGCGCTTATCTGACGCATCATGGCGGACGGGGGCGAGAAACAGCGGAGCGAGGCGGCGGCGCCGACCGTCGACCCCAACCGCGTGGTGCCGGGCCTTCCGAGCGAGATGTTCAGCGGGCCGGGGCTGTTCGCGCTTGCCGACCTGCTGCCGAT
The DNA here is from genome assembly GCA_036563485.1 of Sphingomicrobium sp. NCBI lineage: Bacteria > Pseudomonadati > Pseudomonadota > Alphaproteobacteria > Sphingomonadales > Sphingomicrobiaceae > Sphingomicrobium > Sphingomicrobium sp. The sequence continues at coordinate 587,568 of DATCMI010000001.1, read as the reverse complement.
CATGACCGGCTTCTTCGACTCCAACCTCGTCATGCAATTCTGCAACAAGGCTTTGTCCGAATTCATGGAGCGGCCGCGCAAGGACATGCTGGGGCAGCATGCGCGCGCGATCATGGGCGAGAAGGGCTTCGAGCGGCGGCGGCCGATGCTGGAGGCTGCGCTTGCCGGCGAGCAGCAGTTCTTCATCGCCGACTTCGACCATCCGCTGCGCGGCCTGCTGGCGATCCAGACCGAATATCGGCCGTGGGTGGCGCCGTCGGGCGAAGTTGAAGGCGTCGTCTTCATCATCCAGGACGTGACCGAGCAGCGGACCGCGGAGCGCGCGCTCCGCGAAAGCGAGGCGCGGTTCCGGCGGATCGCCAACCAGGCGCCGGTGATCATGTGGGTGACCCGGCTCGACCGCACCCGCGACTTCGTCAACGACGCCTACATGGAATTCCTCGGCACCGATGATCGCGAGGTCGCGCGGCTGTACGACTGGCGCTCGGGGATCCACCCCGACGACATCGAGCGGGTCACGGCGGAAAGCATCGCCGGCGAAGCGAGCCTCAAGCCCTTCACGCTCGAGGGGCGGTTCCGCCGCGGCGACGGCCGCTACGTCTGGCTGCGCAGCACCAGCAGCCCGCGCTTCGGCCCGGACGGCGAACATGTCGGCTTCATCGGCGCCGCGACCGACATCACCTTGACCAAGGAAGCGGAGCTCGAGCTCAAGGCCGAGGTGGAGCGGCAGACGCGCGAGCTGGCGGTTTCCGAAGCCCGATTCCGCGCCGTCTTCGACACCGTCCTCGAAGTGCTCGTCCTGATGGAGCCGGACGGTACGATCGTCGAGCTAAACCGCAAGGAAGCGGCGTGGCGGGCGCCGAACCATAGCGAGAAGCTGGGCGTGAAGATCTGGGATTCGCCGACGCTGAAGCCCTATCCACAGCTCGTGCCGATGATGAAGAAGGCGGTGCGGACCGCGGCGTCGGGCAAGCTGTTCAACCAGGAACTCGCGCTCGAGCGGGAAGGCGCCGCGACCGCCCATCTCGACGTTTCGGTGCAGCCGGTGCGCGGCCGCGACGGCGCGGTCATGTACCTGCTGTTCGAAGCCCGCGACATCACCGAGCTGAAGGCGGCGCAGGAGCAGCTCCGCCAGAGCCAGAAGATGGAGGCGCTCGGCCAGCTCACCGGCGGCATCGCCCACGACTTCAACAATCTGCTGACCGTCGTCGTCGGCGGCCTCGACCTGGTCGCCAAGCGCACCGAGGATGCCAAGCTCAAGCGCTATGCCGAAAATGCGCTCGCCGCCGCCGACAGGGGCGCCCGGCTGACCGCGCAGCTGCTGGCCTTCAGCCGCGTCCAGCGGCTCGAGGTGCGGCCGACCCAGGTGGCCCCGCTGATCACCAACATGCGCCCGCTGCTGCGCAACGTGCTGGGCCCGGGCGTCAGCAAGGAATTCAAGCTCGACGACGGCGGACTGCCGGTGATGGCCGACCCCACGCAGCTGGAAGTCGCGATCCTCAACCTGGCGATCAATGCGCGCGACGCGATGCCCGAAGGCGGCGTCCTGACCTTCGCGACCAAGCCCGTGGCCATATCGGGCGATCCCGAACTGGAGGACGGCGACTATCTCGAATTATGCATCGGCGACACCGGCCTCGGCATGCCGCCGGAGGTGGTCGAACGCGCCTTCGAACCTTTCTTCACGACCAAGGAGGTCGGCAAGGGCACCGGGCTCGGCCTGTCGATGGTCTATGGAATGGCGCGGCAATCGGGCGGCACCGCACGGATCGAAAGCCGTCCAGGCGACGGCACGACCGTCAAATTGCTGTTCCGCAAGGCGGATGGCGCAGTGGTTCGGGATGCGGCCGCGGACGTCACCGAGAGCGACGCCGACGAAGCGGTTCGGCCGGCGGCGTCCGTGCTGGTGATCGACGACGATCCCGATGTCCGCGGCTTCGTCGTCCATGCGCTCGAGGAACAGGGCTATCGCGTGCGTGAGGCGGGCGACGGCGCCGAGGGCCTCCAGCTCCTGGATCGCGAAAGGCCCGACTTGGTCATCGTCGACTTCATCATGCCCGGCATGTCCGGCGCGGAGGTCGCGAGCCGCATCCGCGAGAAGTTGCCCGAGCAGCCGATCCTGTTCGTGTCCGGCTATAGCGAGACCGAAGCGGTCAAGCGGACCGCGCCCGACGCGCCGCTCCTCGCCAAACCGTTTCGGTCCGACGCGCTCCACAAGGCGGTGCGCGCGGCAATGGCCCCCCACGGCTGAACGCCATCGCCGTTCGTGCGTTTAGAAGCGCATGATCGGCCCAGTCCTCGCCCTTGCACTCGCCGCCGCCGCACCCGGAACTGCTGATGCGCCCGGCAACCCGACGGTCGGAGCGACTCCCGCGGCGGTGCAATTGTTCGAGCGCGACTGGGTGCTGATGAACTGGGCGCTGAAGTTCTACGACGCGGACGACGACATTTTGCTGAACCCCTCGGAGGCCGAAAAGGCCGCTGCGGAGTTCCGAAGGATCGCCGACGGCGACAGTGACGGCCGGGTCACGCCCGTCGAGTTTCGCCAGGCGCGCGACTTCATCAAAGCGCGCTACTGAAGCTCAGTCCCCCAGCAGGTCCGCTGCGCGCATCGCCAGCTCCGTGCGATTGTCGACGCCCAGCTTGTCGAAGATGGCGTGGAGATAGACCTTCACCGTACCTTCGGTGACACCGAGCTGCGCGGCGATGTCGCGGTTGCGAAGCCCCTGCCGGACAAGGTCGACCAGTTCCCGCTCGCGCGGCGTCAGCGATGGCGTCCGCGCCGCTCGCTCCTTCGCCTGGCGCAGCTGCTCGGCGATCTCGGGATCGATGAAATTGTCGCCGCCGGAGACCTTCTCCATGCAGTCGAGAAGCAATGCAGGGTCGGACGTTTTTAGGATCATGCCCTCGGGTGTGAGCTTGTCGGCCTTGAGCAGTTCCGCGTCGGTCATGCCCGCGGTCAGGAGAATGACCCGCGCCTTTTCCCCGCCTTCCCGAAGCTGGCGAAGCACGTCGATGCCGTTGCCGTCTGGCATGTTGACGTCCAGCAGCAGGATGTCGGGACGGTGCTGCCGGACCTGGGCGAGCGCTTCGGCGCCGGTCCGGGCGCGGCCGACGAGGTCGTACTTCGTCCCGCGCAGCAGCACGTCCATCGCCGCGGCGATCATCGGGTGGTCGTCGGCAATCAGGACGCGGGTCATGCAGGGGCTCCGTCGAGTGGCAAGGTGATCAGGAGGTTCGTACAGCCGGGTTCGGACACGAGTGATAGCGAACCGCGCGCACGGTCGACACGCTCCTTCAGCGACCATGGTTCGATCAGCTTGCCGCCCGTTGCCGGGCCGAAGCCGGATCCGTCGTCTTTCACTTCGAGCGCCAGCTGATCCTGGGCTGCACGAATGGCGACATCGACACGCTTCGCCCCGCCATGGCGGACGGCATTGGCGACGGCCTCGCGGAGCAGCTGCTGGAGGTCGAAGGCGAGGCGGATCGGGACGGAAGCATGGTCATGCGCCGCCTGCACGCGGCATTCGATGTTCCATTGCCGGGCAAGCCGGGCAGCGAGAGCACGCAACTCGTCGACCGCTTCCTCGAGCTCCAGTTCGCGGTCGCGGCGAAGCGCGGAGATGAAGGCGCGGATTTCCCCCTGCTCCTCGATCAGCAGGCGTTTCAGTTCGCCGAGCTGGGCTTCCACCTGTTGGCCGGAGCGGGATCCCCGCATCATGGCCTCGACGCGAAAGGCGGCGCCTGCGAGGAACTGGACGACGCTGTCGTGGACATCGCGAGCGAGCGACAGGCGGGTGCGCGCCGCCGCGCCCTGCTCGATGGCGGAAAGCAGCGCCTCCCGGTCAAGCAAGGCGCCGACGGCGCGCCCTGCTTCCTGGCCAAGCTCAAGATAATCGACCGAGGAATCGGTGAGGTCCCAAAGGACGAGCCACCCGGCCTGGGTGCCGGTGTTCACCCTGGCGACAAGTCCCTCGTCGATCCCGTGCGCTTCGAAGAAGCCGGTTTCGAGGAGGCGAGCGGCGTTTCGAAACCGGTACCAGCCCTCGGCGCGCCTGCTTAAGGTCCGCAGCCGCGGCAATGCGAACAGTGCGACATTCGTCTGCTCGTGGCGAATGAGCGGCCGATCGGCCGTCACCGGCGCGGGCACGCCGCCAGACACCATCGTGCCGTTGAACTGGTCGCCGCCCTCCCGATCGAGGAGCAGCGCTCCCGATCGTGCGCCCGTTGCCGTCATCGCCAGGCGCAAAGCCTGCATGAGCGGATCGTCGGTGCGATCGGGCGAAGGGCCCAGCCCGTCGACTGCCGAGAAGAGCTCCGGCCGGCGCTGATGGATGCCGAACCAGATCAACAGCAGCGACAGGATCAGCAAATGTCCGCTGCGGACGATGAACCGCTGCACCTCGAAACGCTCGCTTCCGGCCACCAGCAGGCCTGCCGTCAGGTAAAGGATGACGAGCGCGGCGGCGGTCAGCGCGGTTTCACGCCAGCCCCAGCGGATCGCCGCCGACAGGAGCGGCAGGATGAAGAACAGGAAGAAGGGACTGGTGTAGCCGTTGGTCGAAAAGACGATGGTGGTGAACACCGCCATGTCGAGAAGGTGCGCGGGGGCGGCGAGCCGGGCGTCGAGCCACCAGTTGCGCCAGGTGAGGACGGCGATGCCGACCGCGAACAGGACATAGAAGAGGAGCAAGAGATAGCTCTGCTCCGGCGCCACCGCCGGCTGGCTGTGGTCCAGCCAGATCGAAACGAGGAACAGGGCCGCGAGCATCGTCCGGCCGAGCGCAATGACTCGGCCGCTCTGGTGCTGGAAAAGGCTTTGAGGACCCGAGAAGTTCAAATGCGCATCCTGCCGCAAGTTGGAACGAGCTTAGACAGGTGCGGGTGGCAGTCAAAGCTGCCCTTGAGGCTGGGCTAGCTGGCCATCTTCCGGGCGCCCAGGCCCAGGACCATCTGGTTGGCGCGGTCGTAGGCAAGCGGCTTGCCGAACAGATAGCCCTGGATGATGTCGCAGCCGAGATCGCGCATCCGCTCGAAATCCTCGGCGGTCTCGACGCCTTCGGCGGTCACCGACATCCGGAAGCTCTTCGCCAGCTGGACGATCGACTGGATGATCGCGACGTTTTCCGGCCGGGTGCCGGCTTCGCGGACGAAGCTGCCGTCGATCTTCAGCTTGTGGAAGACGGCCTTGTTCAAATAGCCGATCGACGAATAGCCGGTGCCGAAATCGTCGAGCGCGATGCCGACGCCGAGCTGGCGCAGGCGCTTCAGGACGTCGAGGGTCGAACCATTGTCGCCCAGGAACACGCCTTCGGTGACTTCCAGTTCGATGCGGTTGCCGGCCAGCTTGTAACGGCTGAGCGCAGAGCTGACGATGTTCGGCAGCGCCGGCATGATGATCTGTTTCGGGCTGATGTTCAGCGCGACGGTGATCGGCTCCGGCCAGCTTGCAGCGGCGCGGCACGCTTCCTCGATCACCCATTCGCCGATTGCCGGCATCAGGCCGGTTTCCTCGGCGACGGGGATGAAGACGTTCGGCGGCACCAGCCCGCGCTTCGGGTGGTTCCAGCGGATCAACGCTTCGAAGCCGATCAGCCGCTGCGACTTGGCGTTGATCAGCGGCTGGAACACGAGGTGGAACTGCTTCGACGCGATGGCGCTGCGCAGGTCGGATTCCAGGCGGACGCGGTCCTCCTGTTCCGACTGCAGCTCCGACGAGAAATAGCGCGCGCAGCCGCGGCCGGCGTCCTTGGCTTGGTAGAGCGCAAGGTCGGCCTTGAGGATGAGGTCGTCGACGGTGGCGCCGTCGATCGGGCCGAAGGCGCAGCCGACCGACACGCCGATCCGGATCTCGGTCTGGTCGATGAGATAGGGTTCCTTGATCGCCGCGATGATGCGGTCGGCGAGCTTCTCGACCTTGCGGCGGCTCTGGGCGTCGGCGATGACGATCGCGAATTCGTCGCCGCCCATGCGGCCGACGGTGCCGTCGGCGCCGACTTCGTCGACCAGGCGCTTGGCCACGGCGCGAAGCACGGCATCGCCCTTCGGGTGGCCGAAGGTGTCGTTGACCGGCTTGAAGCCGTCGAGGTCGAGGAACATGATCGCGCAGGGGACATTGCCGGTGGTCGCCGAGCGCAGCGCTTCGCCGAGCAGCTGGCGGACGCGGCCGCGGTTAGGCAGGCCGGACAGCACGTCGACATTGGCGAGGTGAGTGAGGCGCTCCTGCGTTTGCCGGATGTCGGTGATGTCGGAGCCGACGCCGCGGAAGCCTTCGAAGCGGCCTGCAGTATCGACGATCGGGTCGCCCGCCATCGAAATCCAGCGCGGTCCTCGCGGCGTGCTGAGCTCCATTTCGAGCGCGTTGAACGGCTGCTTGGCGAGAAGAACGCGCCCAAGCTCGGCATTGCCGCCGAGCAGGGCCGGAAGCGAATGGCCGAGGAGCTGGTTGGCGGGGCGGCCAAGCACCGCGCTCATCCGCGAGCTGATGTAGGTGACGCGGTTCTCGCCATCGACCTGCCACAGCCAGCCGACGCCGCGCTGCTCATATTCCTGGAGGAGGAGGCTGGCGCTCTCGCTCTGGCTGCCGACGTCGGCATTGGTCTTGAGCTGGTGGAAGGCCCAGCGAGCGACGGTGAGGACGCCGAAGATCGACACGCCGAGCGTGAAGACGATTGAGACCATGTGCGGGAAGGGAAGCGAGTGGCGGCCGAGCAACAGCGCTCCGGCAACGCCCGCGGTAAAGGCGGTCATCCAGGCAGTGGCGCAGGCGGGGATGACGACCAGGCCCAAAGCGCCGACGCCGAGACCGGCCATCACCGACGCGGCGATGATCTGCGTTTCAGGCTGGAGGGTCGCGAAGACGTAGAGCGGCAGGCTCAGCCAGACGGCGGCGCGGGCGGCGACGTCGCCGACCATCGTCCACAGCGGCACCCTCTTGCCCGAGCGGCCGACGCAGGTGATGGCCTGGGTTCGAGCCAGCTGCATGGCGCCGATGTTGACGATCGCGACCGCGCCGGCCCAGCCCATCAGCCAAGGCGTCGGCACGGAGCCCCACAGGCTGCCGGTCATGATCAGGGCGGCGACGATGTTGGCCGCGGCGAAGAAGGTCGCAAGATGGGCCCGGGAAATCAGCTGCACGTCGCGGAGCGGCGAGCTTTCGCCCTCCGCGGCGGCGGTCAGCCCAGCCGATTCGCCGCCGGGAAGGCGGGCCGAAACCAAGCGCTTATACCTGTCAGGAGCTTCGTACATCCGCCCGCCGTTCAACTTGCGGGATCGGCTTAGCCAAAGAGAGTTGAAGCGGAGTTAAGGCCGTTTCGCATTGCTGGCGCGCCGGGGCGCCTCGCAAAGGCGCGAAAGCGGCTCTATAGGCTAGCGCTGATGGCGACCGACAGCGCGACGATCGACCGTGTGAATGCGCCGCGGCGGACGGCCCCGGCACCCAAGATCCAGTCGCCGGCCGACCCGATCGCGCGCGGCATGGGTCTCGACCGGCCCTTCTTCGACGACAAGAACCGCGCCTTCTGGGTGCTCCAGTCGATCGGCTGGAGCGGATATTTCTCGCTGCGTATCCTCAACGGCTTCGCCAACAGCATGGGCTGGATGTGGCTGGTCCACACCTTGCTGCTGACGATGACCGGCTATTCCCTGACGCTGCTGATGGCGTCGCTGTTCCGGCGGCTGATCAAGATGCGGCCGGTGTGGACGCTTGTGGTGTCGCTGGCCGCCGTCGCGCTCGCGGCGAGCGCCTTTTCGGTGATCGAGACGTGGAGCTATGCGACCTTCCTGAAGCCCGACGTGAAGCCGGAAGGCGCTCAATATCTGGGCGCGATCCTGCTCGACTTCGCGCTGCTCGCGGCCTGGTCGGCGCTTTACTACGGCATCAACTACTTCCTTCTGCTGGAAGAGCAGATCGACCAGCGCGAGCGGCTGGAGAGCCAGGCGTCGAGCGCACAGCTGGCGATGCTCCGCTACCAGCTGAACCCGCATTTCCTGTTCAACACGCTCAATTCGATCTCGACCTTGGTGCTGCTCAAGCAGACCGAGCGGGCGAACGCGATGCTGGCGCGGCTGTCGTCCTTTCTCCGCTACACGCTGGCGAACGAGCCGACGGCGCAGGTGACCCTCGCGCAGGAGGTGGAGACGCTGAAGCTGTATCTCGAGATCGAGAAGATGCGCTTCGAGGACCGCCTGCGGCCGCATTTCAAGATCGAATCGGAGACGATCGGCGCTCGGCTGCCGTCGCTGCTGCTCCAGCCGCTGATCGAAAATGCGATCAAATATGCGGTGACGCCGGCCGAGAACGGCGCCGACATCTGGCTAACCGCCAAGCGGGAAGGGCAGGCGGTCAGGATCGAGGTTGCCGACAATGGCGACGGCAGCGCGACCGAGATCGCCGCGAGTCCTTCGACGGGCGTCGGCCTGGCGAATATCCGCGACCGGCTGGCGCAAGCCTATGGCCCCGCGCATCGTTTCGAGACGAAAAAGAACGACCGAGGGGGTTTCAGCGTTGTGCTGGAGATTCCCTTCGACACCGGAGACAATGTTCAATGACAATCCGGACCATTCTGGTCGATGACGAGCCCCTGGCGACCCAGGGTTTGCAGCTGCGGCTGCAGGCCTTTGACGACATCGAAGTCGTTGCGACCGCGGCGAACGGGCGCGAGGCGATCCGCCAGATCAAGACCCACAAGCCCGACCTGGTATTCCTCGACATCCAGATGCCGGGCTTCGACGGCTTTTCGGTCATCCAGGGGCTGATGGACGTCGAGCTGCCCTTGTTCGTCTTCGTCACCGCGTACGGCGACCATGCGCTCCGCGCCTTCGACGCGCAGGCAGTCGATTATCTGATGAAGCCGGTCGACGAGGACCGGCTCGCCGGGACCATGGACCGGGTGCGCCAGCGGCTTCTGGAAAAGCGCAGCGCCGAAGAAGCGGAGCGCCTGAAGGAAGCGCTGGCAGAACATGCGCCGGAAGCCGCGGAGGAACTGGCTGACGCCACGCCCGACAACGCCCCCGCCGCCAACCGCTACGAGAAGATGATCAACATCAAGGACCAGGGGCAGATCTTCCGCGTAGACGTCGACACGATCGAGCGGATCGACGCCGCCGGCGATTACATGTGCATCCAGACGGGCGAGAATACCTTGATCCTCCGCGAAACAATGAAGGACCTTGAAAAGCGGCTGGACCCGCGCCGCTTCCAGCGCGTCCATCGCTCGACCATCGTCAATCTCGACCTGGTCCGCCAAGTGAAGCCGCATACCAATGGCGAATGCTTCCTGGTCCTCGATTCAGGGGCGCAGGTGAAGGTGTCGCGTTCCTATCGCGATGTGGTCGCGAGGTTCGTCCATTAGGATGGCTCACGACGAAGGCGGGGCATCACTGAAGGGCAAGCGCATCCTCGTGGTCGAGGATTCGCCCGTGGTCGCGCCGTTCACGGTCGACATCCTCGAAGAGCTCGGCTGCGAAGTGATCGGGCCGGCCCCGAACATGGCCGCGGCGCGGGAGCTTGCCGAAGGCGAAGAGTTCGATGCGGCGCTGATGGACGTACGGATCCGCGGCGACCGCAGCTATGCCATTTGCGACATCCTCGACGCCAAAAACGTGCCGTTCGTTTTCACGAGCGGTTATGCGGACTGGCAGCTGCCGGAAAAGTGGGAGGCCGTCCCACGGCTGCAGAAACCATATACGATGGGCCAGGTCGAAGAGGCGCTGGCCCGACTGCTGGGGTGACCATGGCAAGCAAGTTCGAAACCTTCGCTGCGCTTCACGTGCCGGGCGACCCGGTGGTCCTCTACAACATCTGGGACGTTGGTAGCGCTCGCGCCGTGGTCGATGCGGGCGCCAAGGCGCTGGCGACCGGCAGCCATCCCGTCGCCGATGCGCACGGCTGGCCCGACGGGCAGCAGGTCCCGATCGACTTCGCACTCGCCAATGCGCGGCGGATTATCGAAGCCGTCGAGGTGCCGGTCACGGTCGACTTCGAAGGCGCTTATTCGGATGAGCCGGAGCAAGGCGGTGCCAATGCCGCGCGGCTGAAGGAAACGGGCGCGGTCGGCTGCAATTTCGAAGACCAGGTGATTGGCGGCGAGGGGCTGCACCCGGTCGAGCTCCAGGTCCGGCGCATTGGCGCCATCCGCAGCGCTGTCGGCGCCGACTTCTTCATCAACGCGCGTACCGACCTGTTCCTGAAGACGCGCGACTATGACGATGCGCTGGTCGACCAGGCGATTGAGCGCGGCAAGGCTTTTGCCGATGCGGGCGCCAGCGGCTTCTTCGTCCCGCGCCTGTCGGATCCGAAGCAGATCGAGCGCATCGTTGCCGAAGTGCCGCTGCCGCTCAACGTCATAGCCTTCCCCGGCGCGCCGGACAAAAAGGTCTGGGCGGAAGCCGGTGTGGCGCGGATCAGCCACGGCCCGTTCCCGCACATGGCACTGATGAAGCAGCTTACAGAGAACGCCCGCCAGGCGATCGGCTAGCTAAAGCAGTCGCTTGGTGCTGTCCGCTTCGGGCGGGAAGCGGACTTCCTCGCTAGAGACTCCAGGCCGGGTCGTTAACGCTCCGGCGCGCGCGCTGGTCGGAGAAGGCCGCCGGCCATCCTGCCTTCGGAGTCGAGCACCACGGACATGGTCATCCCGCCCTTAGCAAAGACCAGGTCGTAAACGTCGTCGCCCATCGAACCGCGTCCGCGGAAATTGACCGACTGCAGTTGCCCCATCGAGCTGAACAGGGGGTGCGTCATGGGCAGGTCTCGACGGACGACTTCGGCGAACTGCGGAGAGAGTTTGCCGTACTCGGGCGAGCCGCTCGCCAGCCCGGCGACGAGCCTCCGTAAGGCAGCCTCGGTTCCGGCACTCGGCTCAGAAGCTGGACTGAAGGTCCGTTCTCCAGCGGGTCGGAGAACGCCGCCGGCCATCCTGCCCTGGAAGTCGAGCAGGACCGACATTGTCATCCCGCCCTTCGCGAAAGCCAGATTGTAGACGTCGTCGCCCATGGCTCCGCGGCCTTCGAACGTCACCGACTTCAGCTCGCCCATCGAGCGAAACATCGGATGGGTAGTGGGCAGGTCCCGGCGCACGACTTCGGCGAACTCCGGCGAGAGGTTCTTGTAGTCTGGCGAGCCGCTCGCCAGTCCGGCGACAAGCATTCGCAGTGCAGCCTCCGTTCCGGCCGTCGGGCCAGAGCCGCGGGAGGACCCCTGTGCTCGGGAGGATTCAACCGGTTGATTATTAGCTGCTTGCGAGGAGGCAGCGGGCTGCAACAGCAAGCCGAGGACGATCGCTCCGGTCAGGATCATAATAGCCACTCCGACAAGTAGTAGACGAGTGGTGCTTGAGTGCAGCGGGACAGCATTTCGAACTAGGTCCGGCGATTGGGCTACGGTTGGACCGTACCCTTCCGCCCCCCCAAGCATCCGAGCGGCTTCCAGGGACGATGTCGCGCGAAGCTTGGTGCGCGCCATCTTAAGGCGCTTCTCGACTGCATGATGCGAAATTCCGAGGTCGGCGGCGATCTCCTTGGCAGACTTATGCTGCAGCCATTGCCGCAGGCAGACCTTCTCGCCCTCCGTCAATCTCGAAAGGGAATCGCTGTCGTCCATTGCTGAATCGATAAAGGCAGTTGCCGCCGGTCGAAAGTACGGTCGGTTGGTACAGGAGACCTACTTTGCTCGCGCATCGGCCGACACCAGTGCGGCGGACGTCCGCTCGACGCGAGATATTGCAGCTGATCGTTCACCCCCGAAATGACAGGAACGGAGGCTCTTGCTTACCGTTTCAGACAGATGACGCAGTCATTGCCCAAAGAAGTGCTGGTCGTAGAGGACGAGCCGCTCGTCCGGATGGCGGCTGCGGATGCGTTGGTCGACCGCGGAATCATGGCGTGGGAAGCGGGAGATGCGGCCGAGGCCTTGCACGTCCTCGATAAGCATCCCGACATCGGCGTCGTCTTCACGGACATCAACATGCCGGGTGAGCCGGACGGCCTCGGCCTTGCAAAGGAAGTGAGCGTCCGCAGGCCGGAAGTCGAGTTGATCGTGACCTCAGGCGCAGTTCACGTGGACAACGAGCAGCTGCCGGATGACGGCACTTTCCTGCCCAAACCCTACTCGCCCGAGCGCCTGGCCAACCTTGTTGAGCAAAAGCTCTCCAAATCTAATTAGCCGCCGACTAGGCGCCGTGATCTTTGATGCTGCGCTCGATCATTCTTTGGACGTTCGCATCGTCCGCCTTAGTCCCTGCCTCGCGGCCCTGCTCTGCCTTGTCGAGACGCTGCGAGCGCTTCGCCGCGCTCTCCTTGGCCCGAGACTTACGCTTGCTGTCATCCGTCGTCATTCGGCAGGCCTAGCATGGCTCGAGCATGCTGTCGCTGCACGTTCGGCCTTGTTCATTTGAGCTGCGGCCCCATATCATCCTTCATTACGCTACCCTGGCAGCAAGCCGTGCGTAACTGAGGACCGGAGTGTTCCCGCTTGCCCGGAGAACATAATGTCCGACCGCACAGCGATGGCAGCTTCACTCATAGCGCGGCGAAATGGCTCCGGTGCGGGAAGCGGTGATACAACCCGATATTCAGATCAGCAGGTCGTGTTCCTTCACGAGTTTACCCTCGGCGGGTCAGAGGAGCTGTATCCACCCGGCACTTACACGGTCGAAACCGCCGAAGACGTCCATGAGCGCAACGGGCATTCAGCCTTTGTCCGCACATCTTGTATGCTCATCGTACGAACGGCTTCAGGTAGCCGAGCGGTCCAGATCCGCGCCGGCGAGCTCGAAGCTGCCTTGGCAAAGGATGTGCAGCGCCAACAGCTCAGCGCGCCGACTGAGAACCCGGACAGCGGCAAGGCAGATAAGGGACGGCCTGCTGCATGAGGGACGGTGTATGGACACGCGGCCAGGACACGGAGATGGAAGCCTGGATCGGCGGCGAGAGCCGGCTCGTCGTAGTTACGCCTGAGGCGATCGCTGAGCATCTCGGGCTGCCCGGGAACGAGGGCGCTGCGCTATCTGCAGATGAGAGGCGCCGCTTCGTGCGAGACAATATTTCGCTCGTGGTTGCCGCAGCGAATCAAAAGGCCGGCGCTGCTGATCACGCGGAAGATTCCCTGGTGATCCGTAGAGGCGAGTTGCCAGACAAGCAGCGGACCTAGTGGGCAGCAACCTATTGGTCGCGAACCAACCTCGGCTGAGCTCGAGGCGAACACCTCATAGAACAGGTTCGATCGTCGCGGCGGCGACCGCGCTCATCAGCCTGTCTGCTTCCGGCTCCTCTCAGGCGATGAACCAGACGCTTGCGAAGCCCGCGGCGCTAAGCACAAAAGCGGCACCGTTTATTGCGCCAGCCCCAATCCGCGACGTGATCGACCGGCAGTTCGGAGACAAATACACAGCCAGCGTGCGTGAGGCGGTAGCCCGCTGCGCCACGGCGGCGCTCGCCCAGGGTGCGATCATGTATGGCGTGAATGGCTATGCCGGGACGGAGGGCTACGCCGCTTACGTCGGTGCATTTCGCCCGGGCGAGGCAGGCGTAGCTGGCTTTCCGGGCGTCACTGCGACCATGCGGGTAAGCGCCATCACCGATGTGCAGCGCCGATCCGACGGGATGCGCGTCAAAGGTCTAATCGACAGTGGCGTCCTTTATCGCGGCGGTTACCGCGGCACCGCCTATCAAGGACCGGGCCCCGGCGGGGAGGCCTATGCCAGCCGGAACCCGAGCAACAACGATCTCGCGTTTCGCTGCAACCTCGACCGCGCCGGACTTGTCAGCAGCATGCACGTCGAGCGCCATACGACCACTTACCGGCGCTACTAACGAATGAGGCAAATGGTAGGGGGCTCCGAGGCGCGCGAGGCTGGGGCGTCGCAATTCGGCTTGTCTACTTAAGCGGCTGTGCCACGGTTTCTCCAGCGGCGCGCCGCGCGTTAACTGGTGTTTCCGATGGCAGTCATTCAGCTCAATCCGACGATGGCGTGTCCGCCTTCACCGCAGCCGAGGTCGAGAACGGACTTCCCGTCGATCGTCTGCCCGGAGACGACGGATCGCACGAGCTGAAGCGCGATCTCCGAACTGCCGCAGCCCTTGTGCCTTCCTCAGCCACTTACCGTCCTCATGCGGCGAGATCGTCGAGTGCCCGCCGAAGTCGATGAGATGGGTCCACGGCACTTCCGGGCTTAGCGCCCGCAAACCCCGTTCGATCTCGCGCAGGCGCTCCCCGTCCGCGGCGTCACGGAAGTTGGGGCGGAAGCTGTGTTGCGCTTGGTTCACGTTTGAAAGTCGACCTTCCGCCGCGCACCAATACAGACGGTGCGCTTGTCTTGCCGGGCAGCATATCGGCAACATCGCTCCCGGCAACGGCCTCGTGTCAGGCTTGGGCGCGTTTCCACCATTTCATGCGCGGTCCCGACTTCAGCACCGTCTTGCGGAACAGCTGCGCCGCAAGCTTGAGGATGATGACGACCCACAAGCCCTGCCAGGCGATCGCGGCGAGGTGGGGCCAGAGCGCCGGATCTTCGGCGGCGCGGGCAAGCATCGTCAGCGGCGAGGACAAAGGAAAGATCGCCGCGGCGATGGCTTCGGTCGAATTGGGGCTGCCGACAGCGACGGCGGCGAGGCCGAAGACGAGGAACTGGCCGAAGGTCGCGGGCATGGCCAGGATCTGCACTTCGCGGGCGCTCGAGGCCTGCGCGCCGATGGTCAGCATCACCGCGCCGATCAGCAGATAGTTCATCGCGAAATAGACGACGCTCAAGGTCAGGAAGGCGGGCCAGCCGACCGCAGGCGGCGCCAGCGTCTGAAGGCCGCCTTTGCTGATCGTCTCGATGGCGAAGGCCCCGGCTGCGACCCACACGAGAATGCCGATGACCGACGCCGCGAGCATCGCGAACAATTTGCCGATGAACATCGCGTCGATGGGAACCGCCGCCGCGATGATCTCGATGATCTTGTTCGATTTCTCCTCGATCAGCTGGCTCATCACCATGCCGGCGAGGAACAGGGTCAGGAAGAAGAGGAGCATCTGGCCGATTTGAGCCGTAATCGCCTGCTGCTGTGCGAGAGCGCCCGTGGTGCTCTGGACCGGACGGACGGCGACCGCGGGCGCGGATGCTTCCGGGTTGGCGCGCGCATTGGCGATGATCAGGCGCAGCTGAGCAGCCATGGCGCCGTCGCCGGACACGGCGCCGGTGACATGCGGATGGTCGAGACCGCCGAAGAAGACGGCGCGCACCGGCGGGCTGCGGCTTGCAAGCAGGCGCTTCTGTTGCGCGAGCAGGTCCGGTTCGGGCTGGTGGTGGGTGAGGGCGACGGCCCCGGCCGGATCCGGCAGGGCGCGGGCGAACTGGTCGCGCGCGGCGGCAAGGCGGTCGAAGTCGGTCTTGCTGGCGATCACCGCGACGACGGGCCGTTCAGCCTGGCTGGCGACGCGGGCGCCGATGCCGCCGAATACGCCGCCGAGGAGCAGCGGGAACAGCGGGCCAAGCAGGAAGAAGATGAAGGCTTTCGAGAGCACCGTCGCACCGAAGTCGCGCCGGGCTATCACGAAGCTCGCGTGGAGCAGGCGCATCATTTGCCGGCTCCCTGCATCTCCGCGGCTGCCGCATTGCCGGCAATGGCGACGAAGGCGTCGTGAAGGCCGGGGCGTTCGATCGCCAGCGTTTCGATCCCGGCGCCGCCGTCGATCAGCGCCTTGAGCAAGGGTTCGGGACCGCTTTCCGGCAGTTCGAACACCCAATCGCCGCCCTCCTGACGCGCCGATTGAGGGAGGGCGGAGCGCCACGGCCCGTCCATTTCGCGGGTCCGCAGCCGGACCGTCGAGCGCAGGCGCGAGCGGGCTTCGTCGACACCGCCGTCGAAGGCCACCTTGCCCTTGGCGATGATCGCGACGCGTTCGCACAGCCGCTCGGCATGGGCGATGACGTGGGTCGAAAAGATGATGGTGGCACCGGCTTCCGCCTCGCGGCGGATCAGGGCTTCGAGCTTGCCCTGGTTGATCGCGTCGAGGCCCGAAAAGGGCTCGTCGAGGACGATCAGGCGCGGCCGGTGAACGATGGTGCCGAGCAGCTGCACGGTCTGCGCCATGCCCTTCGACAAGGTGCGGATCGGCTTCCTTGCCCACTCGGCGAGGCCGTGTTCCGCCAGAAGATCATCGGCGCGGCGGCGTCCTTCGCCGAGCGGAAGTCCGCGAAGCGCGCCCATGAAGGCGATGGCATCGCGTGCGTGCATGGCGGGGTAGAGGCCGCGCTCCTCGGGAAGGTAGCCGACTTGCGATGCCGCCTCGAGCGGCTTGGCGCGACCGAGCAGGCGCCGTGTGCCGCTAGACGGATCGATGATCCCAATGAGCATGCGCAAGGTGGTGGTCTTGCCGGCGCCGTTCGGCCCGAGCAGGCCGTAGATCGAGCCCGTTGGGACCGCCAGGTTGACGCCGTCGACCGCCCGGGTGTCGCCGAATTGCTTGACGAGGTCGTGCGCTTCAACGGCGAACTCGAACTCCGTCCGTTCGTGCTGAGCCTGTCGAAGCACTGTTTTTCCTAAACAAATTAAAGCAGGCCTTCGACAAGCTCAGGCCGAACGGTGTAGTCGTGTCGGGTGGATAAAGCGCAAAGGCTTGGTGAAGCAATAAGGGCGAAAGCGGCGGAGCTGGGCTTCGCGGCGTGCGGCTTTACGCGCGCCGACGCTGCGGATGGCGCCGGTCTGGAGATCAAGCGCTGGATCGAAGCCGGCCACCACGGGACGATGGGCTGGATGGAGGAGCGCGGGCACCAGCGCGTGTCGCCGCTGGCGCTTTGGCCCGAAGCCAAATCGGCAATCGCGCTCGGGATGAGCTACGCGCCGGCGGGCGACCCGATGCGGCTGGCGGAGCACCCGGAACTCGGGCGCATCTCCGTCTATGCGCAGGGCGGCGACTATCACAAGACGGTCAAGAAGGCGCTCAAGGCGCTCGCGCGGTTCATCGTCGATGCCGTTCCTTCGGAGCTGAAGGTGTTCGTCGACACCGCGCCGGTGATGGAAAAACCCTTGGCGCAGGCCGCAGGGATCGGCTGGCAGGGCAAGCATACGAACCTGGTCAGCCGCGAGCATGGGAGCTGGATGTTCCTGGGCGTGATCCTGACCAGCCTTGAGCTGGAGCCAGACGAATCGGCTGGCTCGGGGCGGCATTGCGGAAGCTGCAGCCGCTGCCTCGATGCATGCCCGACGCAGGCCTTCATGGGGCCGCACCGGATCGATGCCCGGCGGTGCATTTCCTACCTGACCATCGAGCATGACGGGGCGATCCCCGAAGAGTTCCGCGCCCCGATGGGCAACCGGATCTACGGCTGCGACGATTGCCTGGCGGTATGTCCGTGGAATCGCTTTGCCGATGCGGCGGCGGCGAACCGGGCGTTCCTGGCACGAGCCGAACTCGCCGCCCCTCGGCTCGCGGATCTGCTGGCGCTCGACGACGCTGGTTTTCGCGAGATGTTCGCCGGATCGCCGATCAAGCGGATCGGCCGCAACAAAATGATCCGCAACTGCCTGATCGCAGCGGGGAACAGCGGGGACTCAGCGCTTGTCGATCATGTCCGGCCGCACCTTGGCGACCCAGACCCGGTGGTGGCCGAAGCCGCCGACTGGGCGCTTCGTCAGATCGGGTTTTCGATCGCGGCGATGCAGGCCGCCTGATTGGTCGAGGTTCCCGCGGGCAGGCGCGTGTCGACGTGGGTGACGCGCATCTGGCCGCCGGCGGTGGGATATAGGTAAGCGTCGAGCACGCAGCTGGGGCTGCGGAACTGGAGCTTGAGGCTCGTTCCTTCGCGGATCTGAAGTGCCGGGGTGCCGAGGCGCGTGACCAGCTCATTCGGCGTGAGCCCGTTGAGGCCGCTGCGCTCGACCGGCACGGGCTGAGGCTGCTGCGGGATGGGCGTCGGTGCCTGCTGGGGGCGGGTGGCGCAACCGGCGAGGATGAGGGTCGAGGCGAGGACGATTAGGCGCATGGATGATCGAATGCCCGTGCCTCGTCCGCGAGGCAATGTTGCGATGGGGTCCACCGGCGGCTAGGCGGCCCGCTTCTCCACAGATTTCGAAAGTGACTTCATGACCGACCGCCGCCTCGACGTGCTCGCAATCGGCAATGCCATCGTCGACGTGATCGCCGACGCGGACGATGCCTTCCTCGACGCGCAGGGGCTGGCGAAGGGATCGATGCGGCTGATCGACGAAGCGGAATCGGCGCGGCTCTATGAGGCGATGGGACCGGGACGCGAGCTGTCCGGCGGTTCGGCCGGCAATACGGCCTCGGGCGTCGCGGCTCTTGGGCTGAAGGCCGGGTTCATCGGGCAGGTCGCGGACGACCAGTTGGGGCGCATTTTCCGCCACGACATCCGCAGCCTCGGCGTCGAGTTCGATACGCCTGCGCGCGACGATGTTGGGGCGACGGCGAGCTCGCTGATCCTGGTCACCGGCGATGCGCAGCGGACGATGAATACCTTTCTGGGCGCGGCGCAGATGCTGGACAGCAGCGCCGTGACGCCGGAGCTGATCGGGGCGGCGAAGATCCTCTACCTCGAAGGCTATTTGTGGGACGCCGACGTGCCGCGCCAGGCGATGGAGCAGGCGATCGACATGGCGCGGGAAGCGGGCACTTTGGTCGCGTTCACGCTGTCCGATTCATTCCTGATCGGCCGGCACGGGCCGGATATCCTGCGCCTGATCGCGGAGGGTAAGCTCGACATCCTGTTCGCCAACGAAGCGGAGATCCTGGAGCTGGCCGAGGAAAGCGACGTCGATGCGGCGGTTGCCAAGTTCGCCGACAAGGTGCCGACGCTCGTGGTCACCCGCAGCGAGCAGGGGGCCCTTGCAACGCGCGGCAGTGAGCGGGCGCAAGTGCCTGCCGAAAAGATCGAGAAGCTGGTCGACACGACCGGCGCGGGCGACCTGTTCGCGGCCGGCTTCCTTGCCGGCGTCGCGCGCGAGCTCAGCCTCGAGCAATCGCTGCGGCTTGGCGCGATCTGCGCCGCGGAAGTGATCCAGCATTATGGCGCCCGGCCCGAGGCCGACCTGCGCCAGCTGGCCGGCGAACTCGTCGCCTAAAAAGAAAGGGCGGCGCCTTTCGGCACCGCCCTCGCTTTCGATCGGTTCGCGGCGATCAGTCTTCGCCGCCGACCCCTGCCACCTTCGGTTCGAGGCGGTCGACCTCGCTTTCGGGGACATCGATGATGCCGCGGCCGACATGGCTCTTCCGGCGTCCGTAGCCGAAGTAGAAGAGCAGGCCGATGGCGCCCCAGATGGGGAGCACCAGCATCGCTGCCGTCGGCAGGTTGAAGAACAGGAACAGGCAGCCGGCAATCGTCAGCGGGCCGATGATCATCAGCCCCGGCACGCGGAACACGCGCTGGCGCGACGGGTCCGTCCGGCGAAGCATCATCACCGCGATCGCCACCATCAGGAAGGCGTAGAGCGTTCCGGCATTCGCGATATCGGCGAGCTGGCCGACCGGGAGGAAGGCCGCGGCGACCGCAACCAGCACGCCGGTGATGGCGGTGATCACGTAGGGCGTCTTCCACTTCGGGTGGACCTTGCTCCAGCTTTCCGGAAGCAGGCCGTCGCGCGCCATCACGAAGAAGATGCGGGTCTGGCCGAACAGCAGGATCAGGATGACCGACGGAAGCGCCAGGATGGCGGCATAGCCGACCGCATTGCCGATGGCGCCGAAGCCGATCGTGCGCAGCACGTGGGCCAGCGCTTCATTCGAGCAGACGAGCGCCTCCTTGTACTGCGGCATCGCGCACTGGCGGGCCAGCTCTTCCGACCCGGCGGGGAACGGCACGCCGTTCGGGCCCATGATCGGCTGGCCGCCCGTCGGCATGGCGCCGATCGCGCCGGCTGCAACGAGGATGTAGAAGACCGTGCAGAACAGGAGCGACCCGATCAGGCCGATCGGCACGTTGCGCTGAGGGTTCTTGGTTTCCTCGGCCGCGGTCGAGACCGCGTCGAAGCCGACATAGGCGAAGAAGATCGTCGCGGCAGCGCCGACGGCGCCGACACCCGTGCCGAAGCCGCCGAAGACGCCGGCCGGCAGGAACGGGTTGAAATGCTCCGGATTGATGCGCGGCAAGGTGAGCACCAGGAAGGCGGTGAGCGCCGTCAGCTTGATGGCGACGAGGACCGCATTGACCTTCGCGCTCTCGCTGGTGCCGATCATCAGCAGCCATGTGACGAGAAGGGCGATGATGAGTGCCGGCAGGTTGATGAACCCGCCCGGAGCGCCGCCGAGCGCAAGCGGACCCGCCGTCAGGAACGGCGGCAACGCTATCCCGAACGTCTCTTGAAGGATCGTTCCTGTGAAGAAGCCGGACCAGCCGACCGACACCGCCGATGCGGCGATCGCATATTCAAGGACGAGCGCCCAGCCGACGGTCCAGGCGAGGAACTCGCCCATTGTCGCATAGGTATAGGTGTAGGCCGACCCTGCGACCGGAACCATCGCGGCGATCTCCGCATAGCAGAGCGCGGCAACGATGCAGACCAGGCCGGCGATCACGAAGGCGACCATAAGGCCCGGGCCTGCTTTCTGAGCGCCGGCGGCGGTCAGGACGAAAATACCAGTACCGATAATGCAGCCGATGCCGAACAAGGTCAGCTGCAGCGCGCCCAGCGAGCGGTGCAGCGATTTCTTTTCAGCGGTGGCCAGGATAGCGTCGAGTGGCTTTACGCGCCCGAAGATCATGTCCGTCCCCTTGATTGGCGCTCCCTCGCGCCTCAGGCGGGGGAGCCTAGCGGCTGTTTAAGCGAGGGCAATAGCGTTAGTAGCCGGCCCTAATGCGCCAGCATCGGCCCGAGCGGCCGCCCGGCAAAGATGTGGAGGTGGAGGTGCGGCACTTCCTGGCCGGCGTCGAGCCCGGCGTTGGCGAGCAGCCGGTAGCCGCTTTCGACCAGTCCGGCTTCCCGCGCGATGCGGCCCGCGGCGCGCACGAAGGCGGCGATTTCCTCGTCCGAGGCGGTCGCGGAAAAGTCGTCCCATGAGACGTATCTGCCCTTGGGAATGACCAGGATGTGGGTCGGTGCGGCAGGGGCGATGTCCTCGAAGGCCAGCACATGATCGTCTTCGAAGACTTTCCGGCACGGCAACTCGCCGCGAAGGATGCGCGCGAAGATGTTGCTGTCGTCATAGGGCTGGGTGGCATCGATCGGCATGGGCATGACTCCGCTTGACCCGAATTGCTCGCCCGCTACCACGAAAGCCATGAGCGACGAGACCCCGGAAAGCCTGATCCCGTACGACGAGATCGTGCAGGACGCGCTTCGGGCGGTGGTCGGACGGGTGCTTCGCGAAGTGGAGCAGTCGGGCGGACTGCCGGGCGAGCACCATTTCTATATCACCTTCAACACCAGGATGCCGGGCGTCGCGATCCCGAAGCACCTGATGGAGCGCTTCCCGGACGAGATGACGATCGTCATCCAGCACCGCTTCTGGGACCTCAAGGTCGAGGCGGACGCATTTTCGGTCGGCCTGTCGTTCGGCGGCGTCCCCGCGACGCTCTACGTGCCGTTCGCCGCGGTCACCCAGTTCCACGACCCCGCGGTCGAATTCGCCCTGACCTTCCACGCCGACGCCGGCGAAGCGCCTGCCGACGAGCATGAGGAAGCGGAGAATGATGAGCCGGACGGTGAAGCCGCCCAGCAGCGCGAGGACGGCTCCAACGTCGTCAGTGTCGATTTCACCCGGAAGAAGTGACGAGAAGTGGCCGATAGCAAGACCGACAACCTACCCGACCGCCTGTCGCTGGACCCGCGCAGCGAATATTATGACGAGGACGTCCTGAGCCGCGGCGTCGGCATCAAGTTCAACGGCAACGAGAAGACCAACGTGATCGAATATTCGATCAGCGAAGGATGGATCCGCGTTGCCGCCGGCAAGAGCCGCGACCGCTTCGGCCAGCCGATGACGGTCAAGCTAAAGGGCCAGGTCGAGCCCTATTTCGAAAACCCGCCTCAGGCCGAGGGCGAAGCGGGCGTCGCGTCCGAAGGATAGCTCGGGTGTGCGCGCTGCTTGTCGCGCCACTTGTTGAACGCCCAGCTTCCGAGCGCCACTGCCGCTAGCGCGGGAACGCTGCGCCGCGCGAGGGCGGCCGCACCATAGCCGAGGATTGCGCCCTTCGCGCCCGAGTGGCGCCCTGCCACGCGGCTGCCGAGCCATGCGCCTGCAAGCTTCCCTAGCATCGTAAAGTCTCCTGCTTGTCCGTTGCCGCTTCGACGCACCGCGGCTGGCGAATGTTCCCAACCGAAGCGTGGCGAATCCCGCCAATTCTTGGTTGGTAAATCCCACGACATTGCCTCCGATCCAGTCGTATTTGGCGGTTTTCCGGGATTGGCACGCTCCTTGATTAGCTAGTTGCATCGGCCCGTGGGCAAAGGGGCCGAGCAAAAAGGAGAGTTTCAATGTCGCAGTCGCCTTTCACCCGCACGCTGGTCGCGATCGCCGCGGCCCTTGCGATGAGCACGGTTACCGTCGGTGCCGCTGTGGGACCGGCGCAGGCAGTCGCCAACAGCGGAGAGGTCAGCATCAATGCCTGAACTGGAGATCCTCGAAGCCAAGGTCCCGGTCCGCACGCCTCGCATGGTCGAGGTGGAAACCGAGCCGAAGAGCGGGCGCTTCGCTCCCGTCGCCGGCTGGCTCAGCGGTCCCGTGTTCAGCCGCGCTCGCGACATTTTCGCAGCGAACATGACCGAGCTTCTGGACCGCGCCGAGGATCCGGCCCGGATGATCCGCATGATCATCCTGGAGATGGAAGAGACTTTGGTCGAAATCCGCGCCAGCGCTGCCCGATCGATTGCCGACGTCAAGGAAATGCGGCGCGCAATCGGTCGCCTCGACGGGCTGCAGGCCGACTGGAACGCCAAGGCTGAGCTGGCGCTGTCGAAGGACCGGGACGACCTTGCCAAGGCGGCGCTCGTCGAAAAGCAGAAGGCTGCCGACATGGCGGACGGCCTTCGCGACGAGCTCCAGCAGATGGAGCAGGTGCTGCGCGGCTACGAAGCCGACATCGCCAAGCTTCAGGCGAAGCTCCGCGAAGCGCGGGCGCGCCAGAATGCGATCGCCGCCCGGCTCGAAAGCGCCGTCAGCAGGGCAAAGGCCCGCGAGGTGATGCATGGCAGCCGCACGGCGGACGCCTTCGCCAAGTTTGAAGTGCTCGAGCGCCGCGCCGACTTTGCGGAAGGCCGCGCCGAAGCGCTCGGGATCACCAGCCTCGAAGACGAGATCGACCAGCTGAAAGCGTCGGACGCGATCGACGCCCAGCTCGAAGAAATGAAAGCCGCGCTGAAGGCGCGCAACAACTGAACCGAAAGGAAGGGGACAATGACGATGGCACGCAAAATTTATCCGTACTCACTCGACCGCCACGACAAGAAGGTCGCGGGTGTCTGCTCGACGATCGGCGGCATGGTGGGCGTCGACCCGACTTTCGTCCGCCTGGGCTTCGTCGCGGCCGCGATCTTCATCAGCTTCAAGCTTACGCTGATCGCTTATGCCGCCATCGGCATCTACCTTGCGGTGCAAAAGAAGAAGTCGATGCGCGGCGAACGCCGGATGAGTGACTTCGAGCGGATGGACGTCGCCGCACGGCGCAACTCCTCGGTGCACGCGATGCGCACCGAGCTCGACGAGACCGACCGCCGCCTGATGGCGATCGACCACCACATCAACAGCCAGAACGATGAGCTGGCGCGCGAGATCGAAGCGCTCCGGCAGGAGGAGAAGTGATGGACCCGCTGACGATTGGAGTGTTGAGCGCGAGCATCATTGCCGGGCTCGGTGGAGCAAGCGTGGCCGGCCTCAAGGCCTGGGGCGGATGGCTCGAGCTCAAGAAAATGGAGCTGGCGCAGGTCGCCGGGGACCGCGGACTTCCGCCGGCGAGCGGCCGAATCGAGATCGCCGACCTTCGCGAGCGCGTCCGCAAGCTCGAGGCGATCGCCGCCGGCATCGACCTCTAGGCGGCCACAGAGACAGGAAAGCGCGTTCTCTCTCTCCCCGTAACGCGCTGCCAAGGGTACCCATGGAAGTGGTACTTCGATGGGGCCCACCAAGAGGCCCGGCGATCCCTTCCGCCGGGCCTCTTTTCTTTAGAACTTCAGGCGCGCGCTGATGCGGATGTCGCGGCCGGCGAGGGGGGCGAAATCCTTGAGCAGGCTGGTGCTGCGGCGCGCGTCGACGTCGAAGATATTGTTGGCGATCAGCGACAGCGTCAGCTCCGGCTTGGCCTGGAACGGATGCCAGTCGAGAGAGGCGTTAACGAGCGTATAGGCGGGCGTCGGAGTCTCGTTCGGCGCGGTGCGGTTGTGAGCGAAGGCATGCTCGACCTCGACCCGGCCGTCGAGCTGGCCGCGGGTGCCGGTGACGGCGCCGAGCAGCCGGAGCGGCGGGATCAGCGGCGCGGGACCGAAGCCCTTGATCGTGGCCCGCACCGCATCGGCCTGGAACTCCGTGCCCCAATTGATGCCGAAGGCGTGGCCGAGCTTCGCATCGCCCGACAGCTCGAAGCCATAATAATCCGCTTTGCCCTGCGCGAACTGGAAGACCGGCAGGTCGTCGGTGATCTGATTGACCGGCGCTTCGAAGATGAAGTTGGAAAAGCGGCTGTAATAGAGGTTGCCGGTCAGGTGCAGCAGCCCCGCCGAGCGATGCAGGGTCAGCTCGACCGAATTGCTCTTTTCCGGGCTGAGGGCCGGATTGCCGATGATGAAGGATTGGCTGCCGCCGTGCGGACCTTGGGCGAACAGCTCCTCGACCGACGGAGCGCGCTCGCTGTGCGTCGCCGACAGGCCAGCGCGCCAGCCCGGCGCGAACTCATATTGGCCGCCGAGCGAAGCGGACACGGTGGTGAAATCCTCGGCGCGAGCCGCGGTAGCGATCTGGTCGTCGGCGTCGGCCGTCAGCTTGCTAAACTCGACGCGGACGCCACCTTCGATGCGCAGCGGTCCATTGACCAGCGTCTGCAGCGTGAACAGGCCGGCCTGGCGCTCGCGGCTGTCGGGCAGGAACTTCTCTTCGCCGCGGATGCGCGCATTGCGGTTGAGATATTGAACGCCGCTGGTGCCGCCCCAGCCTGAGCGGTCGCGCTGAACCAGCTCGACCCGGCCTTCGGCACCCTTGCTGAAGAAGCGAGAACCGATTTCGCCATTCTCCTCGATCTCCGCGTGGCGATAGTTGGAATAGCCGGCACGCGCGCGGACCTGGCTGAAGAAGCCGCCGATCGGGATTTCGGCGCGAGCGTCGTAGCGGGTCTGCGCGAGGTCGATGGTCGGCGCTTCGGCCTCGATGCCCGGATCAAGCGAGTAGCGGATCGGCACTTCGTAGGTGGAGGTGTGGCGCGTGACCGAGACGCCGACGTTGAGCGGGCCATCGACATAGCCGAAGCCGAGCGCGCCTTCCTTCGCCTTGGAGGCCGAGTTGGGGAGGGTACCCTTGCGGTCGGCGAGCGCACGCACATCGGCGTCGGGGCTCGCCAGCGCCTGCTTCCGCAAGATCGGCGAGAGCACATAGCTGCCTATTTCGAGGTCGTTCGTCTTCGAGATGTTGCCATCCGCGTGCAGCACGAAATGGCCGCCGAGCGGTAGGTTGAGCGAGGCGTTGGCCGAACGTTCGTCGGCGGCGCTTCCATATTGAGCGATGGCGTCGAGCCCGACGCGGCCGCTCGGCGAATGGCGCGGGATGCGCGTGTCGATAACGTTGACCACGCCGCCGATCGCGGAGGACCCGAACAACAAGGCGGCGGGGCCGCGAAGGACCTCGATACGTTCGGCGGTGATCGGATTGATCGACAGCGCATGGTCGGGTCCGGCCGACGCGAGGTCGAGCGTACCGATGCCGTCGGTGAGAACGCGGACGCGATCGCCGGAAAGGCCGCGCAGGACCGGCGCCGACGCGGCGGGGCCGAAGCTGGTCGCCGAAACGCCGGGGAGCTTGGCGAGCGTTTCGCCAAGGCTCGGGCGAAGCGAACGGTTGAGCTGGGCTTCGTCGACAACCGAAATGCCGCCGAGCACGTCGGACGCCAGGCGACGCACGCCGGTGACGACAATTGCCTGGTCGTTGTGCGGGTGCGCGTCTGCAGCCGACCCCGGCGCCGGCTGGCTTGTCTCGGGCGCTGCGGCAGGGGCGACGTCCTCGGGCCCCTGTGCCGCAGCGGTGGAAACGGGGAGTGCGGCAGCGGCGGCGGCCGCTGAGATCAGCTGAAACTTCACGCTTGTTCCTACCCTCGCCTGTGACCGGCGCTTTAGCGGCATGATATATTGTCGCAAGCTGAACAGTCTACGAACGCGGGGTATCGTTCGACGGGACGCGCCCGCGCCGGTAGTTTGGCCTTGGCACGCCGGTCGGCTAGGGGCCGCCGCCATGTCCGCCGGCCATTCCCATCATCACCACCATTCACCCGACTACACGCGCGCCTTCGCCATCGGCATCCTCCTCAACCTCGGCTTCGTCATCGTCGAGGCGGTGTTCGGAATCGCCGCTAATTCCATGGCGCTGCTGTCAGACGCCGGGCACAATCTGTCGGACGTGCTCGGCCTGGTGATTGCCTGGGCGGGCGCGGCAATGGCGCGGCGTGGCGCATCGGCGCGCTTCACCTACGGGCTCAAGAAGGCGCCGATCCTCGCGGCTTTGTTCAATTCGCTGTTCCTGCTCGTCGCGGTCGGCGCGATCCTCGCCGAAGCGGTGCGGCGGCTGTTCAACCCGGCGCCGACCGACGGAACGACGGTCATCATCGTCGCGGCGGTGGGCATCGTGATTAATGGCGCGACGGCGCTGCTGTTCGCGCGCGGCCGCAAGGGCGACATCAATGTCCGCGGCGCCTTCCTGCACATGGCCGCCGACGCGCTCGTCTCGGTCGCAGTGGTCCTGTCCGGCCTGGTCATCGTTTGGACGGGGCAGCAGTGGATCGACCCTGCGATGAGCATCGCGGTCGCGGTCGTCATCCTGTGGGGCAGCTTTGGCCTGCTCAGGGAGTCGACAGGCATGTCGCTGGCCGGGGTGCCGAGCGGGATCGAACTGGAGCGGGTCGAGGCGGCGCTCGGCGAGCTTCCCGGTGTCGAGACGGTGCACGACCTTCACGTATGGCCGTTGAGCACGACCGAGACGGCGCTGACCGCCCACCTTGTGGCGCCTTCGGTCGCATCGACCGACGAGCTGCTGCTGGCCGCGCGCAAGATGCTTCACGACCGCTTCCACATCGAGCATTGCACCTTGCAGATCGAGAGCAGACACCTCGAGGATGCCGACTGTTGCTGAGGCCGTAGAACGGATCGGCAGTTCGCGGGTTCGTGCCGCATGGCAGGCAAACGGCGGCTTCGCATCGCGACCTACAACATCAACGGCATCAACTCGCGCCTGGAGGTGCTGAGGCGATGGCTGGAAGAGTTCCAGCCGGACGTCGCCGGCTTGCAGGAGCTCAAGTGCACCGACGAGAAGTTCCCAGCCAAGGAGCTCGAGGAACTCGGCTACCAGGCGATCTGGCACGGCCAGAAGAGCTGGAACGGCGTCGCGCTGCTGAGCCGGGTCGGCGCGCCGGTCGAGACCCGCCGCGCGCTGCCGAACGACCCGAACCTGGAGCAGAGCCGCTACATCGAGGCGGCGGTCTGCGGCATCCTGATCGGCAATATGTACGCGCCGAACGGTAATCCCCATCCCGGGCCGAAGTTCGACTACAAGCTCGCGTGGATGGACGCGCTGTACGGCCACGCGCAGGCGCTGCTCGACAGCGGCGCGCCGGCGCTGCTGATGGGCGATTATAACGTCATCCCGACCGACGAGGACGTCTACAAGCCGGAGCGCTGGGCGAAGGACGCCTTGTATGCGCCGGAGGCGAAGCAGCGGTACAAGGCGCTCGTCGGGCAGGGCTGGACCGACGCCATCCGCCACCTTCACCCAGACGAGCGGATCTACACATTCTGGCATTATTGGCGGAACGCGTTCCAGCGAGACGCCGGCATTCGTATTGATCACCTGCTGCTCAGTCCCAAGCTCGCCAAGAGCTTGAAGGCTGCGGGCGTCGACCGGACGCCTCGCGGCTGGGAGAAGACCAGCGACCATGCGCCGACCTGGATCGAGGTCGAGATCTGACCGAAAGGGACGCTTTTCATCCGCCTTGCGCCTGCTAGGCTGAAGTCGTGGCCGACCAGCTCGACGATGCGTTCTTCAGGGCGCTTTTTCACTCGCAGCTTGGCGGGATTGCGGTGGCGGACCTCGAAACCGCGTGCCTGATCGACATCAACGAAGTGCTTCTCGAGATCCTCGGCCGCAGCCGTGACGAGATCGTCGACATCCCGCACGTGTGGCTGGAAATGACGCCGCCCGAGTATCACGAACTCGACCAGCGCGGCATGCAGCAGGTGCTCGAGCGCGGGCATTCCGACCCGTTCGAAAAGGAATATCTGCGCCCGGACGGGAGCCGGGTGCCGGTGCGCATCAGCAGCGCGGTCGTCAGCGGTTACCCGGGCAAGCTGATCGTCTTCGTCAGCGACATCAGCGACGAGCGCGCCGCCCGGGCGCGCGAGCAGTCGATCCAGCAGCGCTTGGAGATCGCCATTTCCGCGGCCGACCAGGGAGTCTGGGACTGGGACCTGGTCACCAACGAGATGGTCTATTCGGAACGGGCGAAGCAAATTTATGGCCTGCCCCCCGGCGAGCCGGTGACCCTGGACAAGGTCCGCGCCGCGACTCACCAGGAAGACATCAAGTACACGCTGCCGTTGCTGGAGCGGGCGCTGGACCCGGCGATCCGGGACCGCAGCAGCTATGAATATCGGGTGGTCTGGCCGAACGGCGAGGAGCGTTGGGTGCTCGCCTATGGCGAAGCCGTGTTCGCCGGTCCGCCGGGTGCCGAAAAGGCGATCCGCTACGTCGGCACCATCCAGGACATCAACGCACGCAAGACCGCCGAGCGGCAGCAGCAGATCATGGTCGCCGAGCTCAACCACCGCGTGAAGAACATGCTTGCGGTGGTCCAGGCGTTGGCTTTCCAGACGATGCGCGGGGAAGCGGTGCCGGAGCATGTGTCGGAAGCATTCTCAGGCCGGCTCAAGGCGCTTTCTTCGGCGCACGAGATCCTGACCAGGGAGAGCTGGGAAGGCGCCGATCTTCAGGACATCGCTGTCGGCGCGCTGACCCCGCTTGCCGCGGACCTGCCCAAGCGGGTCAGCATCAGCGGAGATTCGATCCGCATGCGTCCGCAGGCGGCGGTAAGCCTGTCGATGGCGCTCCACGAGCTCGCGACCAACGCGTCCAAATATGGAGCCCTGTCGAACGACGGCGGGCACGTCGACCTGTCGTGGGTCATCGACAGCGGTCCAGAGCCGATGCTGCGCCTGACGTGGAAGGAGAATGACGGCCCGCCCGTCGCCGCTCCCGCCGGTCAGGGCTTCGGCACGCGGATGATCAAGCGGGTGGTTGCCTCCGACATGGGCGGCGATGTCGAGATGCAGTTCGACGCCAAGGGGCTAAGCTGCACCGTTAGCGCGCCGTTGAGGACCATCGCGGCCTGACTTCGCGAAGATGGTGCCGGCTGAGGGATTTGAACCCCCGACCTTCGGTTTACAAAACCGCTGCACTACCACTGTGCTAAGCCGGCCCGCGGCCCAAATGGGTCAAAGGACGCCGAACGTCCAGCCTTCGGTGCGCGCGATTTCGCTGGTCAGGCCTTGCGGGTCGAAGGCGCGCGGTTCGCTCGTCACCAGCTGGCGCATGCCCGCCGCCGTCACGAGCGCGTCCGTCTGATGGTCGTTCGGTTCGAAGCGAAGGCGTGCAGGCGGACTGCCGAGCCCCCGGAGCGCGAGGTTGAGGTCGGCGCGCGAACGTAGCTTCAGGCCGCTGAGCCCCGCTCGGCGCAGGTAGATGCGCGTGTAGATTTCGACGACCGCGCTGCCGTGGTCCGGCAGCGGGTCCATCGGCCAGATCGCGACTTTGCCGTCGAGCGCGTGAAGGAAGCGCATGCCGGCGAAGCTCGCCTTGGCGACCTGCGCTGCGCCGATCGCGTCATAGGCGCTGGCGGTCTTGCGGCCGCCCTGGGCGTTGAGGCGCGCGTCGCACTGGCGGAAGCGAACGAAGTCGGATTTCACGCCGTCGGCGATGCCGAAGTAGAAATGGCGGCGGTGGACCTGCTCCAGGAAGCTGGCGGCGCCGAAGTCCGGGTCGTTGCACTTGCTGTCGACATAGGCCCAGAATTGGCGCGCGGTGCCCGGCACGCCAGGCTCGCCGACCAGATATTCGCCTTTCTCGATCAGGGGCGGCGCGAAGCTGAAGTCGAAGCCGAACAAGGTCGGCTCCTTCGCGGCGCGGGCGATCAGCCAGTCGAGCACTTCCTCGCGCGACCAGACGTGGCCGGAACGCACGAGGCGCGGGGCTGACTGACCCCGCGCCTCGGCGATTGCGATACCCTTGTGCCGGCTGCCTTTAGCGCCCGACCAATCGATCGCGACGTAGGCAGCGAAGCGCTCGGTCACACCAGCGGCGGCTGCCCGTCGTCAGGCTCGGCCGGCGAACGTGTCCGCCGGGGTTGCGGCGTGACCGCGCTGGGAGGCGGCACGGCGTCGGCGTACCGGTTGAGGACCTTCGCAGCGGCGTCGCGTCCGCCAAGC
Source organism: Sphingomicrobium sp. (assembly GCA_036563485.1). NCBI lineage: Bacteria > Pseudomonadati > Pseudomonadota > Alphaproteobacteria > Sphingomonadales > Sphingomicrobiaceae > Sphingomicrobium > Sphingomicrobium sp. The sequence continues at coordinate 556,968 of DATCMI010000001.1, read as the reverse complement.
CCGAAGGCGAGGGCGGTCGCAACCGCGGCGGCACCGAGGATCAGCCCGAACGCCATCTGCACGATGGTGTCGGCAAGGCCCATGAAGGTCAGACCGATGGCGGTGAACAAGGCGATGATCGCGTAGCGCAGGATCGTCGATGCGAAGCTGCCCTCGCCGGTACCGCTGGCGACCAGGCGCGAGACCATCCGCGCCAGGAAGATACCGGCAACGATGATCAATGTGCCGAAGATCACCTTGCCGCCAAGCTCCGTCACCTGGGCGAGGAAGATGGCGATCGTGCCGCCGCCGAGCTGCTTGGCAGCTTCGATCGATGCGGCGAGGATGATCGCAATCATGGCGACCGTGCCGACCACTCGCGACGGGCTGGTCGTCGCCGGGACGACTCCCGTTGAGCGGATCGCATCGTCGAAGCCGGTCGGCGGAAGCACCGCCTCGATGATCGTCTTGACGAAGCGCGCCGCGATGAAGGCGATGCCGATCCAAAGCGCCGCGCTAATGATCCGCGGGATGGCCGCCAGGATCTGGTTGAGCATGGCGATGGCGGGACCCGAAATCGCCTCGATGCCGAGCACCTGCAGGGCCGCGATGGCGACCGGGATGATGATCAGGGCGAAGACGACGATGCCTGCCGCGCGGGCAATGCTGGCGCGATAGGAGGTCGGCACCGTGCGACCGGTGGCCGCGGCTTCGGTCGACGTGGCGGCAGCGTTCGAAACGACACCGGTGCGCGCAAGCAAACCTTCGACATTGGCCGCGGAGATCAAGGTTTCGACGAGCTGCCGAACGATGCGTGCGACGATGAGGCCGATGAAGAAGATCAGCCCGGCGCCGATCAGGCGCGGCAGGAAGGCAAAGATGTCGGTGACCAGTTCGTTGATCGGCGCGAGGATCTGGCCAATGCCGAGGAACTGGAGCGCGGCCATGATGCCGACAAGCCAGATGATCAGCTTGGCGATGGTGCCGAGCTGGTGCCCGATCGTCTCATGCTGGTTGCCCGGCGTGTTCTTCTGGAGCGCCGGGGTGCGCGAGATCGCCTTCTGAAGCGCCCATTTGACGGCGCGGGCGACCAGCCATGTCGCAACGAGGATGAGGATGGCGATCAGGATCTTCGGACCCCAATGCATCGCCTGCGCCTGCCAATAGGCGTCTTGGTTCACCTGGTACATTCTGCCGGTTGCTCCCTGTTTGGCTCTTGGCGGTTAACCGTTTTGCTGCGCACTTTGTTGCAGGTCCTTTCGGCGCTGCTCCCAATAAGCGAGCCGCTCGCGCACGCGCGCTTCGAAGCCGCGGTCGGTCGGTTCGTAGAAGGTCTGCGCCTCCATCTCCTGCGGCCAATAGTCCTGGCCTGAAAAGCCCTCTTCCGACGCATGGTCGTAGGCATAGCCTTTGCCATAGCCGACATTCTTCATCAGCTTGGTCGGCGCGTTGAGGATGTGCATCGGCGGCATCAGCGAGCCGGTCTCTTGCGCCGAGCGCCACGCCGCCTTCTGCGCGGCATAGACGGCATTCGATTTGGGAGCGGTCGCGAGATACAGGCAGGCCTGCGCGATGCCGATCTCGCCTTCCGGCGAGCCAAGGAAGTCGTACATCTCCTTGGCCGCGAGGCACTGCAGCAGCGCATTTGGGTCGGCCATGCCGATGTCCTCGACGGCGGCACGCGTGAGCCGCCGCAGCAGGTACAGCGGCTCCTCCCCGGCGACGATCATCCGCGCGAGATAATAGAGCGCTGCCTGCGGGTCCGAGCCGCGGATGCTTTTGTGAAGCGCCGAGATGAGGTTGTAGTGACCCTCCCGGTCCTTGTCGTAGACCGGGACGCGGCGGTTCAGGAGCTCGCTGAGCTCGGCAGGCCCGAGCGGCTGTTCGATGGCGATCGAGAACAATGTCTCGACCTGGTTGAGCAGAAAGCGGCCGTCGCCGTCCGCGCTGGCGATCAGCGCTTCTCGCGCTTCCGGAGTGACGGGAAGGTCCCGCTCGATGAGCGCTTCGGCTCGGCGGACCAACTCGTCGAGCGCCGCGTGGTCGAGGCGGCGGAGAATCAGCACCTGGCAGCGTGACAGCAGCGCGGCGTTGATCTCGAAGCTCGGGTTCTCGGTGGTGGCGCCGACGAGCGTGACGGTGCCGTCCTCGACATAAGGGAGGAAGCCGTCCTGCTGGGCGCGGTTGAAGCGGTGGATCTCGTCCACGAAGAGCAAGGTCTTCTGGCCGGCGCGCGCAGCGGTCTTCGCCTCGGCGAAAATCTTCTTGAGGTCGGCGACTCCGGAGAAAACCGCTGACACGGCGACGAAGCGCAGGCCGACGGCATCGGCGAGAAGGCGGGCGATGCTGGTCTTGCCGGTCCCCGGCGGGCCCCACAGGATCATGGACGCGAGGCGCCCGGCGGCCACCATGCGGCCGATCGCACCCTCGGGGCCGGTCAAGTGCTCCTGTCCCACCACCTCGGCGAGAGATGTCGGCCGTAGCCGGTCGGCGAGCGGCGCTGCCTCGGCACGTGCCTCATCGGCAGGATCGGACATCGGCTGATCGGCAAACAGGTCGGCCATCGCGGGGGCGATCCTTAATCGCGGATCAGGAAAATGCACGGGGAGGCTTGCTGGCGACTGCTCTAAGATATATCTAAGACGCATCACGAAGGAGTCTTTATGCGACAAAGAGATCATAGCTGCGGGCCGCGCGGGCGCATCCACTTCAGCTTTCCGGAAGGGCTGATGGCCATGCGCGGCGGCCGCGGGTGGCAGGGAAATTGGGGTCCGTTCCACTTCGACATCGGCGACGGGCCGGGCGGCGGCGGACGTGGCCGGCGGGGCCGCCGCCGGATGTTCGAAAGCGGCGAGCTGCGGCTCGTGCTCCTCAAGCTGATCGCCGACCAGCCGCGCCACGGATACGACCTGATCCGCGCCGTCGAGGAGCTGACCGGCGGCGAATATGGGCCCAGCCCCGGCGTCGTTTACCCGACGCTGACGCTGCTCCAGGACATGGGGCTGATCGAGGAAGCGGAAGGGGAAGGCGCCCGGAGGCCCTTCCAGGTAACCGATGCCGGCCGCGCGCACCTCGAGGAAAATCAGGCTGACGTCGAGGAGTTGATTGGCCGCCTCGAAGAGCTCGATCCCGGAGAGCGGCCGACCGCGGGCCCGGCAATCGGACGGGCCGTGAAGAACCTGATGACCGCGCTCAGCCATCGCGTCGGTCGCGACGGGCTCGACGACGATCTGCTGCACGAGATTGCCGCGATCCTCGACGAGGCCGCGCAGCGGATCGAGCGCGTCAAGTAAGTCGCTTAGCGGCCGGTGATCCGCGCAAGGCGTTCGCGCTTGACGATCGCGTGCTTGTAGGCGCGGATCACCGCCGAATTGATCCTGTCCCAATCCATGGTTTCGGCAAAGGCGAGGCCTGCTTCGCCATGCCGGCGGCGAAGGTCGGGATCCTTGGCATAAGCAGCCAGGGCATCCGCAAAGGCGTCGGGCTCATATTCATCAACGAGCGTGCCGGTGACGCCGTCGCGGACAATGTTCGTGGTTCCGCTCGCCTCGGCGGCGACGACCGGCAGCCCGCAGGCCATGGCTTCGAGCGTGACGTTGCCGAAGGTCTCCGTCACCGACGGGTTGAGCAGCACGTCGGTGCTTGCCAGCGCATGCGCAAGCTCCGCTCCGGTCAGCTCACCGGTGAATATTGCGGCCGGCAGCTGCTCCTCGAACCAGGAGCGGGCAGGCCCTTCGCCGATGACCACGACCTTGTGGTTGATCCCGCGCGCGGCGAGCGAGTGGATCGCCTCCGCGAACACGTCGAGGCCTTTTTCCATCACCAGCCGACCGAGGAAGGCGACTGCCAGCTCGCCGTCGGCAAGACCGAGCGAGCGCCGCCACTCTATGTCCCGGCGGCCGGGATTGAACTGCTCGCGGTCGATGCCGCGCGCCCAGATTTCGATGTCGCGGTTCATCCGCTGGTCGCGGAGGATGGCAGCGGTCGATTCCGCCGGCGCCAGCACCACTTCGCAGCGTGAGTAGAAGCGGCGCAGGATCGCGCGAACCTCGGGCTCCAGCCATTGCAGTCGGTAGTAGGACAGATAGGTTTCGAAGCGCGTGTGGACGGAGGCGACCGCGGCAACCTTGTGGTTGCGCGCCCAGCTGATTGCGCGGTGCGACACGATATCCGGGCTGGCGACATGAACCACGTTCGGGTTGAACGCAGCAAGGTCGCGTTTCAGTCGCGACGGGATCGCGAGCGGAAGACGGTACTCGCCGCGGCCGGGGATCGGGACCGACGGCACGCTGACGAGATCGCCCGTCGCGGGGAATGCGGGCTCGTCGACCGTCGGAGAATAAACCCGGACGTGCACGCCCTGGCGGAGCAGGTAGCCGACAAGGCGGTTGAGCGCCTGGTTGGCGCCGTCGCGCACATAATTGTAATTGCCCGAAAAGAGGGCCACGCGGAGGTCGCTCGGCTGCACGGCGACCTATTAGGAGGTTCTGGTTGAGCGTCAAAGTGGGGTTGCCGCCGATCGCTCGGAGCGACGCGCGCCTGTTCATCCTCGGCAGCTTGCCGGGCGATGCCTCCCTCAACGCCCAGCGCTACTACGCGCATCTGACCAACCAGTTCTGGCGGCTCCTCGGCAATGCGATCGGGGAGGAACTTCACGGCCTTCGCTATGACGAGCGGCTGGCGGTGCTCGCCCGGCGCCGGATCGGCCTGTGGGACGTGATCGCCGCCGCCAAGCGGCCGGGCAGCCTCGACCAGGCGATCCGCGAAGCCGAGCACAACCGGGTGGACCATCTGCTCCGCGATTATCCGGACCTGCGCGCAATCGCCTTCAACGGGACGACGGCGGCCACTGCGGGGCGGCGCCTGATCGGCGTCCCGCCGAGCGGATTGCGGCTCATCGACCTCCCGTCTTCGAGCGCCGCGAACACCCGGCCGCTGGCCGAGAAATCCTCGGCGTGGGCGGTGCTCAGCGAATATGTCGCGCCATAGGAGCTTAAGCTTGCGCGGCGCGTAGAGGGATGCATGATCGAACCGATGATTACTCCTGAAGAAGAGGTCGAGGACAGCGACAAGAGGCTGTCCATGGTCGACGAGGCGCTGGTCGCCGGCACCATCGCGAATACGAATGGCTTGTTGGTGATCCTCGCCAAGCTGGTCGCCCGCGGCGTGTTCGACCGCGACGACCTTCACGCCTTTTCGGACAGCTATTCAAAGCCGCTCGACCATGTCGGCATGCGCGAGAACGAACTGGTCAGCCAGATGCAGGACCAGATGGAATCGACCCTTGCCGAGCTGATGCGTTTCTTGAGCGAACGCGACCGGGACGGCTGATCCGAAAACGGGGCTCTTGACACCGTACCATGGTACGGAACCTATATGGCCTTCCGACGAGTTCACCAGGAGTTGTGAGATGTCGGACATGACCAATCATCCGACCGCAGTGAAGAAGGCGGTCCTCTATCGCATGGTGATGGATCACCATGTCTGCCCGTACGGACTGAAGGCGCGCGACCTGCTGCGCCGATCCGGCTACGAAGTCGAAGACCATCATCTCCGCACGCGTGAGGAAACCGACGCGTTCAAGGCCGAGCACGGGGTCGCGACGACGCCCCAGGTGTTCATCGCCGGCCAGCGGGTCGGCGGCTATGACGACCTCCGCCGCTTCCTTGGCAAGCGCGTCGCCGATCCCAAGGCGACCAGCTACACGCCGGTGCTGGTGCTGTTCGGGCTCAGCGCGCTGATGGCGATCGCCGGCACCTTTGCGGTCGACGGACAGCTGTTCAATCGGCGGACGCTCCAGTGGTTCGTCGCCTTCGGCATGACCGTCTTGGCGATGCTCAAGCTCCAGAACATCGAGACTTTCTCGACCATGTTCCTGAACTACGACCTGCTCGCCAAGCGCTGGGTCCCGTACGGTTACGTCTACGCGTTCGCCGAAGCGGCCGCCGGCATCCTGATGATTGCCGACGTGCTTCACTGGCTGTCGTCGGCGATCGCCTTATTCATCGGGACGATCGGCGCAGTGTCCGTGATCAAGGCCGTCTACATCGACAAGCGCGAGCTCAAATGCGCGTGCGTCGGCGGATCGAGCAACGTGCCCTTGGGCTTCATCTCGCTGACGGAAAATCTGGCGATGATCGCCATGGCCTTCTGGATGGTGTCGATGTGAACGGCTATGCTGTTCAAATGAAAGCCGTTCTGGCGCAACTGCTGCTGCTGGTTTCGGTGCTGCTGATGCCCCTCGGGATGTCAGCGGCACCGGCCGCGGTGCCGCACCATGCGGACAATGCTTCGGCGATGCCGATGGAGCATTGCCCGGACCGCAAGGCACCCAAGGACCAGCATCGCGGCTTCGCCGAATGCACCATGGCCTGCGCCGCGGCGTTGCCTGCCGCAGATGCCCGGCCGAGCGCCGGCATGGCGCTGGTCTGCACGCCCGAGCGGCCGGAAACTGCCGAACAGCTGCCAAGCCTCGCGCCTGAAACCGCCACGCCACCTCCGAAGCGCTCCTGACCGTCGACCAGGATCCACGCACTTTCAGGAGAATTCAAAATGATCATCATGATCGCATCCGTCGCCCTTGCCGCCGCAGCACCGCAGGCGGCGCCGGCACCGGCTCCGCAGCCGCAGGGCCACATGCAGCACATGCAGCACAAGCCGGTGGACGGCAAAGGCGAGCAGAAGAAGATGGATTGCTGCGCCTGCTGCAAGGACATGGCCAAGCATGAAGCCGGCCATGACGAGCATGCCGAACACGGCGCCCACTAGCTGAATCTCGCGCCGGCGCCGCCCTTAACCGCGGCGCCGGCGATCCCCGGAGAAGAAACCGTGAAAACCGTATTCCGTACGGCGGTCAGCGCTGTCGCGCTGGTGACCGCCGCGCCCGCGCTGGCGCAGCACCAGCACCAGCACCAGCAAACGCCTGACATGACCATGCCGCCCCAAGCTGCCCCGCAGCCGCAGCCGCAGCAGCAAACCCCCGCCACCCCAATGGACCATCACAAGATGAACCATGGCACGGCCGAAGGAGCTCATGCCTCTCACCAGATGAGCGGCGCGCTTGGCGGCTACCCAATGGAGCGCGAAGCTTCGGGCACTGCCTGGCAGCCTGACAACAGCGAGCACATGGGCGCGATGACCACGTCCGGCGACTGGACGCTGATGGGACACGGCGTCCTCAACCTGGTCGCCGACCGTCAGTCCGGTCCGCGTGGTGACGAGAAGCTGTTCGCCAGCGGCATGCTGATGGGCATGGCCCGGCGGCCGCTCGGCAATGGAACACTGCAGCTGCGGGCGAGCCTCAGCCCCGATCCCTTGATGGGGAAGAGCGGCTATCCGCTGCTCCTTGCCAGCGGCGAGACGGCGAATGGCGAGGACCGGCTGATCGACCGCCAGCACCCGCACGACCTATTTATGGAGCTGTCCGCATCCGTGTCGCAGAACATCGGGCGCAAGAGCAGCATCTTCCTTTACGGCGGACTCCCCGGCGAGTCGGCCTTCGGGCCGCCGGCATTCATGCACCGCGAGGCGATCATGGATTCGCCGGAAGCGCCGATCAGCCACCACTGGCTCGATTCGACGCACATCAGTTTCGGCGTCCTGACCGCCGGCATCGTGGTGGATAGGGTGAAGCTGGAAGTGAGCCGCTTCAATGGCCGCGAGCCCGACGAGCATCGCTACGACATCGAGACCGGCAAGCTCGACTCGACCGCGGTGCGGCTGTCGTGGAACCCGACCAACGAGCTGTCGCTGCAAGGAAGCTGGGGCAAGTTCGTCGACCCGGAACAGCTGGAGCCGGGGGTCGACCAAAAGCGGTGGTCGGCCAGCCTGCTCTATGCGCGCGAGGTGGCGCCCGGCTGGAAGCTGGCGGGTACGCTCGCCTGGGGCCGCAAGACCATCGAGCACCATGGTGAGGCGCTGAAGGACGATGCCTTCGTCGCGGAAGCGTCGGTCAAGCACGGACCATGGACAATGTTCGGCCGCGGCGAGGTCACGGAGAATCGCGAGTTGGTCGCCGCCGACGAGCACGGCCCTGCCTATCGCGTCGGCAAGGTGTCGCTGGGCGCGGTCCGCGACTTCCGCATTGCCGACCATCTGTCGATCGGTGCCGGCGGGCTGTTCTCGGTAAACTTCGTGCCCGACGCATTGGCCCCTGCCTATGGCGGCCACAATCCGACCGGCGCGATGGCCTTCGTGAGGCTCAAGCTGCATTGATCAAGCAGCGGAGGGGCGGCGACGGCGCGATTGACTAGCGGTCGATCAGCCCACATATGGCCGCCCTTCCGCGCAAGTGGCCCCTTCGTCTAGCGGTCTAGGACGTCGCCCTCTCACGGCGAAAACACGGGTTCGAGTCCCGTAGGGGTCACCACCGCTTCGCGGCATTCATTTTCTCGATCAACGCTCCGACATAGGCCTGGGCGGGACTGCCGGCGGTCAGCCATTCGCGAATGATCGCCGCTATGCGGGGCGCGGCTCGGCCGTCGCCGTAGGGGAGGGCGCGGCGGCTCATGGCGGCGCGGACGAGCGGATCGCGGAGCAGCGTGCGCGCTTCCCCGACTATCCGCTCAGTCGAGGTGCCGACAAGCCGGCAATTGCCCGACGCGACACCTTCCGGCCGCTCGGTCTTGTCGCGAAGCACCAGCAAGGGGACGCCGAGCGCCGGCGCTTCCTCCTGGATGCCGCCGGAATCGCTGAGCACCAGGTCGGCATCGCGAAGGAGGCGGAGCAGCTCAAGATGGGCGCATGGCTCAAGGAGCTCGATTCCGGAGCGGTCGCGAAGCAGTGCCTCCATGCGCGCCCGAACCGCGGGGTTCGGGTGAAGGATGAACTGTGCGTCGCAGCCGCCGTCCGAGGTGAGGGCAACCACGGCCGCGGCGATCGACTGCAGGCCCTCGCCCCAGCTTTCCCGGCGGTGGCAGGTGACGAGAAGACGCGGCTTCGTGCGCTCGCAAAGGCCGAGCGGCGGCAGGCGTCTTTCCGCGGCTAGCAGGGCGTCGATCCCAATATTGCCGGTTTCATGGATTGATCCCGGAACGCCTTCAGCCCGGAGGTTGGCGGCCGATCCGGCGGTCGGGGCGAACAGCAGGTGCGCCTTAGCGTCGATCGCAACCCGATATTCTTCCTCAGGCCAAGGCAGCTGCGGGTCGTGTGTGCGAAGTCCGGCCTCGACATGCGCCACCGGAACGCCCGCTGTGAACGCCGCAAGGGCCCCGCCAAGAGCAGTCGAGGTGTCGCCTTGGACGATGACGAGATCTGGGCGCGGCGCGAATTTCGCCAGCATTGCCGCCGTGACCGCGCGCACATGACGATGCGGGTCCCGCTGGCCCGAGCAGCCGAGATGGATGCTCGCGAACGCCTCGAGACCATGATCTTCCGCCCGCAACGTTGCGTGCTGGCCGGTGAAGATGATCGACGGCGGGAGGCCGGCGGCCGCCAACGCCTTGGCGAGCGGCTCGAGCTTGATCGCCTCGGGCCTGGTGCCGATGACTAGCCGTATATCCGCGACACGCAGACGTCCCCCTAGCTCGGCAGGGGCAGTTTGCCTCCACTATGGAGTGAGTTCAAGCCGGGCTGCGCGCCTCAGCGGAAGTTGTCGGCGTAGGCCTGCAGTTTCAGCCGCACCGGCGCGGCGGGCACGAGGTGATAGTGGAGCCCGTGCTTCTCGCAGTAGGCGACCGCCGCTTCCTTCGTCGAAAAGGCGAGCCGCACTTGAGGGTTGGTATCGCCCGACCCGTTCCAGCCGGTCAGCGGATCGGGGCGAAGCGGCTCCTGCCGTTCGAACTCGAGCACCCACTTGCCGGCATTGGCGCGGCCGGACTGAGTGCTCTTGCGCTCCTGCTCGGAAATGCGGGCTACGGTCATCGCCGCTGCAGGTGGCAAAGTGCCGCCATCAAATCAAGCGAAGTCAGAAGATCCCACCGCCGAGCGACAGGCGCACGACCGCGATCAGGATCACGAACAAGTTGAGGTTCCGCCCGGTTGTCCCGCGCGAGATGATGCCGATGGCGCCACCGACCACTGCCAGCGGGATGATCAGCCAGTTGGCCCAGCCGAGCAGCGGGATGAAGGCGACGAGCGCACAGAGGAGCGCGACGACGCCGATGATGATCGAGACGAGGTTGAACATGCGCGCGCCTTACCATCACTCCGGCGCTTGCGGGAGGCGCGGCGCACGGACCAGCGCGATGACGTACAGCACGAGCGCGGTCCAGATAGCCGGGAAAGCGATTGCGTGAGCGGTGGTGAAGGGCTCGCCATAGAGAAGCACGGCCATCAGGAACTGGAGCGTCGGCGCGAGGAACTGGAGCATGCCCAAAGTCGAATAAGGGAGGCGCTTGGCCGCCGCGGTGAACAGGAGAAGCGGGGTCGTGGAAACCACGCCGGCGATCAGCAGCAAGGCGGTGTCTTCCCAGCTGGCGCCGAACACCGGATGCGAGAATATGGCCATCCAGCCGAGCCAGGCGGCGGCGAGCGGAAGCAGCATTGTCGTTTCAATCGCGAGGCCGGTGACCGCATCGGTCGGGACGATCTTCCGAATCAGGCCGTACAGCGCGAAGCTGACGCACATCGAGAGGCTGAGCCACAGCTGCGCAAGCGCGCCCGCGGCGAGGACGCTGATGCCCGCCGCGGCGATCGCAACGGCCGCCCACTGCATGCGCGAAAGTCTCTCACCCAACACGAAGCGGCCGAGGAGCACGTTGGCGAGCGGGTTCAGATAATAGCCGAAGCTTGCCGCCAGGATGTGGCCGCTGGTCACCGCATAAACGTAAAGCAGCCAGTTGGCCCCGATCAGGATAGCGGTGACGAAGAGCAGGGCCAGGGTAGCCGGGCGAGCGAGTGCGGCACGCACGTTGCTCCAGCCTGAGCCAACGGCAAGCAAAGCGGCAAGCACCGGGAGGGACCACAGGATGCGATGAGCGACGATGTCGACGGCCGGGATGCCGCCGAGCGCTTTGAAATAGAACGGAAGCACGCCCCACAAAGCGTAGGCGCTCAGTCCGAGCGCAAAGCCGCCGCGGGCGTGACGGTCGGCTGCGGCTGCTTCGGCTGCTTCGGCGGGCTTGTTCATCGCGCGCCCGCCTAGCGGCGGTGAGCGCCGGGTGAAAGATCGTGGTGACCGGCCGCTTGGTTGAAACCGAATGAGCCAGGTGTCAGTTAGTGACGCAAGCGGAACGGGGAGGTCGATCATCTCATTGGCGAGGCAGGGAAGCGGAGCAATGAGGCTGAGCGCCCTGGTGGCGCTTGCACTCCTCGCAGGCTGCGCGGGTAAGAAGCTTCCGCCGGGCGTCAGTCCCAGCGTCGAGGTCGGCGCGCCGCTCAAGGCGGAAGTCTGGAAAAGCGTTGCGACCACGCAGGACGAGAACCGGCTCGATCGGCTTGGACTCGCCTGGCAGGAAGCGCTCGCCGAGGCGAAACGGAGCAATCCCGGCGAGGTTCGCAAGGAAGGAAAATTGCTCCTTCCGCGTGGCGCGCTGGCCAAGCCCGACCCAACGCCCGGCAGCTACAATTGCCGGCTGATCACGCTCGGCAAGGCGACCGCAAAGGGCAGGGCATTCGAAAGCTTCAAGCCCTTCTTCTGCTATGTCGAGGTCGAAAGCGGGCAGCTAACCATCGTCAAGCAGACCGGCAGCCAGCGCCCGGTCGGCCGTCTTTGGGAAGATGACGACGAAACGCGGATGATCTTCCTCGGCAGCCTTGCGCTCGGCGACGAGGAGCAGCCCCTTGCCTATGGCGACAATCCGAAGCGCGACATGGCCGGCGTCGTCGAGCGGATCGGCGCCTTCCGCTGGCGCCTCGTCATCCCGTGGCCGCAAGCCACATCGAAGCTCCAGGTTTTCGAGCTGACGCCGGTGGACTTCGCCCAGCAGCCCCAGTGAGCGAGTAAGCGTGAGCGAAGCAGGGCTGCTCGCCGACCCGGCCGAGGTGCGGGCAATCCTCATTGCCTCGGCGCGCGCCGGCGAGGCGATCAGCTATTCCGAAGTGCTCGGGCTACTCGGCCACGCATTCACGCGGCCCAAGATGCGGGCGCTGTGCAAGGTGCTCACCTATGTTGATGATGAAGCGGAAGCGCGCGGCGAGCCGGAGCTAGCGGTACTGGTCGTGCGCCAGTCCGACGGCCTGCCGGGGCAGGGCTGGTGGATCGGCGGCGCGAAGAAGCATGATTACAAGGGGCTGTGGGAAGGTCCCGCGGCCGCCAAGCTGATCCGCAAGATCCAGGGGCGGGCGTTCAAATATTGGGCGGGACGAGAGGCTTAGCTTCGGCTAATCGGCGCCGCGTGAGCGAAGGACGCACTTTCACCGTCAGCGAGGACGACGACGGCATTCGCCTCGACCGCTGGTTCAAGCGGCACATGCCGGACGTCAGCTTCAACATCGTCTCGCGCTGGGCACGGACGGGGCAGTTGCGGGTGGCCGGCAAGCGGGCCCTGCCGGGCGACCGGCTCGAGGCCGGGCAGGAGATCCGGGTGCCGCCGCCCGAGGCGCAGCCCGCGCGAACGGCGCGTCCGCAGCGGCAGCGCGAAGTGCTGACGGCCGAGGAAGAGCAGCTCGTCCGCGACATGGTGATCTACCGCGACCGCCATGCTTTCGTGCTCAACAAGCCTCCGGGCCTTGCGACGCAGGGCGGCACCAAGACAACGCAGCACCTCGACCGACTGCTCGACGGGCTTGCCGACGATGAGGGCGCGCGGCCGAAGCTCGTGCACCGGCTCGACAAGGACACGTCCGGCGCCTTGCTGGTCGCCCGCAGCGCGCGTGCGGCGGCCCATTTCTCCCGAGCTTTTTCGGGGCGCACGGCGCGCAAGGTCTATTGGGCGCTGGTGGTCGGCGACGTGTCAGGGGAAGAGGGGCTGATCGATGCGCCGCTCGCCAAGCAGCCGGGCACCGGCGGCGAGAAGATGCACATCAGCGAGGAACATGGGCTGCCCGCCAAGACCCGCTGGCGCGTGATCGATCGCGCGGGCAACCGCACGGCTTGGGTCGAGCTGCAGCCGCTGACCGGCCGCACGCACCAGCTTCGCGCGCACATGGCGGCGATGGGCCACCCGATCGTGGGCGACGCCAAATATGGCGGCCAGGACGCGTTCCTGACCGGCGGCGTCAGCCGCAAGCTTCACCTCCATGCGCGGAGCATCCGCATCGATGCCGTCGAAGGCGGCAAGATCGACGTCACCGCCGACCTTCCACCCCATTTTGCAGAAAGTCTCGAGACTCTGGGTTTCAGCCAGATGACCGGCGACTTCATGCCCCTGGACCAGAAGCCGGAGCCGACGCGCGAGGCAAAGAAGCGCAAGGCGGTGGCCATCGCCAAGGACAAGAGGCGAGAGCGCCGGGGCGAGCGGCGCTCGCGTGGGGCTCAGCCACAATCGAAGTCGAAGCCGAAGCGGCGATGAACCGCGTCGCCATCTTCGACTGCGACGGCACGCTCGTCGACAGCGGCCGCACCATCTACCGCGCTCTCAAGACCGCGTTCGAAGAAAATGGGCTGGAGCTTCCGCCGCCCGAGGTGTCCAGCCGGATCATCGGTCTCAGCCTCAACGAGGCGATGGCAGCCTTGCTGCCGGATGCGAGCGCGGCGCAGCACGTCGCTTTGGCCGAAGACTATAAACGGGCCTTCTGGAACCTGCGGGCAGCCGGGCAGGTGGAGGAGCCGCTTTACGAGGGCGTCCTCGACCTCCTCGATGCGCTGGAGAGCGACGGCTGGCTGCTGGCGGTGGCAACGGGCAAGTCGGATCGCGGGCTCAAGCATTGCCTTGAAAGCCACGACATCCACGCGCGCTTCGTGTCGCTGCAGACCAGCGACCGGCACCCGTCGAAACCCCACCGGTCGATGGTCGACCAGGCGATCGCGGATGCCGGCGCGTCGCCGGAGACAAGCATCGTCGTCGGCGACACCAGCTTCGACATGGCGATGGCGGTGAATGCCGGGGCCAGGGGCATCGGCGCCGGCTGGGGCTATCATCCGGCGGATGAATTGCTCGCGGCGGGCGCCGTTGCCGTCGCTCAGCGGCCGATCGAAGTGCTCACGCTGGTCAAGGAACATGTCGATGGCTGAAGACGACGCGCTCTGGCGCAAACGGCTGCTGCTCTACTCGCTGGTGCGCGCGGGCGGGCTTGCCGTGTTCATGCTGGGAATCGCGATCATCTACACGGACCTGGTCCGCGAAGGCGGCTGGCCACAGGTCGGGGCGATCGTCGCCATCCTTGGCGTGATCGACGCCTTGTTCGCGCCGCGGCTGCTCAAGCGCGCATGGGATCAGGAAGACGCACGCCGTCGATGAAGCGATTCTGGAAAGATGTCGGCGTTGAGCGTGAGGACGGCGGCTGGGCCGTTCACCTCGATGGCCGTCCTGTACGGACGCCCGCACGCGCGCCGTTGCTCGCGCCGACCGAGGGCTTGGCTGGAGCGATTGCCGACGAGTGGCGCGGTGTCGAGGAGACGGTCGATCCGCGCGCCATGCCGCTGACCGGCCTCGCCAATGCCGCCATCGACCGCGTGGCGCCGGACAGGGATGCGTTCGCTGCCGGGCTCGCGCGCTATGCCGAAGCCGATCTCGCCTGCTACCGGGCCGAAGGGCCGCGCGGACTCGTGAGCCGGCAGGAGGAAAGCTGGGACGCGCTGCTCGGCTGGGCTCGGCGGCGCTACGACATCGATTTCGCGACCACCTGCGGCATTGTCCACGTCGCGCAGCCGAGCGCGACGGTAACGCGGCTGAGTCGTGCCATCGGCACGCTCGACGGCTTTCGGCTGGCTGCGCTCTCGCCGCTGGTGACGATCGGCGGGTCGCTGGTCGCAGCGCTTGCCGTCGTCGAGAAAGCGATGAGCGCCGAAGCGGCGTGGGAAGCCGTCACGGTGGACGACCGCTGGCAGCTAGAACAATGGGGGGCGGACGCTGAGGCGGAAGCCGCGCTGGAAAACCGCCGCCGCGACTTCATGGCCGCAGCGAGGTTCCTTGAACTCCTTGATTAGCCGGTCCAGCATCCCCCCGGGGCATCCTGGCATGCGGCTAATGCTGGGGGCCGATCAGGTCCCGCACGAAGCCGACTAGTCCAGCCTGGCTCGTTCGTTTCGCCCGCTCTGCGGTGACGATCGCGCGGACGCGCTCGAGGCAGCGGTCCATGTCGTCATTCACGAGCACATATTCATATTCGGCCCAATGGCTGATCTCGTCGGCGGCGCGGCGCATGCGGTCGGCGATCACTTCCGCCGAGTCGGTGCCGCGGGCTCGCAGCCGGCGCTCGAGTTCGTCCATCGACGGCGGCAACAGGAAGATGGTGACCAAATGCTCGCCGAAGTCGGGCTCGAGCTGCCGTGCGCCCTGCCAGTCGATGTCGAACATGATGTCGCGCCCGGCCTTCAGCGCCGCTTTCACGGGCGCCTTGGGCGTGCCGTAGCGGTGTCCGAACACCGTCGCCCATTCCACCAATTCCTGGTCCCTGATCAGGCGGTCGAACTCGGCGTCGTCGACGAAATGATAGTCGACGTTCTGCTGCTCGCGCGGGCGCATCGGGCGGGTCGTTGCTGAAATCGACATCGACACTTCAGGGTCGGCCTCGAGCAGCATCCGCGAGATGGTGGTCTTGCCCGCGCCAGACGGCGAGGAGAGGACGATCAGGAGCCCGCGGCGCTGGCGGGTCGGCAGGTCGACAAGGTCCATGGCCGCTCTTGCTTCGGGCAAGCGGTGGCCGTCAAGCGACGAGATGCTGCGGTGCACAAATCAGCCCTTGAAATGGTGCGGCGCAATGTATATTGTGCAGTGCAACAAATTTGGAGGAAGACGTGGCAGACACCAACAACACGACCAACAACGAGGCGAAGGCCGCCGCCGAAGCTCCGGCGAAGGTTGCCGAGGCTGTCGCCGCAACGGCGAAGACCGTCGCCAGCGAAAGCGCGAAGGTCGCCAAGCGCGAGCGCGCCAAGACGACCCGCCGCGTAAAGCGTGCGGCCGCCGAGCAGAAGACCGCTGCGCGTCGCACCGCGCGCAAGACCAAGACTGCGGCCCGCAAGACGGCTCGCGTCGCCAATGAAGGAATCGAAACCGTGAACAACAACAACTTCTTCAACGGCTTCCAGGCCGTGCCGGCGTTCGCGCCCTTCCAGTCGCTGTTCGCCGACGCGAACGAGCGCAGCCAGGAACTTGCCAAGCGCAGCCAGAAGGTCGCGGAAGAGTTCGCCGACCTCGCCCGTTCGAACGTCGAAGCGATCGTCGAAGCCGGCCGCGTTGCCGCTGAAGGCGCCCGCTCGCTCGGCCAGGACGTGGTTGCGTCGAGCCGCGACGGTGTCGAGCAGACCGCTGATGCGATCCGCCTTCTCGCCGAAGCCAAGTCGCCGACCGAATATCTGCAGCTGCAGAGCGATTTCGCCCGCTCGTCGTTCGACCGCATGGTCGCCGAGACCTCGAAGCTGACCGAATCGATGGTCAAGCTCGCCGGCGAAGCGTTCCAGCCGCTTTCCAACCGCGCCACGGCGAACGCCGAGCGCTTCAACAGCTTCGTTGCCTGACCCTCTCCCCTCCTCGGATTAGGTAACGGACTCGGGCGGCCGCTCCATTTTGTGGGGCGGCCGCCTCTTTTTTAACGCTCTGGCGTTAGCGCACGGGCTTGCCGCTGTTCGGCGGCTTGCCATATTTTAGAGCCAGATGAGCTTCGAACCGATCAGCATGGCCACGGGCCCCAACGACGATGGCCACGACGATCTCCAGACCGGAGTCGCGACGCGCACGCGCCCGAAGACCAAGAAGCCGTCGAACTACAAGGTGCTGATGCTCAACGACGACTACACGCCGATGGAGTTCGTCGTGCTCGTGCTGCAGCGATTCTTCTCGATGGGGATCGAGGATGCGACGCGGGTGATGCTTCAGGTTCACCAGCAGGGCGTGGCCGTATGCGGCGTCTACACCTATGAAGTCGCCGAGACGAAGGTCAGCCAGGTCATCGACTTCGCTCGGGAGAACCAGCACCCGCTGCAGTGCACGCTGGAGAAGGCGTAGCGGCTGCTGCTTGCCTGCCGGGTGGCACACGCTAAACGGCGCCGGTGGACAGCATCTGGATCAAGGGCGGGGCCCGGCTTGAAGGCGAAATCCCGATCAGCGGCGCGAAGAATGCCGCGCTTACGCTCATGCCCTGCGCGCTCCTAACCGAGGAGCAGCTGACACTCACCAATTTGCCGCGGCTCGCCGACGTCGACACCTTCAGCCATTTGCTGAACCAGCTCGGCGTTTCGACCAGCGTCGCAGGCGTCAAGAAAGGCGAATACGGCCGGCGGATGACTTTGTGCGCCGACGAGGTCGTCTCGACGGTCGCCCCGTACGACATGGTCCGCAAGATGCGCGCCTCGGTGCTGGTGCTCGGCCCGATGCTGGCGCGGATGGGCGAGTCGACCGTATCGCTGCCGGGCGGCTGCGCGATCGGCGATCGCCCCATCGACCTGCACCTGAGGGCCCTGGAATGCATGGGCGCCGAGATCGAGCTTGCCGCCGGCTATGTGAAGGCGAGCGCGCCCAAGGGCCGCATCTCGGGCGGCGATTTCAGCTTTCCCGTCGTGTCGGTAGGCGCGACCGAAAATGCATTGATGGCGGCAGTGCTCGCAACCGGCCGTTCGCAGCTGTTCAATGCGGCGCGCGAGCCGGAGATCGTCGATCTGTGCAACCTGCTCGTGGCGATGGGCGCGAAGATCCAGGGCATCGGTTCGTCCCACCTGATCATCGACGGGGTCGAGGGTCTTCATGGCTGCGAATATGCGGTGATGCCCGATCGGATCGAGGCCGGCAGCTATGCCTGCGCGGCCGGGATCACCGGCGGTTCGATCGACCTTATCGGCGCTCGGCCCGACGACATGCGCGCGACGGTGAACGCGCTCGCGCAATGCGGGCTGATCTTCGAGTTCCATAATCGAGGGATCAAGGTCAGCGCCGACGGCGGCCTCAAGCCGCTGGCGCTTTCGACCTCGCCCTTTCCTGGCTTTGCGACCGACATGCAGGCGCAGTTCATGGCCATGCTGTGCCTCGCGCGCGGCGACAGCTTCCTTGAGGAGACGATCTTCGAGAACCGCTACATGCACGTACCGGAGCTGCGACGCATGGGCGCCGACGTCGACATCCACGGCCGCTCGGCCATCGTCCACGGAGTCGACAAGCTGACCGGCGCCACCGTCATGGCCACCGACCTTCGCGCCTCGATGAGCCTGGTGCTTGCCGGGCTTGCCGCGGAGGGCGAGACTGAAGTGCTGCGGGTCTATCACCTCGACCGCGGCTACGAACGGCTCGAAGAGAAGCTTTCCGCGGTCGGCGCTACGATCGAGCGGCGCTCGACCGGCTAGAGCTCTTTTTTCATGCGGATGCTGGTCCGCTCGTAACCCATGTGCCGGTAGAAGCTGTGGGCCGCGCTCAGGCGGTCGTTGCTGGTGACTTCGGCAAGGCTGCAGCCCTGATCGCGCATCCACGCTTCGGCCGCTTCGACGAGCATTCGGCCGATCTTCTTTTCGCGAACATGCTCGGCGACGACCAGGATCGTGATGCGGCCGACCGGCGCCGAGCGGTGGGGCACGACCATGCGGTGAACGCCGCAGAGACCGACCACCTTGCGTTCTAAAGTGGCCACTAGCGGCGCTTCGCCCAGTTTCGACAGAGCGGCGACGTTCTTGCGAACAGCGCTCTCGTCGACGTCATGACCGAGGAGGCCGATGAGCTCGACAAGTGCTTTCGCATCCGCCGGCTTGGCGGCGCGCACTTCCGGTGTTGGCGGCGGCTTGGGTTTCGGCTTCGGCTTCGGCTCGACGACTGGCTCGTCGTTCGCCGCTTCGCGAACACGCGCCGGCTTCTTGCCCGTGCGTTTCCGCTGCGGCGCGGCAACGTCGAGCGACGCGCCCCAGTCCTGCATGTTGAGCTTGCGTAAGTAGGCTTCGACCTCTTCCGGCTTCGCGGTCGGACCCTTCGCATCCATGCCGAACACCGGCTTGTCGGTTCTGTCGGTTAGCCCGACTTTGCCGAAGCGGCGCTTGGTGGGGGTGCGGACACGGGAGCGGACGAGCTTCAGGCCACGGTTGCGCGCGGCATCGGCAAGGTCGTCGGTGTCGCTCATAGGCTGTCGAGCAAGTGCAGGATCAAGCCGACCAGGCCGCCGACCAGGGTACCGTTGATGCGGATGTACTGGAGGTCGCGGCCGACTGCGGCTTCGAGCCGCGCGGTTACGGTCCGGGCATCCCAGCTGCGGATGGTTTCCGACACCAGCTTCACGATCGACCCGCCATAGCTGGCCGCCATGCCGACGATCGCGCGGCGGGCGAACTGGTTGATCGCGCGGCGAATGCCGGGATCTTTCTCGAGCGTGGTGCCCATCGACTTCAGCACTTCGCCCAACTTGCCGGCGAGCACCGCGTCGGGATTGCGGGCGGCGCGCACGATCGCCTCGCGGCCGCGCTGCCAGATCGCGTCGATCCACAGGCCGACCGAACGGTTGTCGAGCAGCTGCTCTTTCATCGCCTCGACCTTGGCCTGGGTCTCCGGCTTGGTCTGAAGGTCGTTAGCGAGCTGCGCGAGCGCTTCTTCGACCTTGATCCGCACAGGATGAGCAGGATCGGTCGACATTTCGGCCGTGAGCTTGCGCAGCCCATCGATGATCGCGTCGGCGAGCTTGGTGTCGAGCGCCGCGAGCTTGAGCACCCAATTGGCCTTCTTGTGCACCATCTCCCGGATCAGCTGCTCATTGGCCTCGAGCGCCCGCGCCATCCAGCGAATGCCGGCCTCTAGCATCGGCACATGGCGGTCATCGTTGATCGCAGAAGCGAGCGCATGGCCGAGTAGCGGCGACACTTCGGTATTGCGCAGGCGCGTGCTGACCGCGCTTTTGACGATGCCGCCGAGGCGTTCGTCGTCGAGGCTTTCGAACACGTCGCCGATCAGCCGCGATGCGCCGGCGCGGATGCGGGTGCCTTCACCCGCAGGTGTCTGCAGGAAGCGCCCTGCGGCGGCGGCGACATCGAGCCGCTGCATGCGCCGCGCGACCACGCGCGGGATCAGGAAATTGTCACGGATGAAGGAGGCGAGAGTCTCGCCGATCCGGTCCTTGTTACGCGGGATGATGGCCGTATGGGGGATCGGCAGGCCGAGCGGGTGGCGGAACAAGGCCGTCACCGCGAACCAGTCGGCAAGCCCGCCGACCATCGCCGCCTCGGCAAAGGCCTTCACATAGCCGAGCCACGGATGCTGTGCCTCGAGCCCGCGGGCCGCGACGAATACCGCCGCCATCACGACCAATAGGCCGGTCGCCACGATCTTCATCCCGCGTGCGCCGGGTTGCGCAGGATTGAAGCGAGACAATGCGCCGTTCGCCACCCTCATACCGGCTCAATAGACGAGCCGGCGTTCGGGTTCACTCCGCCGGGCTTACTCCGCAGGAACCGGATGAGCGCCAGCCAGCGGGGTGTCTTCAGTGATGATGAGCTTCCTCGCGCCCCGCCCGAGCCAGCTTTCGATGTCGATGGCGATCGAGAAGTAAGCGGGAACAAGCAGCAGCGTCAGGATGGTCGAGAAGATCAGGCCGCCGATCACGGTCACGCCCATCGGCGCGCGCCAGCTGCCGTCACCCGACAGCGACAATGCAGTCGGAAGCATGCCGGCGACCATCGCCACGGTGGTCATGACGATCGGCTGGGCGCGCTTGTGACCGGCCTCGTAGATCGCTTCATCCTTGTCCATGCCGTGGTTCATCATCTCGACCGCGAAATCGACCAGAAGGATCGAGTTCTTGGCGACGATGCCCAGCAGCATGAGAAGACCGATGAACACCGGCAGCGAGACCGGCTGGCCGACCACATGCAGTGCGATTGCCGCACCGAATGGCGCCAGCAGCAGCGAGCCCATGTTGACCAGCGGCGCCAGGAAGCGGCGATAGAGCAGCACCAGCACCGCGAACACCAGAAGCACGCCGGCGATCACCGCGACGATGAAGTTCTGGATCAGCTCCCCCTGCCACTTTTGCGAACCGAGGTTCAGGCGCGACACGCCATCGGGCATGTTTTTCATCGCCGGCAGCTGATCGATCTTCTTGTAGGCGTCGCCAGTAACGAGGCCTGGGGCGAGGTCGGCGCCCACCGCGATGCGGCGGACCTGATTGGTGCGCTGCACGGTGACCGGGCCTGATCCGAAGCCGATGTCGGCAACCGCCTTCAGCGGTACCGATCCGCCGCCAGTGGTCGGCACCGGCAGGTTCTCGAGCGTCGCAAGATCGCGGCGGCTGTTCTCCGACAGGCTGACGGCGATCGGGACCTGGCGGTCCGACAGCGAGAATTTCGCGCTGTTCTGGGCGATATCGCCGATGGTTGCGATGCGGATCGTCTGGGACAGCGCCGCGGTCGTGACGCCGAGGTCGGCGGCAAGGTCGAAGCGCGGCTTGATAACGATTTCCGGCCGAACGTTGTCACCCTGGACGCGCGGCGCGACGAGCTCGGGAAGCGTGCCCATCTGTTCGGCCAGATCATTGGCGAACTTGTTGAGCTTCACCGGGTCCGAGCTGCCCAGGAAGATCATGATGTCGCGGCTCACGCCGCCCGGGCCGCCGCCGTTCTGGCTGAGGAAGTTGACCTGGGCGTCGGCGATCTGCGCCAGCTTCGGCGAGATGTCCCGCTCGATCTCATAGCTCGGCTTCTCGCGGTCATCATTGTACATGACCTGGAGGTAGCCGGTCGACGTGAAGACGCGCTGGAAGACGCCCTTCACGTTCGGGTTCTGCTTGATGATCTCCGACGCGCGCTGCGCGACCTCGCGGGTCTGCGCGAGAGTGGTGCCCGGAGCCATGCCGATCCGCACGCGGCTGCTGTCGACGTCCTGCTGCGGTTCGAAGGTCATCGACAGGGTGCTGAAGAGCACGCCGGTAAGTGCGAGGATGCCGAAGCCGGCGCCGACCATGACCAGGCGGTGGTCGCGCAACCGCGCCTTCATCCGGGCAACGAACGTCGTGTGCCATTGCGTGAAGTCGCCGTCGCGGTTTGCCAGTATGCCGTTGAGCAGCTTGCCGGCGAAGAAGACCACAACCGCGGCAAGAATGATCGCGAGCAACAGGACGGCGAGGCCAGGCAGGCCGGCCGTCGTCAGGCCCGCCTTGAGGGCGCTCATGACCACCACGAACAGGGCGACGAGGGCGACGGCAAAGCCCGCCTCGACGAGATAATAGCGGCGCAGGCCCGGGCGGTTCGGGATTGCATCCAGAAGGCCCCGGACCTTGCCGGTCGAGAGCGTCCATTTCAGCACCGCCAGATAGCGCATCATCCACTTGCCGGACGCATGCTCCTGCTCACCATGCGACTTGAGCAGGTAGGCGGCCATCAATGGCGTGATCATTCGCGCGACCAGCAAGCTCATCAGCACCGCGACCACAACCGTGTAGCCGAAGTTCTTGAAGAACTGGCCCGAGATGCCGGGCATCAAAGCGACGGGCAGGAACACCGCCACGATCGACATGGTCGTCGCAAGCACGGCGAGGCCGATCTCGTCCGCGGCGTCGATCGACGCCTGGTAGGCGCTCTTGCCCATGCGCATGTGCCTGACGATGTTCTCGATTTCCACGATCGCGTCGTCGACGAGCACGCCGGCCACCAGCGCAAGCGCGAGCAGCGACAGAAAGTTCAGGTTGATGGACATCAGGTCCATGAACCAGAATGCGGGAATGGCCGAGAGCGGGATGGCGACGGCCGAGATCACCGTCGCGCGGATGTCGCGGAGGAACAGGAGCACGACGAGGACGGCCAGCACCGCGCCTTCGATCAGCGCATGCATCGACGAATCGTACTGCGCCTTCATGTAATCGACATTGTTGTCGATCTCGGTGAACTTGATCCGGTCGTCGCCTTCCTGGATCTTCTTCAGTTCTTTCCAGACGGCGTCATAGACGACGAGGTCGGATTCGCCCTTCGCGCGCTGCACGTTGAAGCTGACGACCTGGCGGTCGCCGAGGATCGCCGCGGAGCGGGTCTCACCATAGCTGTCCTGCACCTGGCCGAGGTCGGCCAGACGAACGACGCGGCCGCCGGCGACCGAGATCTGGGTCTGCGACAGATCGTAGGCACTTTGAGCATTGCCGAGCACGCGCACCGATTGTTCGGAACCGGCGATTTCGGCGCGGCCGCCCGGCGCGTTGAGGTTCGTCTGGCGAAGCTGCTGATTGACCTGCGCGGCGGTGATGCCCTGTGCCTGAAGCGCGGCCGGGTTGAGGATTACGCGGATCTGGCGATCGACGCCGCCTTCGCGTGTGACGGCAGCGACACCGGCCACCGCGAGCAGGCGGCGAGCCACCGTGTCGTCGATGTACCAGCTGAGCTGCTCCAGCGTCATGTCGGTCGTTTCAGCGGCCGCGAACATGATTTCGGAGCCGCCGATGTTCGCCCGCTGAACCTGCGGCTCAAGGATGCCGTCGGGAAGGTCGCTGCGGATCTGCGCCACCGCATCCCGCACGTCGGTCACTGCCCGGTCGGTCGGCGTGCCGATCCGGAACTGGACGAACGTCTCACTATTGCCTTCGCGAACGCTGCTGTTGATCTCATCGACGCCGTCGACGCCGCGGATCGCCGATTCGACCCGCTGGGTGATCTGGTTTTCCATCTCCGCCGGGGCGGCGCCGGGCTGCGACACGACTACAACCGCCGCCGGGAAGTCGATGTCCGGATTGCCCGTCACGTCCATCCGCATGAACGAGACGATGCCGGCGAGCAGCAGCGCCACGAACAGCACGATCGGCGGAACCGGGTTGCGGATGCACCAGGCGGAGATGTTGCGGAAATTCATATCGGTTCAGCTTCCAGAGAAGGAGATCAGCGGGCGGCCTGGCGCTTGGGGTTTACCTTCTGGCCCGGGTTGAGGAACGGTCCGGCCGAGACGACCACCGCTTCCTGGCCGGAAAGACCCGACGCGATGGTCACGCCTTCGTCGTTGACGGTGCCCACCTTGATATCGCGGCGTTCGACCTGGTTCTTGCCGTTGACGACATAGACATAATTGCCCTTGGCGTCGCTGAGCACCGCGCTTTGCGGAAGGAGCGGCGCGGTCGTGGTGCCGGCGGTGATCCGCGCTTCGGCGAAGCCCCCCGGACGCATGGTCGAATCGTAAGGCACCGAAATCCGCACCTCACCCAAGCGCGACTGCGGGTCGATCACGGGCGCAACCTGCCATACCGAGCCCGAATAGCTACGGTCCGAGCCGATCGGGGTCACCTGCACGGGCATGCCGACGTGAACGTTGGCGAGGTCCTGCTGGGCGATCTGGGCCCGCATCTCCATCGCGCCGCCTTCGGCAAGACGGAACAGCGCGCCCGAACCCGGGGAGACGATCTGGCCGAGCTCTACGTTGCGCTCGAGCACGAGCCCGGAAGCGGGCGCCGTCACATTGAGCTGGCCGATCTGCGCCCGCGTCGCGCCGAGCTGAGCCTGGGCGACACGGACCTGCGCGTTGGCGGCATCGCGTGCCGAGCGCTTGGCATCGATTTCCGCCTTCGAGATGAAGCCGCGCCCCTGGAGGGCGACCGCACGTTCGTAGTTCGCTTGGGCAAGGCCGGCCTGAGCGCGCGCCGCGTCGACTTGGGCCGCAAGCTGCGCTGCCTGCTGCGCCTGGACCGAGCGGTCGACGACTGCAAGCACCTGTCCCGCGCGAACCCAGCTGCCGGCGTCGACAAGCACGCGCACGACGCGGCCGCCCTGGCCGGCAATGCCGACAGGCTGGTCGCGGCGCGCCGCGAGCGGACCGCTCGCGGTAACGGCACGGCCGACCTGGCTGCGGCCCGGCACCATCACGCTGACCGCTGGCGCCTGGCCTGCCCCACCGCGAGCTCCGGCAGCGCCAGCGCCTTTTTCGTCGGCACCGCGGCCCATGAAGATCGCAAGGGCGACCACCGCAAGCACCACGGCGGCAATTGCCGCGATGATGACCATCCGCCGCCGTGACCGCGAACGATCGATGACAACGAGATTGTCCGAAGAATGGATCGACGATTCGATATTCATATTGCCCTGCCTGCTGGCCCTCACGGACGCTATTCCCTGCGCGCTTTCACGTGCTGTATTAGACTAATAACTCACCCGAAGCAACAGACGCGCGCCGATATGCTGGCGCTAGGCCTTTTCGACCAAAGGCGGCACAAGTTGGACGAGCGCGCGTTGCCATAAGGCAACCGAGCGTGGTTGGACACTGGTTCAGAGCAAAAAAGGGGAAGCAACATGGAAAGTTATGGCATCATCGGGTGGATCGTGATCGGCGGCCTCGCCGGAGCGATCGCCAAGCTGTTGATGCCGGGGAAGGACCCGGGGGGCTGCATCATCACCGTTCTGCTCGGGATCGCCGGTGCGCTGGTCGCCGGCTGGCTCGGAAAGGCAATTGGCTGGTACGACACGGGTGAGGGCGCGGGTTTCATCGCGGCGATCATCGGCGCGTTCATCCTGCTCTTCATCTATCGCTTGGTGGCCCGGCGCCGCTGAGCGGCCGTTCAGGGAAGAGCCATGGCGCGAGGCCAAGACTCGCCCCTGTAATGAACAGCGAGGTATCAAGGATGAACAAGGCAGTCATTGCCGCGGCGCTGGCGCTTGCGGCAGGCGTCGCCACGCCGGCAACCGCTCAGCAGGCGACGATCACCCAGGCAATCGCCGGCACTCGGCTCGATGTCACCGCGACTGGAGAAGTGACTCGCGTTCCGGACATTGCGGTCGTCAGCGCCGGGGTGGTGACGCGTGCTGCGACCGCCGGTGCGGCGCTGCAGCAGGCATCGACGAAGATGGCGCGTGTCCGCTCGGCGCTGAAGGCGGCCGGGATCGAGGACCGCGACATCCAGACCAGCAACATCAGCCTCAACCCGGAATATCGCTACGATAACAACCAGCCGCCGCGGCTGACCGGCTATACCGCGTCCAACACAGTGAACGTGCGGTTCCGCAACATCGCCAATGCTGGGAAAGTCATCGACGCGCTGGTCGCCGAGGGCGCGAACCAGATCAACGGGCCGACACTGACGATCGACAAGCCCGAGGCGGCGCTCGACGAAGCCCGCTCCCGCGCAGTGGCCGCCGGCCGCGCACGTGCCGAGCTTTACGCGCGATCAATGGGACTGCGGGTCGTGCGTGTGGTCGCGGTCAGCGAAAGTGGCGGCAGCTATCCGGTGCCGCCGCGTCCGATGGCGGTGATGGCCCAGGCGCGCGGCGAGGCTGCCGACAGCAAGATTGATGCGGGCGAGCAGCGGCTCGAGGTCAATCTGGCAATGACGTTCGAGCTGCAGTGAATGAATGAAAAAGGCCGCGCGGATCTCCCCGCGCGGCCTTCGATGCTTTTAGTGGATCGAGCGCTTTAGCGCACCGAACCCCTGCGGATCAGGTTGACGATCGCAAGCAGGATGACGGCACCGATCAGAGAGTAAAGAAAGCTCTCGATGGTGATTCCGGAGTTGATGTTCTGGCCGAACAGAAGCCCCGCAATGACGGCGCCGACGATGCCGACGACGATGTTGAGAATGATGCCCTGCTGGGCGTCGGTCCGCATGATCATGCTGGCCAGCCAGCCGCAGATACCGCCGACGATCAGCCAAATGATGATTCCCATGAGCGTTCCCTCCGTTATTCGCCGCGTGCTGCCGCACCGGCGTTCCGTCACCACAGACGCGTGATGCGCGGTGATTGTTCCGGAATCGGAAGGGTCTGTCCAGAACTAGACGTAATTATCGGCAGGAAAGCAGGAAGGATGCTCCGCCGTAACGAGCCTCAATAGCGCTGCTGCCGCTCGTACTGGTCGCGATATTGCTTGATTCGCGTGACTCGAAGTCCCGGCATTCCGCTACGGTCGACAGCACGCTGCCAGCTGGTGAATTCCTCGAGACTTAGCGAATAACGCTTGCACGCTTCGTCGACGCTCAGGAGCCCGCCGGCGACAGCGGCGACGACCTCGGCCTTGCGGCGAACGACCCAGCGCGTGGTCGACGCAGGCGGCAGCGAATCGAGCGTCAGCGGCTCGCCGAGCGGACCGATCACCTGGGCCGGACGAATCTTCTGGTTCTCGAGCATTCCGTCACACCTGCTTAATCATTGCCGTGAGCCGGGTTTAACCGGGCCCGATTGAAAACTTTCTGAAACGCGGTGGTTAACCTGACGGTTAATCAGCCTTACGTTCCTTTAACCCTGTCCCTTCACCGGCGAACGCGCCGCCGATCATTTTCACAGCATCACGCCACCCGTCGCTGCCCGACAAATAGCAAGCGATGGCGTCCTCTCGAGAGCGCTGGTCGGTGGTGCCGCCGGAGCCGAGCAGCGCAAGCAGCTCTTCGAGGCTCAGCGGCGCTTCCGCGCCAGCTTCGAAATCCCGTTCGTGACGCGCCAACCCTTGCTTCCCTGTTCGTCAGTCCTGCCTTCGCTCTAGGCGTGATGAGTGAAATTCGGGTAAAGACCCGCGAAAGAGACACTCCAATGCGGATCGATTTTCAGCTCGCCCGTCCAGCGGACGGCGCCCGTATCGTCGTTGCCATGTCCGGCGGCGTCGACAGCTCCGTCACGGCCGCGCTTGCCGCGCGGACGGGCGCGGAAGTGATCGGCGTCACGCTCCAGCTCTACGACCATGGTGAAGCCGTCCGCCGATCCGGGGCCTGTTGCGCAGGGCAGGACATCTACGACGCCAAGCAGGTCGCCGACCGGCTCGGCATCGCTCATTACGTTCTCGATTATGAAAGCCGCTTCCGCGAAGGCGTGATCGACCGCTTCGCCGATGAATATGCGCAGGGCCGCACCCCGGTGCCCTGCGCAAGCTGCAACCAGGGCGTGAAGTTCGTCGACCTCGTCGCTTTTGCCCGGGAACTCGGCGCCGACTGCCTCGCGACCGGCCATTATGTGCGGCGGGTGGTCAACGACGGCCGCGTCGAGCTGCACAAGGGCGCCGACCCGCGCCGCGATCAAAGCTATTTCCTGTACGGCACGACGCGCGAGCAGCTCGACTTCGTCCGCTTCCCGCTCGGCGACCTTCCGAAGGACGAAGTGCGCAAGATCGCGGCCGAGCTCGAGCTCGAGGTCGCCGCCAAGCCTGACAGCCAGGACATCTGCTTCGTGCCCGACGGCGATTATGCGGGCCTAGTGAAGCGCCTCCGCCCGGAGACCTCGGCGCCCGGCGAGATCGTGGACATCGAGGGGCGAATCCTTGGCCAGCACCGCGGGGTCATTCACTTCACCGTCGGCCAGCGCCGCGGGATCGAGATCGGCGGGCAGAAGGAGCCGCTGTACGTCGTCAGGATCGATCCGGATCAGGCGCGGATTGTCGTCGGCCCCCGCCTTGCGCTTGCGGTCGGCACGATGCGGGTCGCCGATTGGAACTGGATCGCCGAGGATCAGCGCGATGTCAGCGTGAAAGTGCGCTCGCTTGCACCGGCAGTAGAAGCGGAGCGGGACGGCGACTGGATCCGCTTCGCCCAGCCGGAATTTGGCGTGGCCCCGGGCCAGGCGGCGGTGGCTTATGAAGGCACGAGATTGCTCGGCGGCGGGTGGATTGCCGAGACGAACCCGGTCGGCGAGGGCGCGGTGAATGCCGTCGCCGCGTAGCGCCGGCGTGCTTCTGTTCCGGTCGCGCGGAAGCGGGACCGAAGTCTTGCTGATCAAGCCTGGCGGCCCCTTCTGGCGCAACAAGGACGCCGGCGCGTGGATGATCCCGAAAGGCGGGCTGGAGGAGGGGGAAAGCTCCGCCGAAGCCGCCCTGCGGGAATTCGAAGAGGAAACCGGCACCAAGCTCACCGCCGAGCCGATCCCACTTGCGCGTATCCGCCAGGCTGGCGGCAAGCAGGTCGAGGCATTCGCCATCGAGGGCGAGCTGGACGCTGCCGCCGTGCGGTCGAACGACTATGAGATGGAGTGGCCACCCAAGAGCGGCCGCCGCCAGCGTTTCCCCGAGGTCTCGGAAGCCCGCTGGATGAGCATCGACGAAGCGCGGACCATGATGTTGCCCAGCCAGCTGCCGCTGCTCGACGCGCTGGAGCAGAAGCTGAACCGCTAAAGCTGGAACTGGCCTGCGATCACCGTGTGGCAGCGGCCGCCGAGCAGGACCTGGTCGCCGTGCACACGGCAATGGAGAAGCCCGGTCCGCTTGCTCGCCTGCAGCGCGGTGAAATCGTCCCGGCCGAGCCGCTGGGCCCAGAAGGGCACCAGCGATGCATGGGCAGAGCCGGTGACCGGGTCCTCGTCGATGCCGTGATAGGCGGCGAAGACCCGGCTGGCGACGGCATGCTCGTCGCCGGGGGCAGTGACGATGACCAGCCGGTCGAACTGTCGCAGCGCCGTGAAGTCGGGGCTGACCGCGCGAACCGCAGCTTCGTCTTCGAGTAAGATGATCGCGCTGTTGTTGCCGCCTTCGCTGAGGAACAGCTCGCCACTGGTGCCGAGCGCCTCCTGGACGCCCGGCAAGCGGCCAGACCGCACTTCGTAAGCCGGCAAGTCGAGCTGGAGCAGGTCGCCCGCGCGGCTGACGGCGAGCACGCCTGAGCGGGTCGAGAAGCGGACGCGCTCGCCGGTGATGAGGACATGGCCCGTCGCCATGGTCGCGTGGCCGCAAAGGTCGACCTCGGTCGTCGGGGTGAACCAGCGAAGGTCGTAGTCCGCGTCACCGCCTTCGCTCGGCACCGTGAACGCGGTCTCGCTGAGGTTATTCTCGGCGGCGATGGCCTGCATCAGCGCGTCGTCAAGCCAGCGGTCGAGCGGCAGGACCGCCGCTGGATTGCCGGTCAGCGGCGTCTCGGCGAAGGCGTCGACTTGGAAGAAGGGCAAGGTGGTCAAAGCGGGCGCTCCGTGATCTCCGACGGCAGCATCGTCTCGCGGTCGGTCTGCCCCTCGGGGTCAACGTGAATGAGGATTTCGGTGCCGGGGAAGCGCGCCTGAAGGGCCTCTTCGGCGGCGTCCAGGCGATCGTGCGCTTCCTGGACCGTCCAATGGCCAGGGACCCAGACGTGGAATTGCGCGAAATTATGAGTGCCGCTGCTCCGTGTGCGGAAATCGTGGAGCCCGGCGAGCTCCGGATATTCCTTGGTAGCGGCGAGGAACTGGTCGCGGAGCTCGTCGGGCCATTCGCGGTCCATCAGCTGGTGAAGCGCGTCCGTCGATGCACGCCATGCGCCCCACAGCAGCCAGCCGGCGATCAGAACGCCGAACACCGCATCGGCCCCGGTCAGCCCGGCATATTGCTCGAGCGCTAGGGCAATGATGACCGAGCCGTTGAGCAGCAGATCGGACGAATAATGCAGCCGGTCGGTGCCGATCGCGACCGATCCGGTCTGGCGAACGACGTGGCGCTGGTAGGTGATCAGCGCGGCCGTGAGCACGATGGCGATCAGCGAAACGCCGATGCCGAGTTCGGCCTGGGCAGTCTCGGCGCCGCTCAGCAGCCGCTGGACCGCTCGATAGCCGATGAAGACCGCCGACATGGTGATGATGATCACCTGGACGAGGGCGGCGAGCGCTTCGGCCTTGCCGTGGCCGAAGCGATGCTCCCGGTCCGCCGGCGCCGCGGCGATCCGGACGGCGAAGAGAACGATCAGGCTCGCGACCAGGTCGAGGCTGCTGTCGGCGAGCGAACCCAGCATCGCCATGGACGAGGTCTTGAGCGCGGCATAGGCCTTGAGCGCAATGAGGGTGATCGCAAGCGCGCTCGACGCCAGCGCTGCGCGCGTCGTCAGCCGCGACCGTTGTTCGGCAGTGAGCGCGGTCACGGGTAGAGCAAGCCTTCCGACCAGCCGTCGCCATGGCGGGTGAACAGCCGGCGCTCATGCAGGCGATGCGCGCGGTCGCTCCAGAACTCGATCTTCTCCGGCATCAGCAGGAAGCCCGACCAGCGCGGCGGCCGCGGCACGTCGGCGCCTTCGAAACGCTGCTGGACTTCGGAGATGCGCCGCTCGAACGTGTCGCGGCTGTCGAGCGGGCGGGACTGGTCCGAGGCCCACGAGCCGATGCGCGAATCCCGGCTGCGCGACGCGAAATATGCGTCGGCTTCTTCGTCTGAGACCTGGCGCACCGGGCCTTCCGCGCGCACCTGCCGGCGTAGGGATTTCCAGTGGAGCGCGAGCGCACCGTAGGGGTTGGCGTCGAGCTCGCGCCCCTTGCGGCTGTCGAGGTTGGTGAAAAAGCCGAAGCCGTCGGCGCCGACGTGGCGGAGGAGGACCATTCGCACCGAGGGGCGGCCGCGTTCGTCGGCGGTCGCGAAAGCCATGGCTTCTGGGTCGTTCGGCTCGCTTGTGCGCGCTTCCGCGAACCACTCGTCGAACAGCTGGAAAGGGTCGGTAGCCATGTCGACCGCCGCTTAGGCTTGGAGCGCTCGGTGCCGCAACCCATCTGGTCAGCAGGGAAAGCTTACGGCATGGGAGCAGCATGGCACTAGACCTCTACCAGCGTTTGGGGCTGAAGCGCGGCGCCAGCGAGGCGGAGATCAAGAAGGCTTACCGGAACCTCGCCAAGCAGCTTCACCCCGACCGCAACAAAGATAATCCCGACGCCGCCAAGCGGTTTGGCGAAGTGACCGCCGCCTACGACCTGCTGTCCGACAAGGATAAACGCGCGCGCTACGATCGGGGCGAAATCGACGAGGACGGCAATCCCAAGATGCCGTTCGGCGGCGGCTTCGGCGGCTATTCCCCGGGTGGCGGACAGCGGCCCGGGGCGGCGCCTGAAGGGTTCGAGAATTTCAACTTCGGCGGTGCCGAGACCGCAGACCTCAGTGACCTCTTCGAGGGCCTGTTCGGCGGCGGCGGCGGCGCTGGTGGACGAAGCCGCGGCGGACCGTTCAGCGGGTTCCGGCAGCGCGCGCAGCCGCCGCAAAAGGGCGCCGACATCGCTTATCGCCTGCGCGTGCCGTTCGAGGATGCCGTGGCCCTCAAGCCGCAGCGGATCACGCTCGGCGACGGCAAGACGATCGACCTGAAGCTTCCGCAGGGGCTGGAGGACGGCACCAAGATCCGGCTGTCGGGCAAAGGGCAGGACGGGCCCGGCGGACGCGGCGACGCAATCGTCACGATCGAAATTGCGCCTCACCGCTTCTTCACCCGCGACGGAACCAACATTCGCCTGAACTTGCCCGTGACTCTCAAGGAAGCCGTGCTCGGCGCCAAGGTGAAGGTGCCGACGCCCGAAGGTCCGGTGATGCTGACCGTTCCCAAAGGCACCAGTTCCGGCAAGGTCCTCCGCCTTAAAGGCCGCGGCTTCACGGCCAAGGATGGCAAGCGCGGCGACCAGTTGGTTAGCCTCGAAATTGAGCTGCCGGCCGACGACGCCGAGCTTCAGCGTTTTGCCGAGAACTGGAACGGCGGCGGCAACCCGCGAGCATCGCTTGGGGTTTAGCCCTTCCGCTGATGACAGGTCCGTCTCCCCAATCTCCTGAAGCCAGGCGCAAAAGGCTCGCCAGCGTTCGCGCGGCGTTCGGCGCGGAAGTCGAGGAGAAGCTCAAGCCGCGGCTCACGGCGTGGGAAGTGGTGAAGCGGGTCTCGATCGGCGTCTACAACGACGGGTTCATCCACGCGGGGAATCTCGCTTATCTGTCGATCCTAGCGCTTTTCCCCTTCTTCATCCTCGCGGCGGCGATCGCCCACCTGTTTGGTCAAAGCCAGGACGCGCAGCTGACCGTCGCCAACATCCTCATGCGCCTGCCGCGGGGCGTCGCCGAGACACTCCGCGAACCAATCACCGAAGTGCTCGACGCGCGCACCGGTCCGCTCCTGTGGTTCGGTGCGCTGGTCGGACTCTGGACGGCGGCGAGCTTCATCGAAACCATCCGCGACATCCTGCGGCGCGCGTTCGGCGTCAAATTCTCGGCTCCCTTCTGGGAATATCGGCTTGCGTCGATGCTGATCATCCTCGCCGCGGTCGTGCTGTTGATGATCGCTTTCGCGGCAAGCCTGGCGCTCAGCTCGATCCATCATGTGATCATCGTCAAATTCCCGCTCGCACAGGACGTCGGCCACAGCCTGGGACTTTACCGGCTGGTCCCGGCGCTGACGCTCTTCTTCACCTTCTACGTGCTGTTTCTGGCGCTCACCCCGAAGCGCTACCGCAGGCGCGGATGCCGGAAATGGCCAGGCGCGCTGTTCGTGACCTTGTGGTGGATCGGAACCGTCGAGCTGCTGCCGGCCGCGATCGGTCTCGTCGGCGGCTACAGCCTGACCTATGGCAGCCTCGCGGGCGTGATGATCGCCTTGCTGTTCTTCTTCATCGTCGGGCTGGGCGTCGTCATCGGCGCGGAGTTGAACGCGGCGCTAGCCGAAAGCGGCGCCACGGCGCTAAAGGGCGAAATCTACACCGGCCCGTACAGCGACCAGCTCGAGGTCGAAGAGCCGCAGCCGGGTGAAGATGTGCAGGCCGAGCCGCAAAGAGAGGGACCGCAACTTTGAGCCAGTTGATGGAAGGCAAGCGTGGGCTGATCATGGGCCTGGCGAACGACCGATCGCTCGCCTGGGGTATTGCGCGGGCGCTCGCCGGCCAGGGTGCCGAACTCGCATTCTCCTACCAGGGCGAAGCGCTGGAAAAGCGGGTGCGGCCGCTCGCTTCGGAGCTTGGCTCCGATTTCCTGATCGATTGCGACGTCAGCAGCATGGACGCGCTCGACAAGGCGTTCGACGAAATCCGCGACCGTTGGGGCAGGCTCGACTTCGTCGTCCATGCAATCGGCTTTTCCGACAAGAATGAGCTGCGCGGGAAGTTCGTCGACACGTCGATGGACAATTTCCTGATGAGCATGAACATCTCGGTCTACAGCTTCGTCGCGGTCGCGCAGCGCGCACGCAAGCTGATGGCCGACGGCGGCTCGATCCTGACGCTGACCTACTACGGCGCCGAAAAGGTGATCCCGCACTACAATGTGATGGGCGTCGCCAAGGCGGGCCTGGAGGCGAGCGTCAAATATCTGGCCATGGACCTCGGCCCCGAGAACATCCGCGTCAACGCGATCTCTGCCGGCCCGATCAAAACTCTGGCGGCGAGCGGCATCGGCGACTTCCGCTACATCATGAAGTGGAACGAGTTTAACTCACCGCTCCGCCGCAATGTCACGATCGAGGATGTCGGCGGTGCCGGGCTCTACCTGCTGAGCGATCTCGCCAGCGGAGTCACGGGCGAGATCCACCACGTCGACGCCGGCTACAATGTCGTCGGCATGAAAGCCGAAGACGCGCCCGACATCGCAACCGTGTGACCGCTGGAGCACCGCCCACCACGCCTTACTGGAGCGGCACGATCGAGATCGTCGACGCTCCGAGCCAAGACCTTCGCCAAGCAATCCTCAGCGGCCTCATAGAATTCAACTCGGACAATGCGGCGCCGGCGGTCGCTCGGCCGCTTTGCATCGCCCTCCGCGACCAAGCCGGCGCCTGCCTGGGCGGCCTGTGGGGCAACACGCTTTATGACTGGCTGGCCATCGAGCTCCTGTTCGTGCCGGATGCACATCGCCGGCACGGCCTCGGCGCCCGCCTCCTAAGCCGCGCGGAGGAAGAGTCGCGGGCGCGGGGCTGCATCGGCGCGTGGCTAGACACCTTCAGCTTCCAGGCGCGAGGCTTTTACGAGCGGCTCGGGTATTCAATTGCCGGGCAGATTCCCGACCACCCGCTCGGCGGTGCCCGCTATTTCCTGATGAAGCGCTGGGCCGCCTAGCCGATCTGCTGCCAGCGGTTGGCGGCGATGCGCTGCTCACCCCAGCGGAACCCATTCGAGATCGCCTCCGGGCTGTCGGCGAACACCCGAATCGACAGGACGCTGCCATAGCCGCCGCGCTGGCGCGGGTTGACCCAGCTGCCCGCGCTGCCGTCCCAGACCTTCAGCTCGCCGGTGCCGACCAGCACCGCGGTTGCCTCATGGTAGATGTGCTCGCCATCGAGCCAGTGGCAGGAAACCTCTTCGGCTTCCCAGCTGCCGCGCCACTGGTCCGTCGCCTCCTTGCTGTACTTCTGCACGAGCTGGGCGGGGAACGCGGCCAGGCCGCGCGCGGCGAACACTTCGAGTGCGAGCGCGGCGTGCGCCCCGCAGTCGATCGTATCGCGCTCGACGACGTCGCACCAATGCATCGGCCAGGGCGACGGGCCCCACTTATACTTCTCGCGCAACCAGCGCGGGCCGCTTTCGACCGACGCGCCGTTCAGCTGCGCGAAGTCCATCGCGACCACCCACTGACGCGCCATTTCGCAGCAGCGATCACCGTGATGCGACAAGCGGCTGTACGGGAACTCCTCCCAACGGTCGCTCGGGGCGCCCGGGGCTACGACCTCCGCCGCCTGGTCCTTCGCGGCGGACTCAACCTCTACCAAATACATAAGACATGCTCCTGTCGTAGCCGCCGGCATCGCAGAAAATGAGAACGTCGCCGGCGCGCGTGCCTTCGGGCAGAGCGACGTTGGTGGCTACGATGTCATGCTCCATGCAGAGCCGGCCCATGAGATGCGTCTTGCCGCGCCCGAGCGGCTGCAGCGCACCGGATTCCCCGCACTGCCGCAAGATCCGGTGCGGCTGGAAAGCGTACATCGGCAGCTCCGCGATCGATCCGTCGACAACCGCTTCGATCGAATCATCCTCGTGTTCCTGAATTTCTAAAATCCGCATGGCGAGTGCCATCGAGGGCTGCGCCATGGCTTTGCCCGGCTCCGACACGATCTGCGTGACGCGCGGCAGCACCGCTTTCACGCGTTCGACAGCGCGAACGAACCTGCTTTCGTCGCTCGAGTGCCAATCGTCGGGGAACCAGCCGCCGCCCATGTCGAGGATTTCGATCGTCCTGCCCGTGAGCTGTTCGATCGCACGGCACCATTTGAGCATCGATTCGAACAGGTGCCACCATTGCGCGACGCCGATGTTCGAGCTGGCCATGTGGAAATGGACGCCGAACGCGACGTGCGCCGGGAGGCGCTCGACAGCTTCCACAAGCGCGCGGAACGTGCCCGGGCTGTCGAGCGGGATGCCAAAGCGGGACACCACATTAGGGGTCCTGATGCGAATGCCGACGTGGCGCGAGTCCATCTCGCCCGTTGCAAGAGCGTCGACACAGCGGTCGAGGTCCGCAACGCTGTCGCAGAAGACGGCGTGGAGCCGCTCCTTGGGCATCATCCCCTCCGGCCACCATTTCCCGGGGCCGTTGAGGATCACCTGGTCGGGGCGGAAGCCGACCTTCAGCGCCTTTTGCACCTCAAGCAGGCTGATCGCTTCGGCGAGGAAGCCGTTTTCCAGCGCCAGGCCGATGAGCCGCTCGTCGGGGTTCGTCTTGATCGAATAGCCGCTGACCACCTGCACTTCATTGGTGCTGAGCCGGTGCGCCCGCTCGCCGGCACGCCTGAACAGCTGTTCCGCAGTCGAACCCATGTAGAGGAATTCCGGCGTCTGCAGGCGCTCGAGGTCGTAGGCGGCGATGTCGTCCAGGAAGGTCTCGGGCACCTGAGGGATGCCGTCGGCGACCGCTTCCTCCTCCGCGATCCCGATCAGTTCGGCGTCTGCCTTGTGCAGTCGCTCCGCGAGCGACGTCAGACCAGACGGATGCTTCATCGAATGGCCAATGGCGCCCGCGAAGGGCTCTGGCAGCGCCGGCAGCGGGAATTCGTCTCGCACGGGCACTTCGAGCACCACCCGGGTGAACTCGCTGGCGAGCGGCTTGGCCCTGCGCGCGTTCACGCCGGCGGCGGCCTGGACCAGCAGCGCCGGCAGGTTGTGCCCCGCGATCGTCGCGCCATGCACCCAGGCGGGGAAGCGCGGGTTCATCTCGAGCAGCCAGCGCTGGCCGGCCGCATCGCGGACCATCTCGAGCTCGCCGCCGCCGGTCCAGTTCAGGTCCCGCACCATCTCGCGCAGCGGTTCTTCGAACTTCGGGTCCACAGGCGAGACGTCCCCGGCCCAGGTTTTGCCTTCGGGCGTGATGTCGCGCTTGCGCATGCTGACGCAGCCGAGCAGCTCGCCCTGGTAAGCGGCGAGCATCACCGACTCTTCGTAACCGCTGACGTGCGCCTGGAGGAACAGGCGATCGGTCGACCAGACTTTGGTCAGCGCGTCGCGCGCCGCGATGAACCTGTCCCAGGTCGGCGTGCGCGCCGCGTCATAATAAGGCCCCTTGAGCCACACGCGCCAATTGTGGGCGCGGCAGAAGGCGTGGAGCTCCCAATCTGGGAGGTCGGTCGAAATGAAGGTCGGCACCTCGACCGGGAGCTTGTCGGCGGCCTCCACGCTGGGTTTGGTAATCCGCTTGAATGCGCCGTTCGGCGGGGCAAGCAGGTTGCGGTGTCCGTCGGGGAAGATGCTGGCCAGCCACATCGCTTCGAGGTCGCTGCCGGAAATCCAAAGCCCACCCTCGTCGAGCACGCCGCGGACCTGCGCGCCGTACGCATCGAGATCGAGCTCGCTCCACGGGCGCTGAATCCATAGCTCGTCGAGATCCTCCCAATGGATGCCCGAGACCCGGTTCGAATATTCGACGCCGACGATTGTCGCGAACGGGAAGCCCTGCCGGACGGACCGGACGATACCCACTCCCGGCTGGGGGTTCCCGCCGGAATATAGCCCGCTCACATATACTTTCATGCCACTCCGATCCGAGGGATCGGCGCCAAGGCTTCGACCCATTTGTTGTCAGGAAAAGGACTTCTGTGGTTAAGCGGAGGTGTCGCGCCCCGGCGGCACTGACGTGCTTAACCTAGGTTAAATCATTGGGATTATTAATTAAAAGAACCCCCATCGGCGTAGCTGGTTCCACTGAGCTGCTGCAGCTGTGAGCGGCGGCGCGATTTATCCGTCGTACAAGGACCTCGACGCGTTCCTCGATGTCGCGCGGCTGCGCGGGCTCGACCACTACATCCGCGAGCGGCTCGAACGGCGCGTCGCGGCCGAGGAGGACCTGCATTTCTATACCGGGCCGTTCACACTTGAGGCGGACGCACCAACGCTGCCCGGCTCGCGCATGGTTTATTTGTCGCGATCGGACGGGCCGGATAATTATTACGAGCTAGACCGGCCGGACCTTTGGAGCGCGAGCGAGGAAGCGCGAGGATTCGCGGAACTGATGGACTTCATCGCCACGCTGCCGTTCCAGGCGACCGGGCGCATGCTGATCATGTACGATCCCGAAGGTCGCGCGGTCACCCCGCACCGCGACCACGACAGCATCGACCTCTGCCACGAATTCATCTGGCTGCGCACGAATCTGGCCAAGCCATTCTACATGCTTGACCCGGTGACGGGCGAGAAGCTTTACGTCGCCGGGCACTCGGCGTGGTTCGATACCGTGAACCAATATCATGGCGGAGATGCGACCGGCGAGCTGGCGTGGAGCATCCGCGTCGACGGGCACTTCACCGACGATTTCCGCGCGCTGATGCCCTCGGCATCTGGACATGAATCGAGCCGCGCCGCCCTGTGGGCAACGTCTGGCTAGCATGCGTGGCGGGCGATCCCGAGCCGAAACCCGGGAACAGGCCCTGTCGCATTCATCGGTACCGGATCAATGCGAACTTGCGGCCGATCAGCCGGCGAATGGATCCCGAACGAGAATGGTGTCGTCGCGCTCCGGCGAGGTGCTGACCAACGCGACCGGACAGCGGATCAGTTCCTCGATGCGGCGGACGTATTTGATTGCCCGCGCCGGCAGGTCGGCCCAGCTGCGCGCGCCCTCGGTCGATTCGCACCAGCCCTTTATCTCTTCGTAGATCGGCTCGACCCGGGCCTGATCGGCGGCGTGCGCCGGCAGATAGTCGATCTCCGCCCCGTCCAAGCGGTATCCGGTGCAAACTTTCACCGTTTCCACCGTGTCGAGCACATCGAGCTTGGTGAGCGCGATGCCGGTAACGCCGCCGACTGCAACGGCCTGGCGGACCAGCACGGCATCGAACCAGCCGCAGCGGCGCTTGCGTCCCGTCACGGTTCCGAACTCGCGTCCCCGCTCTCCCAGCGTCTGGCCGATGTCATTGTCCTGCTCGGTCGGGAAGGGGCCCGAGCCGACGCGGGTGGTGTAAGCCTTGGTGATGCCGAGGACGAACCCCGCCGCGGACGGTCCGGTGCCGCTACCCGACGCCACGGTGCCGGACACGCTGTTGGACGAAGTGACGAACGGATAGGTGCCGTGGTCGACGTCTAGCAGCACGCCCTGAGCGCCTTCGAACAGGATCCGCTTGCCGGCGCCGCGCGCCTCGTCGAGCGCACGCCAGACCGGCTTCGCAAACGGCAGCACGAACTCGGCGATGTCGGCCAGGTCGCCGCGAAGGCGTTCGCGGTCGACCGGCGGCTCGCTGAACCCGGCACGAAGCGCATCGTGGTGGGCGCACAGGCGGTCGAGCATCGGGTCGAGCTGGTCCAAGTGCGCAAGGTCGCACAGGCGGATCGCGCGGCGGCCGACCTTATCCTCGTAAGCGGGGCCGATGCCGCGGCGGGTCGTGCCGATCTTGCCGGCGCCGCTAGCGTCTTCCCGCAAGGCATCGAGATCGCGGTGGATTGGCAGGATCAGCGGGCAATTGTCGGCGATCATCAACAGGTCGGGCGTGATGGTCACCCCCTGCTCGGACAAGCGCTCGATCTCTGCCTTCAGCGCCCATGGGTCGAGGACGACGCCATTGCCGATGATAGACGGTGTGCCGGTGACGATCCCGCTCGGAAGCAGCGACAGCTTGTAGGTCTTGCCCTGCACGACGAGCGTGTGCCCGGCATTGTGGCCGCCCTGAAAGCGAACGACCATGTCCGCCCGGCTAGCGAGCCAATCGACGATCTTGCCCTTGCCTTCGTCGCCCCATTGGGCGCCGATGACGGTGACGTTTGCCACGATGATATCCTTGCTGTGAGCGGCCTCGCGGCTGTTACGGGCCAAGCCGCCACGCGTCTAGGCCGAGCCACGATCGTTCAAGTTTCGACCACCGCTCGCACCCAGGTGGATCGCCGAAGGGTGCCTTCCGAACGGAAGGCGCCCTTTTCTTTGACCTCCGCGGGAACGCGCGGAGCCGCGCGCCCGTTCGCAGGCCCATGAAGCCGATGACCGAAGAGCATCTGGCGATCTTTCGCCGCCACATGGTCGAGATCGTCGACATGCATTTCGACCTTGCCAGCGACGAGTTGGGCATGAGCGAGTTGGGCGTGCAGTTGCGACGCGCGCTGAGTGAAGTTCCGCGCCACCTGTTCGTGCCGCAGGAGCTGATCCTCGCTGCTTATCAGGACACGCCGCTTCCGATCGGCTTCGACAAGACGATCTCGCAGCCGTTCATCGGCGCGGTGATGATCGAATTGCTCGACATCGAGGAGGGCAGCCGAGTGCTCGAGATCGGCACGGGTTACGGCTACCAGGCTGCCGTCATGGCCGAGATGGGCGCGCTGGTGTGGAGCGTCGAAGTGGTGGAGGAATTCGCCGAAGCGGCCCAAGCGCGGTTCGCCGCGCTTGGATATCCGGTGCAGGTGCGGGTCGGCGACGGCTCACGCGGCTGGGCCGAGCATGCGCCGTTCGACCTCATCCTCGTGACCGCCGCTGCCGCCGAACCTCCGACCGCACTGGTCGATCAACTGGCGAACGGCGGGCGTATGGTGATCCCGCTCGGCGGCGCCGACATGCAGCAGCTCAGCGTCGTTGAGAAAGCCGCAGATGGCAGCGTGTCGATGCGCGCGGTCATGCCCGTCCGGTTCACGCGTCTTGAGGAAGATGCCTAGCCGCCGAGGCGGGCATGGATGTCATGCCAGTCGCTTAGGTCGTTCCCGAGATCCGCGATTGCGCGCCACATGTCGAGCGCCTCGTCAAAGCCTTGCCATGGTCCCGCTGTTGCTTCGCCGAACGGCCCCGACGAGCCGCCGCGAAATCGCCAATCCGGCTCCGGCTGGTGGCGCACGAGCGCTTCAGCCTTGGAGATCGGCAGGCGCGCAAGCTGCGGCAGCTTCGCCTTGAGCCTCAGGAGCGCCGGCGACGGCTGACGAAACGATCGTTGAGAGATCAGCTTGAAGTCGCAATAGCCGTTGTCGCGGAGCAACCGGAGCTGCTCGTCACCGTCGATCAGCTCGACTGACACATAGCGCGCCCGCGTGTTTTCGGAGAAGGCGGCGAGGCAGAGATCGTCGTTCCCTTCGATGTCGATCTTGCAATAGGCGGCGCGACCGAACTCCTGGAGGATCGAAGCGAAGGTGCGGGTCTCGACTTGAACTTCGTGGTGGCCGCAGCCGTTGCGGGCGGCGATGTCTCGGTCGAAACTGCTCCAGGGCGGATGATCGTCGCACACCCAGAAAGGCGCTTGGCCAGTCTCCGAAGCTATTGCGACGGCGAGCAGCACGTACCGTCCATCGACGATTTCCGCCGCAAATCGCGAGCGCAGTTTTTCAACGGCTACGGGGCTCGCTTCGACGCCGACGACGCGAAAGCCCTTGTGCAGATAGTATGCGCTGTCGTCGCCGTTCTCGACCCCGACATCGTAGATCAGCTCCATCGCTCAGAAGCTGAGCGGCACGACTTCGAGCACGCCGGGCAGCTCGCGCAGCTGCCGCGCAATTTCTGAGGTGATCGGATCGTCGACAGCAACCAGGGCAATGGCCTCGCCCTTTTCCTTGCGGCGGCCGAGGTTGAACGTCGCGATGTTGATTCCGTTCTCGCCGAGCTGGGTACCGAGAGCGCCGATGAAGCCGGGTGCGTCGGTGTTGACGATGTAGATCATCTGGCCGGCAAGTTCCGCTTCGACGGGCACGTCGAAAATCTTGACGAGACGTGGCGCGCGGTTCCCGAAGAGCGTGCCTTCGACGCGCCGCTTGCCGCCGGGCGTGCCGACCGCGACCGCGACGAGCGTGTGATAGTCGCCTTCGCGGTCGTGGCGGATCTCGCGCAGGTCGAGCCCGCGCTCCTTCGCCAGCACGGGCGCGTTCACCATGTTCACGCTTTGCGAATAGGTGCCCATCAGCCCGGCGAGCACCGCGCCGGTAATCGGCTTGATGTTGAGCTCCGCAGCCGCGCCTTCGACCTCGACATCCACCGAGCGCACGTCCTCGCCGACGATCTGGCCGACCAGCCGCCCGAGCTTTTCTGCCAAGGCCATGTAGGGCCTGAGCCGCGGTGCTTCCTCGGCGGACAGGGACGGCATGTTGATCGCATTGCTGACACCGCCAAGAAGCAGGAAGTCGCTCATCTGCTCGGCGACCTGGATGGCGACATTGACCTGCGCTTCGCTGGTCGACGCGCCGAGGTGAGGCGTCGAAATGAAGCCGGGCGTTCCGAACAGAGGCGAGTCCTTGGCGGGCTCGCTTTCGAATACGTCCAGCGCAGCGCCGGCGACATGGCCGCTGTCGAGCATGTCCTTTAACGCCGCCTCGTCGATCAGCCCGCCGCGCGCACAATTGACGATTCGGACGCCCTTCTTGGCCTTGGCGAGATTGTCGCGGCTCAAGATGTTGCGGGTCTGGTCGGTCAGCGGCGTGTGGAGGGTAATGAAGTCGGCGCGGGCGAGCAGTTCGTCCAGCTCAACCTTCTCAATGCCAAGCTCGACCGCGCGCTCCGGCGTCAGGAATGGATCGTAAGCGACAACCTTCATCCGGAGGCCGAGTGCGCGGCTAGCTACTATCGAACCGATGTTACCGGCGCCGATCAGGCCGAGCGTCTTGCCGGTCACCTCGACGCCCATGAAGCGGTTCTTTTCCCACTTGCCCGCCTGGGTCGAAGCATCGGCTTCGGGCAGCTGGCGGGCGAGTGCGAACATCAGTGCGATCGCATGCTCGGCGGTCGTGATCGAATTGCCGAACGGCGTGTTCATGACGACCACGCCGCGCGCGGTGGCGGCGGGAATGTCGACATTGTCGACACCTATGCCGGCGCGGCCGACGACCTTCAGC
Source organism: Sphingomicrobium sp. (assembly GCA_036563485.1). Classification (NCBI taxonomy): domain Bacteria; kingdom Pseudomonadati; phylum Pseudomonadota; class Alphaproteobacteria; order Sphingomonadales; family Sphingomicrobiaceae; genus Sphingomicrobium; species Sphingomicrobium sp. The sequence goes on along the minus strand of DATCMI010000001.1, from coordinate 514,217 downwards.
CGGTCGCCGGCGTCGAGGATCGCCTTGGTGACTTTCGTCGCCGACCGGATGGCCAGCCCGTCATAGTCGCCGATGATCGAGGCCAGTTCGTCGGGAGCCAAGCCCGGCCTCTCGTCGACCTCGATCCCGCGGTCGCGGAAGATTGCGGCGGCTTTCGGATCCATCTTGTCGGAAATCAGGACGCGCACGCTCATGCGGTCTTCTCCCACGCATAATTGAGCCAGGGCCCGAGTGCCTCGATATCCGCCGTCTCGACGGTTGCGCCGCACCAGATGCGCAGCCCCGGCGGAGCGTCGCGATAAGCGCCGATGTCGTAGGCGGCATCTTCCTGCTCGAGGAGCTTGGCGACCGCTTTCTGGCGGGCGCGGTTCGCCTCCTCGTCCGAACGGTCGGCGAATTGCAGGCAGACGGAGGTATTCGAGCGGATTGCCTGGTCCGCCGCCAAGTTTTCGATCCAGCCGGCCGACGCGACCCACTGCTGCAGTGCAGCAGCGTTGGCGTCCGCGCGCGCGATCAACGCGTCGAGGCCGCCGATCCGCTCGGCCCAGTCGAGCGCGAACAGCCAATCTTCGACCGCAAGCATCGAGGGCGTGTTGATCGTCTCGCCTTTGAAGACGCCGTCGATCAGCTTGCCGCCTTTCGTCAGGCGGAAGATCTTGGGGAGCGGGCGCGGCGCGGGTTCGCTTTCCAGCCGCTCGACCGCGCGGGGGCTGAGGACCAGCATGCCATGGGCGGCCTCCCCGCCGAGAGCCTTCTGCCAGCTGAAGGTGCCGACATCGATCTTCTTCCAGTCGATGTCCTGCGCAAAGGCCGCCGACGTCCCGTCGCAGATCGTCAGGCCGGTGCGGTCCGCAGCGATCCAGTCCGCATTCGGCACCCGCACTCCGCTCGTGGTTCCGTTCCAGGTGAAGACGATGTCGCTGCCCGCGTCGATGCCGCCGAGGTCGGGGAGCTCGCCGTAAGCGGCGGTGCGCACGTCCGCGTCGAGTTTCAGCTGCTTGGCGACGTCGGTGACCCAGCCGGCGCCGAAGCTTTCCCACGCCAGCATGGTGACGGGGCGCGTGCCGAGCAGCGACCACAAGGCCATCTCGACCGCGCCGGTGTCGGACGCGGGAACGATCCCGAGCCGGTAGTCGGCGGGAAGGCGCAGCAGTGCGTGCGTGCGGTCGATCGCGTCCTGGAGCTTCGCCTTGCCGATCGCGCCGCGATGCGAGCGGCCGAGTGCCGACGTGTCCAGAAGTTCTGCGCTCCAGCCCGGCGGCTTCGCGCAGGGGCCGGACGAGAAGTACGGGCGACTGGGTTTGGTAGGAGGTTTGTCCGCGCGCACCTGTGGCGTCGCGGCAGTTGCGTCAGTCAATGTCACTCTCCTCACAGAGAGCTCGCGCCGCGTTGGGACGGCGTGGCCCGAAGCCGGGTGTAACGACTGTTCGGGCTGTGGCAACAGCTCGAGGACAAGAATCAATTCGCCGGGCCGGACTGGCCGATGTTGCACTGCACAACAGGTTGATTTTCTTCGAATCCTTATTCGTTGCCCTCATTTCAACGGTTCATCGCGGCATCATTGCAGTTCATCCCGCTTCAGGCGGGTCGCGGTTGAATTCATTAACCAACCAGAAGCAGTGTCAGTCCTGCCGATGCGCGATGGGCAATGCGTGCATTCGGCTTCGGGGCTGGGGAGCTCCTTGGATTGGTGAAACAGCGCCGCCCTTCGGGACGGATGTGACGATTTTTGGAGCGGGAACGCATGACGCAAGCACTGGCCGGAGCGACGACGGGATTGTTCCGCGACCGCGACTTCTTCATCCATGATGGGAAGAAGCTCCGCCGTTTCCGCGTCACCGCCTCGGCCCAGGGCGTCTTGTTCGCGCTTCTGTTCGCGGTCCTTGCCTGGGCCAGCTACGCGACCGTCAGCCTCCTCAACCGTCCCCAGCAGACATTGGCCGCCGCGGTTGTCATGCCGGCCAAGGGCTATTCGGCCGAAGTCGCCCAGCTCGCCGCCGAGACAGAGCGCCGCGTGCAAGCGATCGAGCAGCGCCAGCTTGCGCTCGCCGCCGCGCTTGAAGACGTGAACGTCGACGCTGCCTCGCTGCGCAAGCTCGGCTTCTACCCGGCCAAGGGCGCGACCGGCGCCGTCGGGGGCCCGTTCGAGAGCGTCGGCAACCCGACCTTCAAGGCGCTGTTCAACAGCTGGAAAAAGCTCGACCAGCTTCAGAACGACGTCATTGCGATCCCGTCCGACAAGCCGGTCCGCACCGCCGCCTTCACCAGCTCGTTCGGCGTCCGCTCCGACCCCTTCAAGGGCAGCGCCGCCATGCACCCGGGCATCGATCTCGCCGGTCCGCTCGGCACCCCGATCTACGCGACCGCCGACGGGAAGGTTCTGCGCTCTGGCTGGAACAGCGGCGGCTACGGCAATCTTGTCGAAATCGAGCACGGCCGCGGCATTACGACCCGTTTCGGACACCTTTCCGCGATCCTTGTCCGCCCGGGCGACAAGATCACCCGCGGCCAGCTGATCGGCCGCATGGGCTCGACCGGCCGTTCGACCGGCAGCCACCTCCACTATGAAGTCCGGATCGACGGCCGCGCGGTCAACCCGATCCCCTTCATGAAGTCGACCGACTATGTCCTCGCCATGCAGAAGCGCCAGGGCTCGCCGTCGATGGATGCGGTTGCGCTCGGCGGACCGAAGGGCCAGCAGTAAGCCGGTTGCCGCTTAGCGCGGCACTTCCTATCTCGCTCTCGTGAGCCACGTCACCCTGACAGAAAGTGCGGCCAAGCGGGTCGCATGGATTGCCGAGCGGCAGTCCAAGCCGGCGATCCTGCGCCTTGCGGTGGACGGCGGCGGCTGCGCGGGCTTCACCTACAAGTTCGAGCTTGCCGACCAGGCCGGCGACGATGACTCGGTGGCGGAGACCGCCGGCGTCAAGCTGGTCGTCGATCCGGTGAGCCTCGACCTGGTGCGCGGCTCGGCGGTAGATTTCGTCGAAGACCTTGGCGGTGCGGCATTCAAGGTGCTCAATCCCAACGCCCAGTCCGGCTGCGGCTGCGGCAGCAGCTTTTCCGTCTAGCCTGCAGCGGGTAGGGCGGGCGCGATGAAGCTCGCCACCTACAATCTCAACGGCATTCGCGCGCGCCTTCCGCGGCTGATCGAATGGCTCGACCGTGAAAAGCCGGACGTCGCCTGCCTCCAGGAACTCAAATGCGCCGACGAATCGCTGCCGATCGCCGATATCGAAGCGGCCGGATATGGCGCCGTCTGGCATGGGCAGAAGGGCTTCAATGGCGTCGCGATCCTCGTGCGCGGCGACACGCCGCAGCTCCGCCGAGTTGGCTTGCCCGGCGATCCCGACGACACCCACAGCCGTTATATCGAGGCTGAGGTCGGCGACTTCATTGTCGGGTCGCTTTACCTGCCGAACGGCAATCCGATCGGCACCGAGAAGTTCACCTACAAGCTAAGCTGGATGGAGCGCCTCGAAGCGCACGCCGCCGAGCTGCTGAAGGACGAACGTCCAACGGTGCTATGCGGGGACTGGAACGTCGTTCCCGAAGACCGCGACGTGTTTTCGATCCGGGCCACCGCCAATGATGCGGTATGCCGGCCAGAGACGCGCCAGCTGTGGCGACGGATCATGCACCAGGGCTGGACCGATGCCCTCCGTTCGCTGCACCCGAATGAGGACAAGCTCTACACGTTCTGGGATTATACGGCCGGCTGCTGGCAGCGGGATCTCGGTTTCCGCCTCGATCACCTGCTTTGCTCGCCCGAAGCGGCCGATCGCCTGGCGGGCGCCGGTGTCGACAGGTGGGCCCGGGGAGAAGAGAAGGCGTCCGACCACGCGCCGACCTGGATCGAACTGAATTAAGACTCACCGCGCGTGTGCCGCTCAAGGTACAGATAAGCGGGGTTGAAGCGTGCGACATCCATCAGTCGATCAAGGTCGGGGATCGTCGCCAGCCCGCGTGCAAACTCGACTAGGCCCTTGCCGCGCAGTTGCTGAAGCGTGCGGTTGGCGTGAACAGGGGTGATTCCGACCATCTCGGCGAGTTGCTGTTGCGTGACGGGAAAATCAAAAGTTCCGCCGCGCACTAGGTCCACCAGATCGAAGCGGATGTACAATTCGCAAAAGACGTGGGCCATTCGGCTGAGCGCGTCGCGGCTGCCCAGCGAAACTTCCCATTCTCGGTTGATCGAGGCGTCGAGGTTCGTTCCGAACCAATAGACCCGCGTCAGATGCGGAAAGCGCTCCGTCATCTCCTGCAGATGTGCATGCGGCACAACCGCCAGGCTGCAGTCGCTGATCGCGACGACATCGTGGTCGAGATATTTCAGCGTAAAGCTATGCAGGTCGGTGAAGTCGCCCGGCACGTGCAGCTCGAGGATCTGGCTGGTGCCGTCGGGCATCGACTGAACTCGAGCAGCGATCCCCGAGATGAGGATGGTCGAATAGTTCACCCTTTGGCCCTCGCGCACCGCAGTCGATCCGGCGCGTACCTTCATGATCTCCCGAACGCCGCTGCGGATGAAGGCTTCCTCGGCGGCGCTGATCGTGTCGCGCGCGCGCAGCTTCATCAGGTGCTTGTCGATCACCACTTCAAGGCGCTCGCGCTGACATTCACGACGAAGCGCCGCCGCCGTTCTTCAATGGCGACCGTCAATTCGGCGGCAAACAGCGAGGCTCCGCCGACGACTTGTTCGACACCGATCTGCAGCGCGCCTTGCAGGGCGTCGCGGATGGCAAGAGCGTCATCGGCCGCCTCTGCGTTGGTCGACGTCTCGAACTCATCGTTGATTATTGTGATTGAATAGGTCGGCATGGCCGGGCAGCGCGCCGCGCACCGCAACGTTCCGCCCGCCAACATAGATCAGCCTCTGCTGCGCTCAAGGCGCTTTTCGTAGATCCGGTATCTGTGGTTGACCCGGGCGCTCGGCAGCTCCGCGATCGACAACATCCCTTTATTGTCTTCCAGGATCCAGCCGAACTCGCCTAGCTCGACCCCGAACTTACCGACGCAGTCGCGCCGGATATATTCGATCAGCATGAAGGCGAGCATGCTGGCCATGCGCGTCTGGTGAAGCCTTTTGGCGACCCCCATCAGCGGCACGCGCACGCGCTGGACGCGCGGATTGCGCAGGCGCCACAGCAGCTTCACGAAGTTGAACGGGAACAGCTTGCCGTTCAGGTCCTTGGTCAGTTCGTTGATGTCCGGGATGGTGATCATGAACGCGACAGGTTCGCCGTCGAGCTCGGCGATCCGCACCAGCTCCTCGTAGATGATCGGCTTCAGCTTCTTGCCGGCATAAGCGATCTCCGCGGGCGTTAGCGGCACATAACCCCAATTTTCGGACCAGGCGTCGTTGAGGATGTTGAGGATGATCCGCGCTTCCTCGTCGAACCGCGATTTGTCGACCTTGCGGATGCGGATGCGCGGATTGCGCTCGCCCATCGCGATCAGCCGGTCGATCTTGAGGTCGTTCCAGTGCGCGATGTCGACTTCGTAGGTCAGCAGGTCCTTGGCCTTGGAAAAACGAGCTGCCTCGATCCACCCCTGATATTCAGGACGATGATGGCCCATCATCGCGGCGGGATCCTGGCCGAACCCTTCGACCTCGAGCCCCGGCTCGTCCCAGATCGAGAGACTGATGGGTCCGAGCGCCCGCGTCATCCCTTGCGCCCGCAGCCAGTCTTCGGCGGTTCCGATCAGCGCCTTCGCGGCCTCTTCGTCGAGCGCCTCGAACATGCCCCATTGGCCGGTGCCGGCGCCCATATGCTCCTGGACCAGATCGTCGACCTGGGCACTGATCCGCCCGACCGTCTCGCCGCCGCGTTCCGCAAGCCATAGCTGGGCCCGCGCATGTTCGAACCATGGGTTCTTGCCGGGCGTGATCAGTCCGTGGACCTCGTCCTTCAGCGGCGGAACCCAGTGCGGATCGTCCTTGTAGACCTTCCACGCCAAGTCGACGAACGCCTGCCGGTCCTTCTTGCTTTCGACCGGACGGATCGCGACAGGGCTGCTGCTCATGCGCAAGGGCTAGCGGCTGATGCGGACGAGCGCCAGCTACGGTGCTTTCCCTATCCATTGAAGCGCCACGATGGGGCCATTATCTGCGTGTAACCCCAGACAATCGCAGAGCTTATGACCCAGACCGCGACTCTCGAGCGCAGCATCCCGGCTGCCGCCGCCAAGCACGCGCCCGTCCGTCCGAAGGATGACGCGGCGATGCTGAAGGCGGCTGCGAACCTGACGCGCGACCTCAACGTGCCGAAGGCGGCCATCTACTGGACCGACATGCTCGGTTCGGCGCTGCTCGGCTATGCGGGGCTGTTCGCGGCGATGCTGGTGCAGCCGACCTGGCTGGCCGTTGCGGCTGCTGTTGTGGCGGTGCTCGCCCTCTACCGTGCCGGTTCGTTCATCCATGAGCTGACGCACATCAAGAAGGGCGCGGTGAAGGGCTTTCGGTTCACCTGGAACCTAGTCGTCGGCGTCCCCCTGCTTGTCCCGAGCTTCCTTTATGAAGGCGTCCACAATCAGCACCACGCGAAGCGCTATTATGGGACCGTCGACGATCCCGAATATCTGCCGCTTGCGCTGATGCAGCCCTGGACCCTGCCGGTGTTCCTGATCGCCGCGGCGCTTGCGCCGGTCGGGATGCTGATCCGCTTCGGCATCCTGGCGCCGCTGTCGATGCTGTCGCCCAAGCTGCGGAGCATTGTCGTGGGCCGCTATTCCGGCCTGCAGATCAATCCCAAGTTCGTCCGGCCGAAGCCCGAAGGCGAGTTCGCGCGCGATTGGGCATGGCAGGAGGCTGCGTGCAGCATCTGGGCGATCGCGCTGCTGGCGATGGTTGCAACGGGCGTGGTCCCGCTCAAGGCGTTCCTCGTCTTCCTGGCGGTCGCGTCGGGCGTGATGTTCCTGAACCAGGTCCGCACCTTGGTCGCGCACTTGTGGGAGAATGACGGCGAGGCGATGAGCGTCACCGCTCAGTTCCTCGACAGCGTCAACGTGCCCCCGCCGGCGACGCTGCCGGCGCTGTGGGCGCCGGTCGGCCTGCGCTACCACGCGCTCCACCACCTGCTGCCTGGCCTGCCCTATCACAACCTCGGAGAGGCGCACCGCCGCCTGTGCCGCGAGCTGGAGCAAGGCTCGGTCTATCACGACAGCTCGCACCGTCACCTGTCGGCGCTGGTCGTGCGGCTGGGCCGCAGCACCTTGACGAAAGGCCGAATTTCCGCTTGAGGGCAGCGCGTCCGGCGGGCTGAACAGCTCGCCGTTGCTGTATAGGGGCAAAGCGCAGCCGCCCGAAGTGCTGCGTGGCCGGGCTTACCTGATACGGGGCCCAGACGAACGAAAGGAAGATCTCATGCGCCATCGTGTTGGCGGCCGTAAGCTTCAGCGCACCTCCAGCCACCGCGCGGCCCTGTTCCGGAACATGGCTGCCGCGCTCATCAAGCATGAGCAGATCACGACCACGGTTGCGAAGGCGAAGGAGCTTCGGCCCTATGTCGAGAAGCTGATCACGCTCGCAAAGCGTGGAGGCCTGTCGAACCGCCGCCTCGCCCAAGCGCGGCTGATGGACGACGCGCAGCTGGTGAAGCTGTTCGACGTGCTTGCCCCGCGCTACGCGAACCGCGACGGCGGCTATTGCCGCGTGATCAAGGCCGGCATCCGCATGTCGGACGCGGCGCCGATCGCGATCATCGAACTGGTTGACCGGGACGTGTCGGCGAAGGGCCAGGACAGCGGACCTGTGATGAACGAGGAAGAGTTCGAGGCCGCCTAAGCGCTGCCGAACCGTCCTTGAGAACAATGAGGCGCGGCTGCTACCAAGCAGCCGCGCTTTTTCGTTGTTGAGAGGTATTCCATGCGCCCGAGCTTGTTCCTGGTCCCGTTGCTCGCCACTTCGGCGCTGATGTCTTCTCCCGTTCCTGCACAACCTGCTGCCGCCGCTGCCACGCAAGTCGCCTATCCGGACACGCGCCGCGTCGACCTCGTCGAAACGCAGTTCGGCACCCGCATCGCCGATCCCTACCGCTGGCTCGAGAACGACGTCCGCACCGACAAGGAAGTGGCCGATTGGGTCAGCCGGCAGAATGCGGTGACCAGCGCCTTCCTTGCCAGGCTTCCCGGCCGCGAAGTGCTCAAGGCCCGGCTGACCGAACTCTATAATTACGAACGCTATGCCGGCATCCAGAAGAAGGGCGAGCGCTTGTTCTACGCCCGCAACAGCGGTTTGCAGAACCAGGCGGTGCTGTACGTCCGCGACGGCGCGAACGGGCAGGAGCGCCAGCTGATCGACCCCAACGGCTGGTCGGCCGACGGCGCCACTGCGCTCGCCGAGTGGAATGCGAACGATCAGGGCACGAAGCTGCTCTACGCCGTCCAGGACGGCGGCACCGACTGGCGGACGCTGATGGTGCTGGATGTCGCCAGCGGCAAGGATGATGCCGACGAGATCAAATGGGCCAAGTTCACAGACCTGACTTGGGCAAAGGATGGCCGCGGCTTTTATTATGCCCGCTACGCCGAGCCGGCCGCGGGCCAGCAATACCAGGGCTCGAGCAAGGACCAGCAGATCTACTTTCACCGGCTCGGCACCAAGCAATCGGCTGACCGGCTGGTCTATTCGACGCCAGCGCAGCCGGGCCTGTATCACGGCACCGCGGTCAGCGATGACGGCAAAAGGCTGATCATCACCTCGAGCGAGACCGGCGTCGGCTATCAGGTCGCAGTCGTGGACTTGGCCAAGCCAGGGTCGAAGCCGCGGGTGCTCGTGCCGACCCTGACCGACAATTATTATTACGTCGGCAGCGTTGGTCCGGTGATCTACCTCGCGACCAACAAGGGTGCGCCGAAGCAGAAGATCGTCAGCATCGACACGTCGGCGGCCAAGCCCGTCCAGAAAACAGTCGTGCCGGAATCGGAAGCGACCCTGCAAGGCGCCGACGTCGTCGGCGGGCGGATCGCGGCGCGCTACCTCGCCGACGTGAAGAGCGAGGTCCGGATCCTGAACCTGGACGGCTCGCTCGTCCGCAACGTGGATCTGCCGGGTATCGGAAGCGTGCTGGGATTTTCCGGCGACGATGACGATCCGGAGACCTTCTTCGCCTTCACCAGCTTCAACCGGCCGACGACGCTTTACCGCTACAATGTGGTGACGGGCGCGGAGAGCATCTGGGCGCAGCCGAAGCTGATGTTCAACCCTGAAGATTATTCGGTCGAGCAGCGCTTCTTCGCGTCCAAGGACGGCACGCGCGTGCCGATGTTCATCGTCAAGAAGAAGAGCGTCACCGGCCCGGCGCCGACCTTGCTGTACGGCTATGGCGGGTTCGACATCTCGATGCCGCCGTCATTCTCCTCAAGCCGCCTGGCGTGGCTCGAAAAGGGTGGCGTCTATGTGCTCGCCAACATCCGCGGCGGCGGCGAATATGGGAAGGCGTGGCACGATGCCGGGCGGTTGGACAAGAAGCAGAACGTCTTCGACGACTTCATCGCGGCCGGCGAATATCTGAAAGCGCAGGGGATCACGTCGCCCAAGGGCCTGTCGATCGAGGGCGGCTCGAACGGCGGCTTGCTCGTCGGCGCGGTCGTCAACCAGCGGCCGGACTTGTTCGACGCCGCTCATCCGGCCGTCGGCGTGATGGACATGCTGCGCTTCGACCGCTTCACCGAGGGTCACAGCTGGGTCGACGATTATGGCTATCCGAACAAGGAAGCGGATTTCAAAACCCTGCTTGCCTATTCGCCCTACCATAACATCAAGACCGGCGTTCATTATCCGCCGGTCCTGGTGACGACGGCCGACACCGACGACCGGGTGGTGCCGGGGCACAGCTTCAAATATGCCGCCGCGCTCCAGGCCGCCGACCCGAAAGGCGCGCCGCACCTGATCAGGATCGAAACCCGTGCCGGCCACGGCTCCGGCAAGCCGACTAGCAAGGTCATCGAGGAAGCCGCCGACGTCATGGCGTTCCTCGGTTATTTCACGGGCCTCAAGTTCGACTGATTGCCTGAACGGCAGCAAACGGCGCGTTCAGAACCGGTGCACGGCCGTAACTACATAACCCGACATGGGCCGCCGTGCGTTGTGTCGGCGAGTCGGTTTGTGAGGAGTTAGGCCATGAAGGTCATCACGAAGTTTCTGGCGGGCGGCGTCGCCGTTGCCGCACTTGCCAGCGCCGCGCCCGCAGCGGCGCAATATTATCCGGGCTACGGCTACGGCTACGGCTCGCCTTACGGCAGCGGTGCCGTCGTCGGAGCGATCATCAATAGTGTGATCGGCAACGGCGGCTATGGCTACAACGGCTACGCGCCCTACGGCTATAATGTGAACAGCCAGGCGGTTGTGAACCAGTGCGCCAACGCCGTGCAGGCTCGCCTCGGCGGCGGCTACAACGGCTACGGCGCTTACGGCTACAACAACAGCTACGCCGGCGGGCGCGTGCTCGGCATCAGCCGGGTCGAAAACCGTTCGTCGGGCGGCCTCAAGGTTCGTGGCGTCGCCACCAGCGGCCGCAACGTCGCTTATGGCTACAACCAGAGCCAGGTCGACCTGGTTTGGAAGTGCAACACCGACTACGCGGGTCGCATCATCGATATCGACGTCGATCCCGTCCAGTCGAACTACGGCTATACGTTCAACACGAACAACTACACGCCGTGGGGCACTGATTATTCGCAGTACGGCTACCGCCGCTACTAAGCGATACGCGCTACAAGCGTTGAAGAGTGCGCCGGCCCCGGAAGGGGCCGGCGCATTTGATTCCGGGCTGCCTAACTTTACTCTTCGGCGCGGCCTTCCTATCCGCCCGCCATGACGGTCCAGCCTACCCAAGCCATCCTCGTCGTCGACTTCGGCAGCCAGGTCACCCAGCTGATCGCGCGGCGGGTCCGCGAGGCCGGGGTCTATTGTGAAATCGCCCCGTTCAACGCCGCCGAAGAGGCCTTCGAGCGGCTGCAGCCGATGGGCATAATCTTCTCCGGCGGACCGGCTTCGGTCACCGAAGCGGAAAGTCCGCGTGCGCCGCAGGTGCTGTTCGACAGCGGGCTTCCGCTGCTCGGCATCTGCTACGGCCAGCAAACGCTGCACCAGCAACTCGGCGGGCGTGTGGTTTCCTCCGACCAACGCGAGTTCGGACGTGCCTTCATCGAAGTTGTCGCGCCGAGCGCCCTTTTTGATGGCCTGTGGGAAGTCGGCGAGCGGCACCAGGTGTGGATGAGCCACGGCGACCGCGTCGAGACGCTCGCGCCGGGGTTCGAGGTCGTCGCTAGGTCGGAAGGCGCGCCTTACGCGATCGCCACTAATGAAGAGGCGAAGCGCTACAGCCTGATGTTCCATCCGGAGGTGGTGCACACGCCGGACGGCGGCAAGCTGCTCGCCAACTTCGTGCGTCACGTCTGCGGCTGCGCCGGCGATTGGACGATGGAGCGGTTCAAGGACGCCAAGATCGCGGACATCCGTGAGCAGGTCGGCAATGGGCGCGTGATCTGCGGCCTGTCCGGCGGCGTCGACAGCGCCGTCGCCGCGGTGCTGATCCACGAAGCCATCGGCGAGCAGCTGACCTGCGTTTTCGTCGACCACGGCCTGATGCGCGCGAACGAGGCCGAGCAGGTCGTGAGCCTGTTCCGCAACAGCTACAACATTCCCTTGGTCCACGTGGATGCGAGCGAGGATTTCCTGGGCGGCCTCGCCGGCGTCGACGATCCGGAAAAGAAGCGGAAGTTCATCGGCGCCGAATTCATCAACGTCTTCGAGGAAGAAGCGAAAAAGATCGGCGGCGCCGATTTCCTCGCGCAGGGCACGCTCTACCCCGACGTGATCGAAAGCGTCAGCTTCACGGGCGGCCCCTCGGTGACGATCAAGAGCCACCACAATGTCGGCGGCCTGCCTGAGCGGATGAACATGAAGCTCGTCGAGCCGCTTCGCGAACTGTTCAAGGACGAGGTGCGCGAGCTCGGCCGGGAGCTCGGGCTGCCGGAAGCCTTCGTCGGGCGGCACCCGTTCCCCGGCCCCGGCCTCGCAATCCGCATCCCCGGCGAGGTCACGCGCGAGAAGTGCGACATCCTGCGCAAGGCGGACGTCATCTATCTCGAAGAGATCCGCAACGCCGGGCTGTATGACGCCATCTGGCAGGCCTTCGCGGTGCTGCTGCCGGTGCGCACGGTCGGCGTCATGGGCGATTATCGCACCTACGATTATGTCTGCGGCCTGCGCGCGGTGACCAGCGTCGATGGCATGACCGCCGACGTCTACCCGTTCGACTCCGAGTTCCTGAGCCGCGTGGCGACGCGCATCGTCAACGAGGTCAACGGCATCAACCGCGTCGTGTACGATTATACGTCGAAACCGCCCGGCACGATCGAGTGGGAATGAGGTTCGGCGGTTAACCGCTAAACTGTTGTTTACCAATGGATTGACGATGGATCGCGGTTCGGCTGTTTCGTTGCCGATGAAGATTCTCGCTCCTGCCGCAATCGTCGCCGCGGCCATGTTCGCCAGCAGCTGTTCGACCGTCCCGGCCGCAAAAGTGGCGAGTGCGCCCACGCCGCAGCCGGCCGGCGCTCCCTACCTGTGGACCCTCGGCAATGCGCCCAAAGCGCACAAGGACATGGTCGCGACCTTCGGCCGGGCCGGGTTGAAGCCGAACGAATTTGTCTGGGCGGCAAAAGTGCCGGCCGAGGGCGAACCGCGCGTCGTGGTCGATCGGCTGACCCAGATGACCTACGCCTATCGCGGCGACGTGCTTGTCGGGGCGGCATCCGTGTCGACGGCAAGCAAGGGACGGATTACGCCGCTTGGCGAGTGGAAGGTGCTCGACAAGCGCAAGTTCCACAGGTCGCGCAAATATAACAATGCGCCCATGCCGTTCATGCAGCGCATCGACGACTACGGCATTGCGCTCCATGGCGGGCCGAACCCGGGCTATCCGGCGAGCCACGGTTGCATCCGTCTGCCGATGAAATTCGCGGAGAAGCTGTTCGGCCTGACGAAGGTCGGCTCGAAGGTAATCGTCGAAGGGTAGGGGCGGGACCGAAGCCCCGCCCGCCCGTCAGTTAGCGCCTGCCGCGGCCGGTAGCCGAAGGAGCGCTGTCGGTATTTTCGCTATTGTTGGTGCCCATGGTCGCGGCGCCCATTGCGCTAGTCGTCGCGCCTGGAATTTCGCCGCCCTGCGCAACGGGGTTGTCGAGATCCATCGTGCTGCTCGACGAGCCGCTCTGCTGCGACTGGCTGCTGCTGCCGCCGCTTTCGCCTTGGCTCTGGCTCTGGCTCTGGCTCTGGCCCTGGCGACTCTGGCGCCACGTGTCGAAGTCGCTGTGGAACTGTTGCTCGCGCTCGCGGCAATAGTCCTGATAATCGCGATCGAGCGCCTGCATCTGCTTGTCGCGCCAGCTGCGATAATGATCGTCCGGGTGGGCGCTGTAGCGTTGACCGCTCTGCTCGCCGCCGAAATTCTGCTGGCCCCAACCGCTCTGATAGCCGCCGTAATTGCGGCCCTCGCGGCCGTAGCTGCTGCCGCTTCGGCTCTGGCTGCCCCACTGCTCGCGGCCGGCGCCGCCTTGGCGCTCGTAGTGGCTGCGGTCATTGTCATCGTCGCTGCCGAACCACGAACCCATCTGGTCGCCCATGCGGTCGAAGAAGCCGCGGTCCTGGTCGCCGCCACGCTCACGGCTCCGGCTCGAGTCGCGATCGCCGCCACCCCAGCCGAACATCGAGCTGCGGTCGCGTCCGCTGCCCCAGCCGGATTCGCGGCTGCGCCAATTCTGATCCTCGTCGCGGCTGCGCCAATTCTGATCGTCGTCCCGGCTGCGCCAGCTGCGTTCCTGGTCGCGGTCTCGCCAGTTACGCTCACGGTCGTCGCGGTCGTCTCCGCGGCCGAAATCGTTGCTGTCGTACTCGTCGTGCAAATAGCCGTGCTGTGCCATGGCGCTTGACCTTTCCGTCGTTGAAGAATTCTCGGGATTGTCGTCCCGCTTTGGAAACGAACGACCGGGGGGTTCGGCTGCGTCGCACTTCGCCGGTCCAATGCTGTTGGTCGCACCTGAGCCACCGTCAGGCTGGGACGGTCGTCGCTGGCGGACAGGCCGCGCTTTGCCTCCCGCCTGCGCTGGCGTTAGGCTGGCGCTCGAATGATTGCTCAAAAGACCCGCTACGCTTTGCGTTCGCTGCTTTTCCTTGCCGAGGAGCAGCAGGGCGCCCCGGTCCAACTCGGCCGCATTGCGGAAACCCAGCGGGTCCCGCCGAAATATCTTGAGCTCATCATGCTCGACCTCAAGAAAGCCGGGCTGGTCAAAAGCGCGCGCGGGCCGAAAGGAGGCTACCAGCTGGCGCGGCCCGCCGACCAGATTTCCTTCGGCGAGATCGTCCGCACCATGGAAGGGCCGATCGCGCTCGTGTCCTGCGCCAGCGTCAACTTCTATGCGCCGTGCGGCGATTGTCACGACGAGGCGACCTGCGCCATCCGCCGCGCCTTCGCCATCTTGCGCGACCAGAGCACGAAGGTGCTCGATTCAATCTCGCTCGCCGAAGGGGCGAATTGGGAAGAGCGGCTCGGCGTCGCGGGTGGGCCTGACCCCGATCGGACCGCTCTGGCGACGGACGCAGCCGGCAGCTAGAAGCCCGCGCCATGTCCACCTTCACCATCGACACGAGCACCAGCCGGGCGACGCCATCGCCTGTGCCCGGCAAGCGCACCACCGCGCCTTCGATCCGCGCGCGGAAGGTCGACGGCCGGACCGAGCAGCCGATCGTGATGCTGACCGCCTACACGATGCGCATGGCGCAGCTACTCGACCCGCATTGCGACATGCTGCTGGTCGGCGACAGCCTCGGCCAGGTCATCTACGGTCTGCCTTCGACGATCCCCGTCACGATGGACATGATGTGCGCGCACGGCGCCGCCGTGGTCCGCGGAAGCTGGCACGCGCTGGTCGCCGTCGACATGCCGTTCGGTAGCTATGAAGGATCGCCTGAACAGGCGTTCGACGCCGCATCGCGGATCATGAAGGAAACGGGCTGCGCGGCGGTCAAGCTCGAGGGCGGCGAAGCCATGGCGCCGACCATCGCCTTCCTCACTCAGCGCGGCATCCCGGTGATCGGCCACGTCGGCCTCACGCCGCAGGCGGTCAATTCGCTCGGCGGCTATGGCCCGCGCGGCCGCAACCAGCTCGAAGCATCGAGCATCGTCTCGGACGCGAGCGCCGTCGCCCGCGCGGGCGCCTTCTGCCTGGTTGCGGAAGGCGTAATGGAAGAGGTCGCGACAAAGATCGCGCAAACGGTAGACATTCCCGTGATTGGCATCGGCGCGTCGTCCGAGTGCGATGGCCAGGTGCTGGTGACCGAAGACATGCTCGGCCTGTTCGAACGCACCCCGCGGTTCGTGAAGCGCTACGACGATCTGGCTGCCCGGATTTCGGAGGCCGCGAGCACTTATGCCGGCGAAGTTCGGGACCGAAGCTTTCCGACCAGTGAGCAGACATACCGGCCTAAATAGCCGGCGCTGCCCATCTCAGATGCCGAAGTCCGACGGAAAGCGGACGAGCAACCCGCTGAGTTTCCAGGCAGAGACTTTGCGCCGCAGTGCAGCGGCATCGGTCTGCGGATCGCCGGCATCGACCTCGAGGTCCCAGCTGAACCGCTCGATCCCCCGTTCATCCAGGAACCTGGCCAACCGCGACTGCACGAACGGGTGGAGCGAGGCGTCGTAAGTGACCGCGTCGAACCTGCCCCTGACGACGATCTGCTTCACCTCCGTAGCGAGCTTGTCGAGCGCGGGCCCGCCGTCCGCCATCGCCTCCTGAATACGTTCGAGCGGCAGGTAATAGCCGTTCTTGAACCCGGCGGCGGAGATCAGGGCGATGGCGCGGGAAACTGCGTCCGTATCCATCTCCACCAATAGACGCCCCTGGTTCGGTTTGGTCCGCCGTGGCCGCCCCGTTTGCGGAGGGCCTTTGCGTTTCGCGCGCCAGCGGCTAGACGATCCGCTGCCAGCTTCCGTTCATCAAGGGTGGGGAAGGGAAGCAGCCGGCACGATCAACCCTTTGCGAGCGGACTGAGGAACGTCTTTGGCGCAGCCCCCGGACACAACCGAAACATTCGTCCGTGAAGTCGACGAGAATATGCGGCGTGACCGCATTCGCGACTTCTTCAAGGAAAACGGCACGCTGCTCATCGCGGCGGTCGTCCTGTTCCTTGCAATCTGCGGCGGGCTGATCTGGTACCAGCAGCACAAGCGCCAGCGCGCGGAGCAGCAGGTCGAGCAGCTCGCCCAGGTCTACAAGGACATCGGCAGCGGCAATGTTGCTCGCGCGCCGCAGCAGCTCGACGAGCTGTCGAACTCCAGTGCGGATGCGGTCCGCGCGACCGCCATGTTCACCCGAGCCGCGCTGGCCCTGCAGCAGAACGACCAGAAGCTCGCGCTCGCCACCTACAAGAAAATCGCGGAGGACAGCTCGCTCCCGGATCCATACCGCCATGCCGGCCTGATCCGTCAGACCGCGCTGGAATTCGACGCGCTTCAGCCGCAGCAGGTCATCGCGCGGCTCGAGCCGCTGACTCAGCCGGGCGAGCCGTGGTTCGGTTCGGCCGGTGAGATGACCGCGCTAGCGCTCGTCAAGCAGGGCAAGACCCAACAGGCGGGACAGCTGTTCGCCAAAATCGCCAACGACAAGAGCGCGCCGGAAGGCGTGCGCAACCGCGCCATGCAGATCGCCGGCAGCCTCGGCACCGACGCGAGCTCCGCGCTTGGAACTCAGGGCCAGTAGGACAACAATGAGCAAAGCCGCATATCTTCGCACCACTCTCCTGGTCGCTGCTGCACTTGCGGCAAGCGGCTGCGGCATCATCGGCGGCAAGGGCCGGCCCAAGACGCCGGTGCTGGGCGAGCGCATTCCGGTGCTGACCAGCGAAACCGACGTCGAGGCCGACCCCGATGCCAAGGCCCTGCCGTTCAGCCTTCCTGCTGCGACGGAGAACGCCGCCTGGACCGAGTCCGGCGGCAGCGCCAGCAATTCCATGGGCCAACTCGCGCTCCGCAGCACGCTCCAGCCGGCGTTCACTGTCCAGGCAGGGCGCGGCAATAGCGTCGCAGCGCGCCTTGCCGCTCCGCCGATCGTCGCCGACGGCCGTGTGTTCACGATCGACACGCTTGGCACCGTCCGCGCATTCGATGCGCGTACCGGGGGCAGCGTCTGGACCAGCCAGACGCCGAACGAGCGCGGGAACGAGGCGTCGCTCTACGGCGGCGGTCTCGCCTATGACGGCGGCCGCATCTTTGCGACCAATGGCTTAGGCCACGTGGCGGCGATGAACGCGCAGACGGGCAAGATCGTCTGGAGGGTGCGTCCGGGCGGTCCGCTTCGCGGCTCTCCAACAGTGGCGAATGACGCCGTTTACGTGATGAGCCAGGACAACCAGATCTATTCGCTCAACGCGGCCAATGGCGCGACTAACTGGTCGCAAGCGGCCGCGCTCGAAATCGCCGGCATTTTCGGCGCCGGATCCCCCGCCGCTGCGCAAGGGACTGTCGTTGCCGGCTTCTCGTCGGGCGAGCTCAACGCCTACCGCTACGAAAACGGACGGCAGGTGTGGCAGGACACGCTTCAGCGCACCAGCATCTCGACCAGCGTTGCGTCGCTGTCCGACATCGACGCCGACCCCGTGATCGACAATGGCCAGGTGTTCGCCATCGGCGCCGGTGGGCGAATGGTTGCCCTGGACCTCGTCTCCGGCCAGCGCCTGTGGGAGCTGAACATCGCCGGCATTTCAACGCCGTGGCTCGCCGGTGACTGGATCTTCGCCGTCACCCAGGACGCGAAGTTGATCTCCATCTATCGGCAGAACGGGCATATCCGCTGGATCGCCCAGCTTCCGCAATTCGCCAACGCGAAGCGCAAGAAGGGCGACATCGCTTATGCGGGCCCGGTGCTTGCCGGGAACCGGCTCATCGTGACGTCGACCAGCGGGGCCGTGATCCAGGTGGATCCGGCAACCGGTAGCTTCCTTTCCCAGACACGGGTCGGCGCGCCGGTCAGCCTTCGGCCAGTAGTCGCCATGTCGACGCTTTACGTGCTCGACGATCAGGGCAAGCTGCACGCCTATCGCTAAGGGGTCGCGGCGCCGCTGAGGCGCTGCTATCGCCCGCGCCATGGCTCTTCCCGCCGTCGCAATCGTCGGCCGCCCCAATGTGGGCAAATCCACGTTGTTCAACCGCTTGGTCGGCAAGCGGCTGGCGCTCGTCGACGACCGTCCGGGCGTGACTCGCGACCGACGGGAAGGCGAGGCGAAGCTGCTCGACCTCGAATTCCGCGTCATCGATACGGCGGGGTTCGAGGACGAGGATCCGCAGACGCTGCCCGGCCGCATGCGCAAGCAGACCGAGGCCGCGGTGCGGGAGGCCGACGCGGCTTTGTTCGTGATCGACAGCCGTGAGGGGGTGACCCCGCTGGACGAGGAAATCGCGCGCTGGCTGCGCGTCGAGACCACGCCCGTGATCCTGGTCGCCAACAAGGCTGAGGGACGGGCAGGCGAAGCGGGCATATTCGACGCGTTCCGCCTCGGCTTCGGCGAAGCGGTGGCGCTCAGCGCTGAGCATGGCGAAGGCGTTGCTGACCTTTTCGAAGCGCTTCAGCCGCTCGTCGAGAAAGAGGGAGAGGACGAGGAAGAACTCGACGAGAGTTCGCCCGACGCGCCGCTCAAGCTTGCGATCGTCGGGCGCCCGAACGCCGGCAAGTCGACCCTAGTCAACAAGATGATCGGCGAGGACCGGATGATCACCGGTCCGGAGGCGGGCATCACTCGCGACTCCATCAGCCTCGATTGGGAATGGGAAGGCCGCAAGGTCCGCCTCGTCGACACCGCGGGCCTGCGCAAGCGCGCCAAGGTCGAGGACAAGCTCGAGAAGCTCTCCGTGGCCGACACCAAGCGCGCCCTGGATTACGCCGAGGTCGTCGTCCTGCTGCTCGATGCGACCCGCGGACTTGAGGTCCAGGACCTCAAGATCGCGTCCCAGGTGCTCGAAGAAGGGAGAGCGCTGATCATCGCCGTCAACAAGTGGGACGTGGCCGAGAACGCGTCGTCGCTGTTCAACGGCATCAAGGCGGCGCTTGCCGAGGGGCTGTCGCAGTTGCGCGACGTGCCGCTGCTCACCGTATCCGCGATCACCGGCAAGGGCATCGATACGATCCTGAAGGTCGCGTTCGATCTTCGCGAGGCGTGGAGCCGGCGCGTGCCCACGGGCGAGCTTAACCGCTGGTTCGAGCAAGCCATCGACGCCAATCCGCCGCCGGCGCCTAAGGGGCAGCGAATCAAGCTGCGCTACATCACTCAGGTGAAGAGCCGGCCTCCGAGCTTCGTCGTCTTCGGCAACCGGCTTGACGAGCTACCGGACAGCTATCGCCGTTACCTGCTGAACGCGATGCGCCGCGATCTCGGGCTCGGCCCGGTGCCGCTGCGGCTGGAGTTCCGCGGCCGCTCGAATCCGTTCGACCGCGGCCGCTAAGGAGAAATTTACCCCTTTGGGGCTAGCTCGCTCGTGGTGGAACAGCGCTGGCGCGTGCCGGCGAGGCGAGGAGCTTTAGGTGGCCGACGAGGCTCGGGACATCATCGATTGGGCGCATTTCGAGCGCAGCCGGACCGAGCTCGGGCCAGGCTTCATTCGCATCCTCAGCTATTTCAAGGAGGACGGCGTCAAGTCGATCGCCCAGATCGAGGAGGCGATGCGGGAGCAGAACACCGCCGCCCTCGTGCTTCCGGCGCATACGCTCAAGGGTGAATCGCGCCAGCTCGGCGCCGAGCCGCTGGCCAAGGTCGCGGAGCTGATCGAGACCACGTCGCGCTTCTGCATCGAAACGCACCGCTTCCCAGACGAACTCGTGCCTCAGGTGGTGGAGCTTCGAAAGCTGTTCCAGCAGACGGTCGAGCAGTTCGAAAAAGCGACCAACCCACTGGTGAGCCGCGCTCCCGCGACTGGCGGTTTCGGCCGCAAGGTCACGAACCAGGGGTTCGGCCGAATTTAGTCCTCTTCGGCAGCTTCGCTCTGGAGCTGAATGTAGTTCTGAAGGCCCATGCGGCCGATCATCTCAAACTGCGTCTCGATGAAATCGATATGCTTTTCTTCGTCGGCGAGGATCTCGCGGGCAAGGTCGCGAGTCACATAATCGCGCACCGTCTCGGCATGAGCGATGAGGTCGCGGTAGATGACCGCGCCTTCGTTCTCCGCTTCAAGGTCGGCGCGCAGGATCTCCTCGACATTCTCGCCGACCCGAAGCCGGCCGAGTGCCTGGAAATTGGGAAGTCCGTCGAGGAACAGGATGCGGTCGGCGATCCGGTCCGCATGCTTCATCTCGTCGATCGATTCGTGCCGCTCGTAATCGGCGAGCTTCTTCACGCCCCAATTGTCGAGCATGCGGTAGTGCAGCCAATATTGGTTGATCGCGGTGAGCTCGTTCTTGAGCGCCTGGTTGAGGAGCTCAACTACTCGCGGATCGCCTTTCATCTGCACCCCCTAGCTTCGATTTGGGGATGCGCCGGGCGACCGGGCGGGTCAAGTCAGGCGGCGGCCGCCTCGACATGCAGGAGGGCGCTGCGCTCCTCGTCGATGATCTCCTGCGCGAAATCGAGGCAGCAGCCGCACTGCGGCTCGCAGCCGAGGTGGCCGTAGGCAGCATCGGGCGACGGGGCACCCGCGCGCGCGGCCTTCCGGAGCTCGCATTCGGTGATTCGGTTGCAGCTGCACACGATCATGCGCAGCTAAATAGCGCTATTGCGACTTAGTCGCAAGTGGCGTTCAGATCTCCGGGGTAAGCTCGCTTCCCATCAGCTTCGGGAAGAAGCCTTCGTGCGCGGCGCGGAGCTGCGCCAGCGGAACGCAAAAGTCGGCGTCGGCGAGTTCGAAGATCAGCCGCTGGCCGGCCGTCCGGCCGATCGGTTCGATCTGTACGCCGGCTGCGTCGGCGCCGGTGAGGACGCGCAGCAGATGCGCGTCGTCGATGGTCGCGACATAAAGGCCCTGGTCCTCGGCAAAGAACTGCCGCGCCGAATGGCCGGGGCCTGCAGGCTGGATGAGGGCACCGATATTGCCGGCCAGAGCCATTTCCGCGATCGCGAGGGCAAGGCCGCCGTCGGCTACGTCGTGGACGGCGGTCAGCGCCCCGGCGGCGATCTGCTCCCGCACGAAGTCCGCAGTGCGCCGCTCCGTCTCCAGGTCGACCGGAGGCGGCGGGCCGTCCTCGCGGCCGTGGATCTCGCGCAGCCAAAGCGACTGGCCGAGATGGCCGCCGCGAAGCCCGATCACCACCAGCACGTCGCCGATGCCCTTGAACGCGATGGTCGCGCTCTTCTCCCAGTCGGCGATCAAGCCGACCCCGCCGATGGCCGGCGTCGGCAGGATCGCGCTGCCGCCGCCGGTCGCCTTGCTCTCGTTGTAAAGGCTGACGTTCCCGCTCACGATCGGGAAGTCGAGGGCGCGGCAGGCATCGCCCATGCCGCGCAGGCACTCGACAAACTGCGCCATGATCTCGGGGCGCTGCGGGTTGCCGAAGTTGAGGCAGTTGGTGACGGCCAGCGGCTTTGCACCGACGGCCGAGAGGTTGCGATAGGCCTCGGCCACGGCCTGCTTCCCGCCTTCATAGGGGTCCGCGTAGCAATAGCGCGGCGTGCAGTCGGTGGTCATCGCCAGCGCCTTGCGGCTGCCGTGAACGCGCACCACCGCGGCGTCGCCGCCGGGGCGCTGCACCGTGTCGCCGCCGACTTGCTGGTCGTACTGCTGGTAGATCCAGCGCCGGCTCGCGAGGTTGGGCGAGCCCATCAGCTTCAGGAGGTCGGCGGCGACATCCGTGCTCTCCGGCACATTATCGAGCGGCTTCACCTGCGCCCACGCTTTGTAGTCCGCGAGGCTCATGTGCGGCCGGTCGTAGAGCGGCGCTTCGTCGGCCAGCGGGTCGAGCGGGATATCGCACACGACCTCGCCGTCGAATTCCAGGACCATGTGCCCGGTGTCGGTCACTTCGCCGATGACCGCGAAATCGAGCTCCCATTTGCGGAAGATGGCTTCGGCCTCGCCTTCGCGGCCGGGCTTCAGAACCATGAGCATCCGCTCCTGACTCTCCGAGAGCATCATTTCATAGGGCGTCATGCCTTCTTCGCGGCAAGGCACCTTGTTCATGTTCAGCCGGATGCCCGCGCCGCCCTTCGAAGCCATTTCTACGGAGGACGAGGTGAGGCCCGCCGCGCCCATGTCCTGGATGGCGACGATGGCGTCGGTCGCCATCAGCTCGAGGCAGGCTTCGATCAGCAGCTTTTCGGTGAACGGGTCGCCGACCTGCACAGTCGGCCGCTTCTCCTCGCTGTCCTCGGAGAAATCGGCGCTCGCCATGGTGGCGCCGTGGATGCCGTCGCGGCCGGTCTTCGAACCGACATAGACGATCGGATTGCCGATGCCGCTGGCGGCCGAATAGAAAATCTTGTCGGTCTTCGCGACGCCGACCGTCATCGCATTGACGAGGATATTGCCGTCGTAAGCCGGGTCGAAGTTCACTTCGCCGCCGACCGTGGGCACGCCCACGCAATTGCCGTAGCCGCCGATCCCGGCAACGACGCCGGCGATCAGGTGGCGCATTTTCGGATGATCGGGACGGCCGAAGCGCAGCGCGTTGAGGTTCGCGACCGGCCGCGCGCCCATGGTGAAGACGTCGCGCAAGATGCCGCCGACCCCAGTCGCCGCACCTTGGTAAGGCTCGATGTAGGACGGGTGGTTGTGGCTCTCCATCTTGAAGATGGCCGCGTCGCCATCGCCGATGTCGATGACGCCGGCATTCTCGCCCGGACCCTGGATCACCCACGGCGCTTCGGTCGGCAGCTTCTTGAGGTGGACGCGCGAGCTTTTGTAGCTGCAATGCTCCGACCACATCACCGAGAAGATGCCGAGCTCGACGAGGTTAGGCTCGCGCCCGAGCGCCTTAAGGATCCGCTGATATTCTTCCTCGCTGAGACCGTGCTCGGCGACGATTTCGGGCGTGATGGGAGAGCGGTCGAGAACGTCCATGCGCGGCCCCTTAGCCGGGCAGCGGAGCGCGGGCTAGGCCGCGGCCTCGATGTCCTGGCGAAGATACTTCTGGCCGGACAAGATCAGCGTCTGCGGCCGTCCATCGATGAAGTCATGGAAGGACGCGCGCTCCGGCGACCAGCTGTCCTGCCCGACGCGCCACAGATTATCGCCGATGCGGGTCATCGGCTGTTCGGTGCCGATCCATAGGCGCCCGCCGCGCTCCACGACCCGGACGGGACCGAACCATGGATTGTCGCTTCCGAAGCGGCCGGCCAGCTTGGCGAGCTGCGCATCCGACTGCGGAACCTGCACGGTCGCACCGGCGCGCAGGTAAAGGGCGGGGCCCCACGCCGCGCCCACAACGGTGCCGGTTCGGCGCTGGAACAGCAGGGTGAAGGTGCG
Source organism: Sphingomicrobium sp. (assembly GCA_036563485.1). Classification (NCBI taxonomy): domain Bacteria; kingdom Pseudomonadati; phylum Pseudomonadota; class Alphaproteobacteria; order Sphingomonadales; family Sphingomicrobiaceae; genus Sphingomicrobium; species Sphingomicrobium sp. The sequence continues at coordinate 490,770 of DATCMI010000001.1, read as the reverse complement.
GAAGTCGGGATGGAGGGTCCGGAAGAGGTCGCCGCCGATCGGGTGCAGCGTTGCCGACTTGCCGTTCGAGACGATCGTCAGCGGGGTACCGCGGCTCACCTCGAACTCGCCGGCCGGACCTTTGTAGCGGCCGACGTAGGCGGGCGTATGGGCCGATGGCACGAAGAGGGAAGGCGGCGGCGGCAGCGGCGCGCCCGCGGCGGCGCTGGTAAGCGCATCGGCGGCGAAGCGGCTCAGCAGCTTCGGCCGGAACTCGGCATAGCCGCCGAGCGACGTACTTGCGAAGGCGGCGGCACCGCTCGACTTGTCGATGTGGAACGCGGATGAGAAGCTGAGCATCCCGCCCGTGTGGTGGAGATAGGAGCGCCCGGCGTTGGCGACATGCATCAAGCCGTTGCCGTAGCGCATATCTGGCCCGTCGCTTGCAACAGCGTGGCTCGCAAAGGCCTTTGCCGTTTCGGGGGGCAGGCCGAGCCCGCCGCGGCCCTGGGCCGCATCGGCGATGGAGCGCATCAGCAGGATCATGTCCTCCCCGGTCGACGCGACGTTGCCCCCCGCGAAGCTCACGTCGAGCCATGGCGCAGGTGCCAGGCGGGCACCGGGCACGAACGCCTCATGATCGGCAACTTCGTAGCCTTGGGCATAAAGGGTCCGGTCGCTTGCGACGATCGCCCCACGCGTTCGGCGCATGCCCAGCGGTTCGAAGATCCGGTCCCGCTCGACCTTCGCCAGAGGCGCCCCTGAGACGCGCTCGATCAGCAGCCCGAGAATGTCGTATCCGGTGTTCGAATAATTCCAATGTTCGCCAGGCTGGTAGGCCGTCCAAAGGCCTCCGTCCGCGAAGACCGGCGCGTCGGCGGGCAGCCCAGCAACATGGTCCAGCAGGTGCTGGACCTGGACCGAATTGCCGTTGGGAAGCCGAACCTCAGGAAGCAGCTCGCTAATGCGATCGGTCAGCTTGAGCCGTCCTTCGCCTGCAAGCTGATGGACAACGGCCGCGGCGATCAGTTTGCTGATGGAGCCGATCTGGAACAGCGTTTCCGAAATGATCGGCGTTCGCGCGTCGGCATTGGCGAAGCCGAGATTCATCACGGTGTTGAAGCCGTCCGGCGCACTGAGCGCCAGCGTCAGTCCGGGAAGCCCGAAGTGGCGCAGGTTCGCTTCTGCATAGGCGCGGATCGCAGCAAGTGCGGCGGCGTAGCGGGCGTCCTGGGCTAATGCGCGTGCCGGGAGCTGGGCGGCGACGGCGGCGCCGAGCGCTGCGGAGGCGAAGCCGCGTCTGCTGATCAGCATGGAAAAAACCCTCTGCGGCCGCTGTGTGAGGGCCGCAGAGGGACTGTCAAGCAACTAGGCCTTGCAGCTCTGGTTGGAGTGGCCCGGGACGGAGACCTTGACCGTGGATGCGGTCGGCGATCCTTCAACCGAATAGCCGCCCTCGGCGGTCATCGGCTTGCCGGCTTCGTCAGCGGCAACGCGGGTCGGAGGCGTGCCCTTCTCGCCATGCACGTTCGCCGACTTGCCGTCCTGGAAATAGTCGATCGTCACGACGCTATTGTCCGCGCAGCGGTAGGTCTTGGTGGCGACGATCGCCGGCGGCAGTTCGACCTTCTTAGGCGCCGCGGCCTGGTTTTCGTCCGACGGGCTGCCGCCGGCGACAATGGTGTGATCTTCATTGTTGCAGCCGGCTAACGCAGCGGCTGCCACAAGTGCGATGAGCAGAGGGGTGCGAGTCATGCGCGCCCCTTCGCGAGCACGCTCGTCCTCGTCAAGGCGGCAGCTTGCATATTGCCGAAGCGGCACATAGCCTGCGCCTGGCATGCCGTACCAAGCGGGAACCAGCGCGCAGCGCATCCGCATCGGGCTGACCGGCCTTGCGTTCGCCTTCCTGCTCGTCCTCCTCGGCTCCGTGGTCACCCGGTCGAGCCAGGATGCGCCGACGACGAACGTCCAGGACGCCGCGAGCAACGAACCGAGCGAACCGCTGGCGCAGCTCGGGGTGGCGCCGGGCGGCTCGGAGGAGACCGCGAACAACAGCGCAGCCGAGCGGAAATGAAGGGCGGGCGCGCTCGCGCGCTCGTCATCCTGCTGCTCCTGGTCCTGGGAGGGATCGCCGTTGCCGCGGCGCTTGCCAATCGCGGCACCGATGAGCGTGCGCAACGCCTGACCGCTAAGGAACGCCCAAAGCTGCTGCTGTTGACCAGCTTGCCGCTGCTGTTCGGGGAAGGCTTTTCGCTCGAGGAGAGCGGGTCGCCGGCGCTGAAAGCACTTGAAGCACGCTACCGCATCGTCCCGATCAGCACTGCCAGTGCTCCGGAGCTCGCCAAGGGCAAGCTATTGCTGATGGCCCACCCGCTCGGCCAAGCGCCGGAAGACCTCGTCGCGCTCGATGAATGGGTACGCGCCGGCGGTCGCTTGCTGTTGCTCGCCGACCCGATGCTTGAATGGCCGAGCGAACGGCCGCTCGGCGACGCGCTGCGGCCACCGGCCATGTTTGTCGACACAGGCCTGCTCGGCCACTGGGGACTGCGCCTCGACGCCCCGACGGAGCGCGGCCCGAGAGCGCTGCAGCTAGGCGGTGTCGAGGTGCTGACGGGATCGCCGGGGAGGCTATCGGGCAAATGCCAGGTCAGCACCGATCGGCTGGTTGCACGATGCGCTGTCGGTAAAGGCAAGGCGACCATCGTCGCCGATGCCGATTTCCTCAACGTCGAGGACCTCGACGGGCCGACGCAGCACAATCTCGATGGGCTCATCGCCGAACTGGCCGCGGTCGAGCGATGATTCGATTTGAACAGACTTATCCACAGTGGAGGAGCGGAAGAACAATCCTCGAACATGGCCCATTTGCACGCACTAAAAGCCGCGGAAATCCGAGAAATTCCATCTGGTCCCATGAAATCCCACGATTTCCCATTGTTTCCCATTCTCGCATGAGTTACCTACAGACGCTGTAGCGCGGGGGGCTGACCCGTAGATTCGAAGCTGAACGTGGAGAGGCGCGACGGTGCGTTTCCACGAACCCTGCCTCGCGCGCTGCGAAGGGGAAGTGGACGTGGCGCTAGAGCATCTGTTTCAGGGCAGCGCGCTGAACGCGGTCGACGGGAAGGGCCGCGTTTCCATTCCCGCATTCCTTCGTTCCGTGATCGAGCGCCGCGGCGATGCGCGGACCATCGTGCTGGCCAAGCATGAGGCGTTCCCCTGCCTCAGCGCCTACGATCCCGCTTATGCCGCGCTGAAGCACGCCAAGCTCGAACGGCTGCTCGAAAAGGAAGAAACCAACCCCGACGCGCAGCTCGATTATCAGCAGCGCAACCTGATGGCTTTCGCGGCGACCGAAGAAGTGCCGTACGACAGCTCAGGCCGTATCCTGTTTCCGCCGATGATGCGCCGCAAGGGCCAGATCGGCGATCTCGCCATGTTCCTGGGCACTGGCGAGACTTTCCAGATCTGGAACCCGCAGCTTCTCCTCGACGATCCGCGAATCCCCGAGGACCTCAAGGACATCGCGCGCTTCCGCCTCGAAGAGCGAGGCGCGTCATGACCCCCACCGGCAATGTCAAAGCCCCACATGTGCCGGTGCTGATCGATGCGGTGATCGCCGCGCTCGCCATCGGCGACGGCGACACCCTGGTCGACGGAACATTCGGAGCGGGCGGCTACACGCGCGCCATGCTCCAGGCGGGGGCGGGACGAGTGATCGGCTTCGACCGCGATCCCGACGCGATCGAAGCGGCACGGTCACTCGTCCCGGACCCGCGCCTTGACCTTGTCGAGGAGCGCTTCAGCCAGATGGACCGGGCGCTCGACGAGCGCGGCATCGGCCAGGTTGACGGCATCGCCCTCGACATCGGAGTCAGCTCGATGCAGCTCGACCGCGCCGACCGGGGCTTTTCGTTCCAGGCCGACGGCCCGCTCGACATGCGCATGTCCAAGTCCGGGCTGAGCGCCGCCGATTTCCTGAATTCGGCCGAGGAGGCCGAGATTGCCCGGGTCCTGCGCGACTATGGGGAGGAGCCGCGCGCCCGGGCAATTGCTCGCGCAATCGTTGCCGCCCGGCCGCTCGAGCGGACCGCCGAGCTTGCCGCGATCGTCCGCCGCGCCGCCGGCTTCCGCCCGGGGCAGAAGAGCGATCCCGCGACCCGCACCTTCCAGGCAATCCGCATCCATCTCAACGCCGAGCTCGAGGAACTCGAAGAAGGCCTCGAAGCGGCGGAACGGGCGCTCAAGCCCGGCGGCCGCCTTGCGATCGTCACCTTTCACAGCCTCGAAGACCGGATCGTGAAGCGCTTCTTCCGCGAACGCAGCGGAGGAACGCCGGCCGGTTCGCGCCACCGTCCCGTCCTTGCCGATCCGACCGAACCGACGTTCGAGCGGGTCGCCAAGCCGGTATCCCCGACGGAGCGCGAGCTGGCCGCGAACCCCCGCGCGCGCTCCGCCCGGCTGCGCAGCGCCATCCGCACCTCCGCCCCCGCCCGCAAGGAACACCTGCAATGAGCGTTCGTAGCTTCGGCTCGCTTCTCATGGTCGCCAGCTGCGCCGGCGCGGCGCTCGGCTGCTACATGGTCTCGCTCCGCGTCGCTTCGGAACGCGCCGCGCTTGAAGAGGTCGAAACGCGCATCGTGCTCGCCCAGCGCGACATGCGGGTTCTGCAGACCGAGATCGGCACGCGGGGCCGGCTGTCGCAGCTGGAGCGCTGGAACGCCGGCGCTTTCGCTCTGTCCGCCCCGTCGGCGACCCAGTTCGTGCAGAGCAGCTTCGAGCTCGCCCGCTTGACGCAGCCGGAACATCAGGTCGATTTCCAGGCGCCAGTCGTCATGGCCTCGGCGCCTGCGCCTGAGCCGGAGAAAGCGCCGATCGGTCAGCCTGTGGAGGACGACGCTGGAAGGCGTCAGGCTTCAGCGCCCGGGCAGCTGATTCACGTAGCAAGCATGAAGATCCAGACGCGCGAGGTCCCGGCGAGGACGGTTCCCACAGTGCCCCAGGCAAACGTCACGAAGGCTATGGACAAGCCGGTTACGGCGGCGAAGCCGGCATCCCCGAAGTCCATCGCCAAGCCGGGCCTCGCGGCCGCCAAACCGGTGCTTACCAAACAGCCGACGAAGGCCCAGAGCGCGGCGGTAAAACTGCCGGCGAAGAAATCGGTGGATAAGCCCGCCACGGCGGCTGCCAAGCCGGTGACAAAGCCGGCGCGGCTTGCGAAAGTCGACCCGCTGGCGCCGCTTCCGGCGAAGCAATCTGGCAAACTTAAGGACAGCTCACCCGGCCGATGAACGCACCGACGCCCGCTCTCGTCGCGTCCCGGCCCGAGCGGCTCCGTCTGGTCGGGCAGCGGCGGCAGATGCTTGCCGTCATGCACCAGCGCCTGATGTTCGGCATGCTGGTCTATGCCGGGCTTGTGGCGCTCATCGCGCTGCGCATCCTTTATCTCGCGGTGTTCGGCGACCATGCCGGCCGCAAGGAAGACTTGCGGTCCTTCGTGCCGACCCGCGGCGACATCCTCGACCGCGACGGCGCACCGCTCGCCAGCACCATCGATGCGTGGACGATCGCGATCCACCCGACCAAGGTCATCGGCGACAAGCTCGACCTTGCCCGCAAGCTCGCGCAGCTCATGCCGGAGCGCTCGGTGGAGCAATATTTCGCGATGCTGCGCTCGGGTAAGCCATTCTTCTACCTCCGCCGGCGCGCGGCGCCCGGCCTGGTCGAAGCGGTCAATGCCCTTGGCGAGCCGGGCCTCGCAATCGAGCGTGAGCCCGATCGGCTCTACCCGCAGACTTCGCTTGCCGCCCACGTGATCGGCTTCACCGACGTTGACGGGCGCGGCGCGGCGGGCGTCGAGCGCGCCTTCGAAGAGCATCTGTCGGATCCGAAGACGCGCGGCAAACCGCTGGTGCTGTCGATCTCCAGCCGAGTCCAGCAGGCGCTCGAAGCCGAGCTCAGCGCCGCGATGCAGCATTTTTCGGCGATCGGCGCCGCCGGCGTCATCATGGACGTGCGCACCGGCGAAGTGCTGGCGATGACCTCGCTTCCGACCTTCAACCCCAATGCCGCGGGGCAGGGCGACCAGCAGTCGCACTTCAACCGCGCGGCGCTCGGCGTCTTCGAGCTCGGCTCGACCTTCAAGCCGTTCACCGTCGCCATGGCGATGGACTCGGGTGTCGTCACGTCAATGGGCCAGCAATATGGCTGCCCGAACGTGCTCAACGCTTATGGCCACCAGGTCCACGACACCCATCCGTTCGGACGGATGTGTTCGGTGTCCGAGATCATGATGGAAAGCTCGAACATCGGCACCGCCCAGATCGCCGACCAGCTCGGGATTCAGCGCCAGAAGGCGTGGCTGAAGAAGATGGGCTTCCTTGATCGGGTCGAAATCGAGCTCAAGGAGCGCGGCCGGTCGCTGAACCCCGGCTCGCGTTGGGGCTCGTTCGAAACCATGACCATCGGCTATGGCCACGGCATTGCGGTTGCACCGCTGCAGCTGGCGATGGGCTATGCGACCCTGTTCAACGGCGGCGTCTACCATCCCCCGACGATCCTGAAGGTCAACCGCGACCATCCGCTGCCCAAGGGCCGGCGCGTCTTCAGCGAAGACACCAGCTACCGCATGCGGGCCCTGCTTCGGCTGGTGGTGATGAAGGGCACCGGCAAGAAGGCCGACGCGCCGGGTTATCGCGTTGGCGGCAAGACCGGCACCGCGCAGAAGCTGATCGGCGGGCGCTATTCGAACAACATCAACATGACGAGCTTTGCGGGTGTGTTCCCGATGGACGACCCTCGCTATGTGATCGTCGTCATGCTCGACGAACCCAAGGCGACGAAGGAAACCTACGGCTTCACGACCGCGGGCTGGAACGTCGCGCCGGTGGTCAGCAAGACGGTCAGCCGCATCGCCCCGATGCTCGGCGTCGTGCCCGACATGAAGCGGGAGCCGAACATGGCCGAGGTCCTGCCCTACATTCACGAAAAGAAAGAATAGCCGCCCGGTGCGCCTGTCCGACCTCGTGGACGTCGATAGCGATTCTGAGGTGACCGGCTTTGCGCTGGACCATCGCAAGGTTGCGCGCGGCAGCGTCTTCGGGGCGTTCCAGGGTGCGCTGTTCAACGGCGAAGATTTCATCGGCGAGGCGGTCGAGCGCGGCGCGGTCGCCGTTGTCGCCTGCCCAGATGCGCCGGTCGCGGCGGTCCCGCACCTCGCCGATGCCGAACCGCGGCGGCTGTTCGCTGAACTCGCCGCGAAATTCTATGCGCCATATCCGGAAACGGTCGTTGCGGTGACGGGCACCAACGGCAAGACGTCGACAGTCGAAATGACGCGCCAGATCTGGCGCATGAGCGGGCACCGCTCGGCGTCCATCGGCACGCTCGGCGTTACGACTTCGGACGACCAGGTGAAGACGGGGCTGACCACGCCCGACATCGTCACCTTCCTCCACAATATGGCCGGGTTGAAGCGCATGGGGATCGGCCATGTCGCTTATGAGGCGTCGAGCCACGGCCTCGACCAGCATCGCGCAGAGGGCGTTCCGCTGGCCGCCGCCGCCTTCACCAACTTCAGCCGCGACCACCTCGATTACCACGGCACGATGGAGGCCTATTTCGAGGCCAAGATGGCGCTGTTCGACAGGCTTCTCGCGCCCGGCAAGCCGGCGGTGATCTGGACCGACGATCCGAAGTCTGACGAGGTGATCGCCCGCGCCAACAAGTGTGGCCACCAGGTGCTGACCGTCGGCCGCAAAGGCGACCTGATCCGCCTGATGGAGCAGGCGCCGACCGCTCTTGGCCAGACGCTGATGCTCGAGCATGGAGGCAAGTCTCACCGCCTCCCGCTGCCGCTGATCGGCGCCTACCAGGCCGCTAACGTGCTAACCGCTGCCGGGCTGGTGCTCGCGACGGGCGGTACCTGGGACCAGACCTTTGCGGCGATGCAGCGGGTCGCGCCGGTTCGCGGCCGGCTCGAGCGCGCGGTGATCAGCCGCGCCGGCGTGCCGGTCTACATCGATTATGCTCATACAGCCGACGCGCTCGAGGCTGCGATCGCAGCGCTCCGGCCGCATGTCGAAGGCCGGCTGATCACCGTCTTCGGCGCCGGCGGCGACCGCGACCAAGGCAAGAGACCGGAGATGGGCCGGGTAGCGGTCGAGAAATCCGACGTCGTGATCGTCACCGACGACAATCCGCGCAGCGAGGACCCGGCGCGAATCCGGGCCGAGGTCATGGCGGGCGCGCCGGGCGCCATCGAAGTCGCCGGCCGCCGCGAAGCCATTGCCGAAGCGATCAGCATCGCAAGCAGCGGCGATATCGTGCTCGTTGCGGGCAAGGGGCACGAAACCGGCCAAATCATCGGCGATCGCGTGCTCCCGTTCGACGATGCACTGGTGGCGCGGGAGTGTGCCGCGTGACCCCCCTCTGGACCTCAGAAGAAATTGCCGCCGCAACAGGCGGCACTGCAAGTGCCCAGTTCGAAGTCACGGGCGTCACGTTCGACAGCCGTGAAGTGGGTTCCGGCGACCTGTTCGTCGCCATGCCCGGCACGGCCCGCGACGGCCATGAATTCGTCGATGGTGCGTTTGCAGCTGGCGCCGCGGGCGCAATCGTCAGCAAGCCGGTGGCGGGTCCGCACGTCCTCGTCGCCGACACCTTCGCCGCGCTCCAGGCGCTCGCGCGGGCGTCCCGCGCGCGAAGCAGCGCCACTATCCTCGGGGTCACCGGGTCGGTCGGCAAGACCAGCACGAAGGAAGCGCTTTACGCCGCGCTCGATCGCAACCGGCCCGGCAAGGTGCACCGGTCGGTCAAGAGCTATAACAACCATACCGGCGTCCCGCTCAGCCTCGCCCGGATGCCGCGCGACGCGGACTATGCGGTGCTCGAAATGGGCATGAACCATGCCGGCGAAATCCGCGCGCTGACCGCGCAGGTGCGCCCGCACGTCGCGCTGATCACCGCCATTGCCCCCGCCCACATCGAGAATCTCGGCTCGATGGAAGCGATCGCCGACGCCAAGGCGGAAATTTTCGAAGGCCTCGAACCCGATGGCGTCGCCATCATCCCCAACGACACGCCCCACCGCGACCAGCTGGTCCGCGCCGCCCGCCGCCATGCCGACCGGATCGTCACCTTCGGCCGCGGCGATGCCGACGTTCATGCGGTGCATGCCGTCACTGCGGACCCGGGCGGCAGCTTGATCAGCGCCGCGCTTCTCGAACGCGAACTGACTTTCACCATCTCGCAACGCGGGGACCATTGGGTGTCGAATGCGCTTGCCGTGCTTGCCGCCGTCGAAGCAGTGGGCGAGGATGTCGCGGTCGGCGGCCTCGCGCTCGCCGACATGGGTGGGCTCAAGGGGCGCGGCGAACGGCATGTGGTCGCGTGCGACGGCGGCGAGCTTCTGCTGATCGACGAAAGCTACAATGCTAACCCGGCGTCAATGGCGGCCACACTGAAGAGCCTTGGTGCCGAACGGGACGTTTCGCGCCGCATCGCCGTGCTCGGTCCGATGCGCGAGCTGGGCGAGCATAGCGACGAGCTTCATGCCGGCCTCGCGTCCGCGGTGCGCGACGCGCACGTGGACCGGCTTATTCTCATCGGCGACGAAATGGCGCCGCTCGCGAACGCTGTCGGCTCCGACATAGAAACCACCACTTCGGTCTCGGTCGACGAAGCGACCGAGCTGCTGACCAATTTGCTGCGTCCCGGCGACGCGGTGCTCGTAAAGGCGTCCAACTCGATCGGGCTGGCAAAGCTCGTCGACCATGTGGTGAAGGGGACCGCATGCTCTATGTGATCGCCGAGCAGCTCGGCTTTCCGGGCGTTCTCAACCTCATCCGCTACATCAGCTTCCGCGCCGGGGCTGCGAGCGCGACGGCGCTGATCATCGGACTGCTGATCGGGCCGAAGTTCATCAGCTGGCTTCGCGAGCGACAGGGCAAGGGACAGCCGATCCGCGCCGACGGCCCGCAGAGCCACCTTGCGAAGCGGGGGACCCCGACGATGGGCGGCCTGCTGATCCTGATCTCGGTCTCGATCTCGGTCCTGCTGTGGATGAACCTCGCGAACCCCTACGTCTGGGCATGCCTGCTGGTTACTGCCGGGTTCGGGCTGATCGGCTGGCTCGATGACTACGATAAGGTGCGCAAGGCCCATCATGCCGGGCTTGCCGGACGGACGCGGCTGATCCTCGAATTTGCGATCGCGGGCTTCGCGACCTGGCTGATGGTGCGCAGCAGCGGCACCAGCCTGCACCTGCCGTTCGTCAAGGATAGCGTCGCGGACCTCGGCTGGTTCTACATTCTCTTCGGCGCGTTCGTGATCGTCGCCTTCGGCAATGCCGTGAACCTGACGGATGGGCTTGATGGGCTCGCCACCATGCCGGTGATCATCGCCAGCCTTGCCTTCCTCATCATCACTTATCTGGTCGGCAATGCGAAGTTCGCATCCTACCTCGGCATTCCGCATGTGCCGGGTACCGGCGACCTGACGGTGCTGCTGATGGCGATCATCGGCGCAGGCCTTGCCTTTCTGTGGTTCAACGCGCCGCCCGCCGCGGTCTTCATGGGCGATACGGGTAGTCTCGCGCTCGGCGGCGCACTCGGGGCCGTCGCTGTCGCCACGCACCATGAATTCGTGCTGGTGATCATCGGCGGCCTGTTCGTGGTCGAAGCCTTGAGCGTGATTATCCAGGTCGCGGTTTACAAACGCACCGGCAAGCGCGTTTTCCTGATGGCGCCGATCCACCACCATTTCGAACAGATCGGCTGGTCGGAGCCGACCGTCGTCATCCGTTTCTGGATCATCAGCTTCGTGCTCGCACTCGCGGGCCTCGCGACGCTGAAGCTCAGGTGATCACGGCCAAGGCATTCGAAGGCAAACGGTACGCCGTCTACGGCCTTGCCCGCTCCGGCCTGGCGACGGCCACGGCACTACTTGCCAGCGGGGCGGAAGTCACCGCCTGGGACGGCAAGGAGGAGGCGCGGGCGAAGGCGCCAACCGGCACGAAACTGGCCAACCTCGACGAAGCCGACCTGACGCAGTTCGACAGCCTTGTCGTCACTCCCGGCCTGCCTCTTAACCGCCACCCGATCGCGGCGCGTGCCCGCGAGACAGGTGTCGAAATCATCGGTGACATCGAACTCTTCGCCCGCGCCCGTCCCGAGCTGCCTTCGCACAAGGTGGTCGGGATTACCGGCACCAACGGCAAGTCGACGACGACCGCGCTCGTCCACCACATCCTCAAGACCGCGGCCGTGCCGACGACGATGGGCGGCAACATCGGCCTGCCGATCCTGTCGCAGGACCCGCTGCCCGAAAGCGGCGTTTATGTGCTCGAGCTGTCGAGTTTCCAGATCGACCTGACGCAGAGCCTCGATTGCGACGTGGCGGTGCTGCTCAACATCACGCCGGACCATCTCGACCGGTACGAAAGCTTCGATGCCTATGCGGCCTCGAAGGAGCGGCTGTTCGCCATGTCCAACGGAACGCATGTGCGCGGACGCGACGCCGGCCTCGATCAATGGAACTGGCCCGCATTGCAGGGTCCTCACAACGCGCAGAATGCTGCGGCGGCAATCGAGGTCTGTCAGGCGCTGGGCGTGGGAGCGGGTGAGATCGAAGAGGGCCTGCGCACCTACGGCGGGCTCCCGCACCGGATGGAGCGTGTCCGCGACAAGGACGGCGTGCTGTTCGTGAACGACAGCAAGGCGACCAACCCGACCGCCACCGCGCCCGCGCTCGCGGCATTTCCGAGCATTCGCTGGATCCTCGGCGGGCAGGCGAAGACGGACAATCTCGACCAATGCGCACCGCACTTCGGCAATGTCCGCTCGGCCTATACAATCGGCGAGGCGGCCGAGCTGTTCGAGCGGCTGCTCGCCCCGCATATGCCCGTGAAAAATTGTGGAAAACTGGCCGACGCGGTGCTTGCGGCTGCTGCGGATTCCGTGCCCGGTGATACGGTGCTGCTGTCGCCGGCCTGTGCCAGCTTCGACCAGTTCCGCGACTTTGAAGACCGGGGGGGCCAGTTCAGGCAGCTGGTGGGGGAATTATGATCGGCACCATCTCAGGCAAGATCAAGGCGCGCGCCGCGCTGATGGACCCGAGCCATTACGGCCGCTCCGATACCAGTGCGATCGCGCGCTGGTTCTGGGAAATCGACAAGGTCCTGCTGCTGCTCGTCAGCGTGCTGATCGGCATCGGCCTGATCGCCGTCGCCGCCGGCTCGCCCGCCGCCGCTCACCGCTATTCGGGGGGCAATGTCCGCTTCTCCGAACTCTACTATTTCTGGCGGCAGCTCGCCTGGATCGCGATCGGCATTCCGGTGATGATCGGCATCTCGATGATGCCGCGCGAGCGGGCACGGCGCATGTCCCTGTTCGGCGCCGCTTTCTTCTTCGTCCTGCTGATCTTCGTGCCGATCGTCGGGCCGGAGCATAATGGCGCGCGGAGATGGATCGAGTTCGGCGTCGGCCAGATTCAACCGTCGGAGTTCCTGAAACCTTTCTTCGTCGTCGCGATGGCGTGGCTGCTCAGCCTGAAGGGAAGCGACAAGACGCTTCCCGTCTACCCGATCTCGGCGGCGATCGTCGGGAGCGTCGCCTTCCTGCTCATGAAGCAGCCGGACTTCGGCAGCACGATCATCTTCTGCGCTGTGTGGGTGGCGATGCTGGCGCTGGCCGGCGTGTCGATGCGCATCCTCATCTTCATGGCCCTCGGCGGCATCGTCGGCGTGGTCCTTGCCTATTTCTTCTACGACGTCGCGACCGCCCGCATCGACGAGTTCCTGTTCGGTGAAGGCGACAATTTCCAGACCGCCAATGCGATGCGGACGCTGACAGCCGGCGGCCTCCTTGGCATGGGCCCCGGTGGCGGCACCCGCAAGTTCGGCCTTCCGGAACCGCACACCGACTACATCTTCTCGGTGATCGGCGAGGAGTTCGGGCTGATCGCCTGCCTCGCGATCGCCTGCCTCTACCTCGGCATCGTCGCTCGCGTGCTTATCAAGCTGCTGGACGAGGAATCCTCGTTCGCGATCCTCGCCGCGGCCGGTCTGGCGATCCAGTTCGGTCTGCAGGCGATGATCAACATGATGGTCAATGTGCAGCTGGCGCCGTCCAAGGGCATGACCCTGCCGTTCATCAGCTACGGCGGCAGCTCGATGCTGGCGCTGTCGATCGGCATGGGCTTGCTGCTCGCCTTCACGCGCCGAAACCCCTATCTGACGCGCTCACCGTATGTCGTGAAGTGGAGCGGGGAGAGCCTGGCAGCATGAACTTCGTTTTGGCGGCTGGAGGAACCGGCGGCCACATGATCCCGGCGCACGCGCTCGCCGCGGAGCTCAAGAGCCGCGGCCACGGCGTGCTGCTGATCACGGACGAGCGCGGTGCGCGCTTCCCCGGCCTGTTCAAGGACGTGCCGGTGCACATCTTGCCGGCCGGGCGGCTCGGCGGCGGCCCGATCGGGCTGCTGAAAGCCGTGCGCTCGGTCGTGAAGGGCCGCGGCCAGGCCAAGCGGCTGTACCGCGAGCATCGCCCGGACGTGGTCGTGGGCTTCGGCGGCTATCCGGCCTTTCCGGCGCTGCTTGCCGCCAGCTCGATGGGCATTCCAACCGTCCTTCACGAGCAGAATGCCGTGCTCGGCCGCGTGAACCGGCTGCTCGCCGGCGAAGCAGTGGCAATCGCCACCGCCTATGACGAGATCGACCGCCTGAAGCGCCGCCACGAGGAGAAGGTCGTGCTGGTCGGCAATCCGGTGCGCGAGGAAATCATCCGGCTCGGCGAAATGCCTTATCCGCAGTTCGACGACATCGGGCCGCTGAAGATCCTGGTCACCGGCGGAAGCCAGGGCGCGACGATCCTCGGCCGCGTCGTGCCTGCCGGGCTCGGGCTGCTCGAACCCGCGCTCCGCCGTCGCTTGCAAGTCGTGCAGCAGTGCCGTCCTGAAGACATCGAGACGGTTCGTGCCGCTTATGCGGAGCTTGCGATCCCGGCCGAGCTGCTGACCTATATCGAAGACATGGCCGAAAAGATCGGCGACGCCCATCTCGTGATCGGCCGCGCCGGCGCATCGACGGTCGCGGAGTTGAGCGCGGCGGGGCGGCCCGCGATTCTCATACCGTTCGCCGCAGCCACCGACGATCACCAGACCGCCAACGCGCGCGAGCTGGTGAAATCCGGCGGCGCGCGCGCGATCAAGGAAGCGGATTTCACGCCCTTCGTGCTTGCCCGCCAGATCCAGGCGCTGGCGACCGAGGCCGTAGCGATGAACAATGCCGCGGCGCGCGCCTTGTCGGTCGGCCGTCCGCACGCTGCGCGCGACCTCGCCGATCTCGTCGAGCGGGTCGGCAACGGCTTGTCGCCCCTGCCGGTCGGCGCCGTTCTCGAGCCGCGACAGCCCGCCCTCGCGCCGGCCGGAGGCGTGCCGGCATGATGAAGGCTTTGGGCACCGACATCGGAACGATCCATTTCGTCGGCATCGGCGGCATTGGCATGTCCGGCATCGCCGAAGTGATGCACCAGCTGGGCTACACAGTGCAGGGGTCCGACGCGTCCGAATCCTACGTCGTCGAGAAGCTCCGCAAGAGCGGCATACCCGTCAGCATCGGCCAATCGGCCGAGAATTTGGGCGATGCCGCGGTGCTCGTCTGCTCGACGGCGATCAAGGACAGCAATCCCGAGGTGCAGGCGGCTGCCGAGCGCCGCATCCCCCGCGTGAAGCGCGCCGAAATGCTCGCTGAGCTGATGCGGATGCAGAAGACGGTAGCCGTCGCCGGCACGCACGGGAAGACGACCACGACCTCAATGGTTGCCGCGCTGCTCGACGGGGGCGGGCTCGATCCGACTGTCATCAACGGCGGCATCATCAACCGCTACGGGTCCAACGCGCGGCTCGGCAAAAGCGATTGGTGGGTGATCGAAGCCGACGAGAGCGACGGCAGCTTCCTTCGTCTCGACGGGACGATCGCTGTCGTCACCAACATCGATCCCGAACATCTTGAACATTACGGCAGCTTCGACGCGGTGAAGGACGCATTCGTCGAGTTCGTCGAGAATGTGCCCTTCTACGGCCTCGCCGTCCTGTGCGTCGATCATCCCGAAGTGCAGAACATCATTGGCCGCGTGCGCGACCGGCGGATCGTTACCTACGGCTTCTCCGCGTTGGCCGACGTCCGCGCCGACAATGTTCATCCGGTGCCGGGCGGCAGCCGCTTCGATGCCTTGGTCCTCGACCGCAATGGCGAGCGGCGGGCGATCGAAGACGTGTTCGTCCCGATCCCCGGCAGGCACAATGTCCAGAATGCCCTGGCGGCAATCGCCGTCGCACTCGAACTTGGCATTTCCGACGACCAGATCCGCAGCGGGTTCGAGCGGTTCGACGGGGTGAAGCGCCGCTTCACGCGGGTCGGCGAAGTCGACGGCGCGGTCGTGATCGACGATTATGCGCACCATCCGACCGAGATCCGCGCCGTGCTTTCCGCGGCGCGGGAGGGCGCGGAGGGCAGGGTCATCGCCGTCGTCCAGCCGCACCGCTACACCCGGCTGCAGTCGCTGATCGATGAGTTCCAGAGTGCCTTCAACGACGCCGACGTCGTCTTCGTGACGCCCGTTTACGCGGCCGGCGAAGAGCCGATCGAAGGAGTCGACGCCCAGGCGCTTGCCGACGGGCTGCGCGCGCACGGGCATCGGATGGTTCGGGCGGTGCACGATCTCGAGGACCTGTGCGGCGCTCTCCGCGACCTCGCGGCTGATGGGGACATGATCATCTGCATGGGCGCGGGCGACATCACCAAATGGGCCAGCGCGATCGCCGACGGCATCTGCGCCGCGCGGGCGAAAAAATGAGCGCCGTTGCCACGATTCCGGCGGTGCGCGGGAAGCTTACGCCGAACGCTCCCCTCGCGCCCCTGGTATGGTTCAAGAGCGGCGGCAATGCCGAATGGCTGTTCGCGCCCAAGGACGTCGATGATCTCGTCGCCTTCATCCGCGAGCTTGACCCTGAAGTGCCGGTGATGGGGCTCGGTCTCGGCTCGAACCTCATTGTTCGCGACGGCGGCGTGCCAGGCGTTGTCGTTCGCCTCGGCAAGCCGTTCGCGCGTATCGAGCAACTCGACGATCACAGGCTCCGCTGCGGCGGCGGCGCCAGCGGGATCCTGGTCAGCTCCACCGCGCGCGACGCGGGCATCGCAGGTCTCGAATTCCTTCGCGGCATTCCCGGGACCGTCGGCGGCTTCGTACGCATGAATGGCGGGGCCTATGGCCGCGAGGTCAAGGACATCCTCGCTTCCGCCAAGCTCGTGCTGCGATCGGGCGAGCTGGTCGAATGGCCGCTCGAGCAGTTCGGCTACACCTACCGCCACAGCGATGTGCCCGAAGGCGCGATCGTCGTCGAAGCCACCTTCCGCGGAACGCCGGGCGACCCCGAAGCCATCGGCGCCGAGATGGACGCGATCGCTCGTGCTCGCGAGGAATCCCAACCGCTGCGCAGCCGCACCGGCGGCTCGACCTTCAAAAACCCCGACGGCCACAAGGCCTGGGCGCTGATCGACGCGGCCGGTTGCCGCGGCCTGACCATGGGCGATGCCCAAGTCTCGGAAAAGCATTGCAACTTCCTGCTCAACCTCGGTAGCGCGACAAGCGCCGAGATCGAGGCGCTGGGCGAGGAAGTCCGCCGCCGGGTCGAGGCGAAAACCCACATCAGCCTCGAATGGGAAATTCAGCGGGTCGGACGCGAATGAACAGGGATCTTCATGTCGTCGTCCTGATGGGCGGCTGGTCGAAAGAGCGCGAAGTCTCGCTCAGCAGCGGCGCGGGGATTGCCGCTGCGCTGCGCGAACGCGGCTGGTCGCGTGTGACCGAGCTCGACATGGACCGCGATGTCGCAAGCCGGCTCGCGGAGCTGAAGCCGGACGTCGTCTTCAATGCACTTCACGGGACACCGGGCGAGGACGGGACCGTCCAAGGGCTAATGGACCTGATGGGCATCACTTACACCCATAGCGGCCTCACGACCTCGGTGATCGCCATCGACAAGGAGCTGACCAAGATGCTCCTTGTGCCGAATGGCGTGCGCATGCCCGCCGGGACCATGGTGCGCAGCGAAAGCATCCATGAACGCGATCCGCTGCCCAGGCCCTATGTGCTCAAGCCGGTGAACGAAGGGTCGTCGGTCGGCGTCGCCATCGTCACCGAGGACGGAAATTATGGCAGTCCGATCGGCCGCGACGTGCCCGGCCCGTGGGACGAGTTCGACGAGCTGCTCGCGGAGCCGTTCATCAAGGGCCGCGAACTCACCGTGGCGGTGCTCGGTGACGAGCCGCTGGCCGTCACCGAGCTCAAGATCGACAGCGGCTTCTACGACTACGAGCACAAATATACGGACGGCCGCACCGTCCATGTCTGCCCCGCTGAGGTGCCGGACGACATCGCGCGATCAATGATGGACATGGCGCTGAAGGCCCATCAGTTGCTCGGCTGCAAAGGCGCATCGCGCTCGGACTTCCGGTGGGACGAGGAACAGGGCGAGGCTGGCGTCTATCTGCTCGAGGTCAACACCCAGCCCGGGATGACCCCGCTCAGCCTGGTGCCCGAACAGGCGAAGGCGACGGGCATCAGCTACGGGGAGCTGGTCGAGCGCCTGATCGAAGAGGCCATTCAGTGAGCGCCGCGCACGTGCGCCGCGGCGGTGGTGGCCGCGCCAAGGCGGGCAAGTCGACCAAGGTCGCGGTGCCCAAGAAGATCGCCAAGCGACTGCCGGTCGACCAGGCCCGCGCAAACAAGCTCGCCGGCTTCGCGTTCGGCGCCTTCATGCTCGTGATCACTCTCGTGGTGCTGGTCGCGCTCGACATCCCGGCCAAGGCGGAGCGCGCGGCGGGCACCGCCGTCGGCCGCGCCGGGTTCACCGTCAGCGGCTATCAGATCGTCGGGATCAGGCACATGGACCGCGCCGCGGTCGACCAGGTCGTCAGTGAGGAGCTTCGCCGCGCGTCCGAAGAGGCCGGCGATGCAAAGGCGTCGCAGGCGCTTGTCGATGCCGATGCGATCCGCGCGCGCCTGCTCCAGTTCGGCTGGGTCAAGGATGCGCGCGTGCTCCGCCGTCTTCCCGATACTTTGGTGATCGACATCGTCGAACGCACTCCCGCCGCGCTGTGGCAGAACCAGGGACAGCTCGCGCTGATCGATGCCGAAGGGATCGTGCTCGACCGCGTGCCGGTCAATGAGATGCCGGACCTGCCGCTGCTGATCGGCCCAGGCGCCAACCGCCAGGAGCAGGAACTGGCGACGCTCATGGCCGATGTTCCCACCCTCAAGCCGCAGCTCGCCTCGGCCACCTGGGTTGGCGGACGCCGCTGGGACCTGAATTTCCAGTCCGGTGAGACCGTCGCTTTGCCGGAAGGCTATGGCGACGCGCGCACCGCTCTCCAGAAATTCGCCCGCAACGACAAGCAGAGCGGTCTCCTCGGCCGCGGCGTGGTCCGCTTCGATTTGCGCGTGCCCGGCAAGATGATCGTCCGCTTGCCGCGCGCCGTGCCGGCGCCCTCGGCCAAACCGCCGCAGGAAGGCTGATGGCGCAGCCCAACGACCAGGAACTGATCGCCGCGCTCGACATCGGCTCGTCGAAGGTCAGCGCGATGATCGCGCGGATCGGTGACGACGGCCGCCCGACCGTGCTCGGCACCGGCCAACGCGAGAGCCGTGGCGTCAAGCGCGGCTACATCACCGACATGGCGGCGAGCGAGTTCGCGGTCCGCGAAGCGGTCGAGCTTGCGGAGCGGATGTCCGGCCTGACCGTCGACGATGTTTGGGCAAGCTACGGCGCGCCGGGCCTCGTCAGCGACGTCGCCAATGTCGAGGTGGAGCTTGGCGGCCATGCGGTCGAACAAGGCGATGTCGACGAACTGCTTGACGCCGGCAAGCGCGCGATCGACCGCAACGGGCAGGTCGTGCTTCATGCCCATCCGGCGCTTTACACGATCGACCGCGCTCAGGGCGTCCAGCAGCCGATCGGGCTTCATGCCAACCGGCTCGGCGTCGACATCCACGTCATCGCCGCCGACCCGTCGCCGCTGCGCAACATCGATACGGTGATTCGCCAGGCGCATCTCGGCGTCAAAGCCATCGTCGCCTCGCCCATCGCCGCGGCGCTTGCCTGCCTCAGCGATGAGGAGCGGGAGCTCGGCGTCGCGCTCGTCGAAATGGGTGCGGAAGTGACCAACGTCTCCGTCCACTATGGCGGCATGCTTGTGGGGTTGCGCTCGATCCAGCTCGGCGCGCGCGACATCACCAACGACATCGCCGGCGCGTTCGCCGTCCAGCGCCGCGACGCCGAGCGGCTGAAGTGCTTCTACGGCTCGGCGATGACGAGCCCGCGCGACAATCACGAGATGATCGAAGCGACGCAGATCGGCGCCGAACCCGGCGTCGAGCCGGCGAAGATCACCCGCGCCCAGCTGATGATGGTGATCCGACAGCGGGTCGAGGAACTGACCAACGAGATCGAAAAGTCGCTGAAGGACCTCGGCTTCACCGGTCCGGTCGGCCGCCAGGTGGTGCTGACCGGCGGCGGCGCGGAGCTCAAGAATGTCGCCGACTACATGCAGGGCGTGCTCGGCCGCGCAGTGCGGGTCGGGCGTCCGAAGCAGATCACCGGCTTGCCGGACGCGCATAGCGGCCCCGCCTTCTCGACCCTGGTCGGCCTCGCGCTCCTCGCTGCCTCCGGCCGCGGCGACATCCGCGACATCGGCCCGATCGCGCGCTCCAGGGCGCCGACCGGCTTCTTCGGCCGCTTCGTCGCAGCGATGAAGGGCGGCTACTGACGCGAGTTGCCGACGATCAGCCGCTACCGGAGAAGTGAGTCTTTCGGGCGACACTCATCCCCACTTTTTTGGTCCGCGTTAACTTTTTCGCTTGGCTTGCGACTCGCAATGATTCAAAGATTCCTCGTGGAGGCTCAACGCGTTGGCGCTTTGGGGGGATTTTAGATCATGAGCATCGATTTCATTCGTCCGGAAGTTGACGAGCTTCGTCCGCGGATCAGCGTCATTGGCGTCGGCGGGGCCGGCGGCAACGCCATCGCAAACATGATGAACGCTGACGTCCAGGGCGTCGACTTCGTCGTTGCGAACACCGATGCGCAGGCCCTCAACAACTCGATGGCCGACCGACGCATCCAGCTCGGGCTGAAGATTACGCAGGGCCTCGGCGCCGGCTCTCGGCCCGAGATCGGGCGTGCGGCGGCCGAAGAATCGATCGACGAGATCGTCGCCGCGCTGGATGGATCGCACATGTGCTTCATCGCCGCCGGCATGGGCGGCGGCACCGGCACTGGCGCTGCAGCCGTCATCGCCAAGGCTGCCCGCGACAAGGGTATCCTGACGGTCGGTGTTGTCACCAAGCCGTTCGCTTTCGAAGGCGCACGCCGCACCCGTTCCGCCGAAGCCGGCATTTCCGAGCTTCAGCAGCATGTCGACACGTTGATCGTCATCCCGAACCAAAACCTGTTCCGGCTCGCCAATTCGGAAACGACCTTCAAGCAGGCGTTCGAAATGGCGGACGAGGTGCTTCAGCAGGGTGTCCGCGGCATTACCGACCTGATGGTCATGCCGGGCCTCATCAACCTCGACTTCGCCGACGTCCGCTCGGTGATGAGCGAGATGGGCAAGGCGATGATGGGCACTGGCGAAGCCGACGGCGACAATCGCGCCATCGAAGCCGCCGAAAAGGCTATTTCGAACCCGCTGCTCGACGGCGTCAGCATGAAGGGCGCCAAGGGCGTCATCATCTCGATCACCGGCGGCGAGGACATGCGCCTCATGGAAGTCGACGAGGCCGCCAGCCACATCAAGGAACTGGTCGACCCCGATGCCAACATCATCTGGGGCTCGGCGTTCAACAACGACCTCGGCGGCAAGATCCGCGTGTCGGTCGTCGCGACCGGGATCGAGGCCGAAGCCGGCGCTCAGCCCGCCCCGGCCAAGGTGTTCACCTTCCCGACCCGCCAGCAGCCGGCGCCCGCAGCCGCTCCGGCGGCCGAAGCGGCTCCGGAAGCCCCGGAGATGGTGAGCGACGCCGACGATGGCGACGACGAACTCCTGCTCGGCTCCGACGACATCCTGACCAGCCCGGTCGGCGCGCCGCCGATCGCTCCGCCGGAAGACGAGGATGAAGCGCCGCAGCCGACCGCGACGGGTGGCGGCACGTTGTTCGAGCGCATGTCCAACATCGCTCGCGGCGCGCCCAAGGCGCAGATCGAGGACGAGGAGGCGAACAGCCGCTCGGATCCGTTCGACATTCCTCGGTTCCTCAACCGCCAGAACAACCAGTAACAAGCGCACCAAGCGCACGACGAAAGGGCAGCCCCGTTGGGGCTGCCCTTTTTCGTTTAGCTATTGAGATGGGACAGCTTTCTCCCGGCGGGGAGCGTCTCACCGCCTCCGCCGCACGGTTCACCGTAAGTGCTCTAGCCAGAAAGGTTCGCGCAAGATTCTCTGCGCCAAGGGGAGAGCAGATGCGGGGATTGCTGCACATTCGTTCTATTGGAGCGCTGGCGCTGTGCGCCGGCGGGCTCGCGGCTGTCGTGGCCGTGCCCGCGGCTGCGGCCAGCTACTCACCCTATGATGAAACTGCGGCCGCGGCGCTTGCGCGCTACGTGCGGGCGCTGACTCACGATTCCAGGGACTTCCAGTCACTCGTTGGCGCGGGGCGCGCCGCGCTCGAGCTTGGCGACACACAGGCGGCTGCCGGCTTTTTCGCGCGTGCCGACGAGGTCAATCCGCGCAGCCCGCTCCCGCACGTGGGAATGGGCGCGGTGTCGGTTGCCAATGGCAATGCTGTCGGCGCCATGCCTTATTTCGGTCGCGCCCAGCAGCTTGGCGCCACGCAGGCCATGTTCGGCTGCGCCCGCGGCCTGGCGTTCGACATGTTGGGCCAGCAGGCGCAGGCGCAAGCCGACTATCGCGCTGGTCTCAAGGGCGCCGACGCTGATGAATGCCGCCGCCGTCTGGCGCTCAGCCTCGCGATCAGCGGGGACAAGGCCGGCGCGCTAGACGCGATCGCGCCGCTGGCGACCAAGGGCGATGCAAGCTCCGCGCGCGTCCGCGCCTTTGTGCTCGCACTGAGCGGCGATACGCAGGCGGCGATGCGCGCCATCGACTCCGCCATGCCCGGCAGCTGGTCGCAAGTCGCGCCATTTTTGCAGCGGTTGCCGGCACTCGCGGCAGGCCAGAAGGCCGCCGCCGTTAACCTCGGCATTTTTCCCGATGCCGGGAGTGCGGCGTTCGCGTCGGCGCCGTCGCTGCCGTCGACCATGGCAGTAAGCGAGAGCGTCACCAGCGACCGCCTCGCCGGTATTGACGCGCTGCTCCGCGCTCCGGCGCCGCAGCGCGCTGAAGTGCAGCCGCAATATCAGCCTCAGCCGCAGCAAGCGCAGGTCCAGCCGCAGTACCAGGCGCACGCAGCACCCATGCAGGTTTCCTACTCGCTGCCTGCCCGGCCTGTTTCGACGTCGGCGAGTGCCGGCACGACCTATCCGTCGCCCAAGATCTGGCTCCAGCTCGCCAGCGGCGGCGACCCGACCGCGCTGTCGCGCCGCTTTGCGCAGCTGAAGTCGCGCAACGGCGAAGTGCTGGAGGGCATCCCGGGCTATCTGGCGCAAGGCGCTGACGGCGCCAGGCTCGTCATTGGGCCCTTCCGCGGCCCATCCGACGCCCGGATCCTCGCCGAGGATCTTCGCTCGCTCGGCGTCAGCGCATCCAACTGGACCAATTCCGCTTCCGACAGGTTTGTGCCACTCGCTACGCAATGAAACTTGCGTCAGCGCTGGCGGCCGACCCGCAAAGGTCGCGCGGCCGCCTCCATCCAGAAGACGGCTCCGGCCCGCGTGGGCCGCGCGATGCGTTCCAGCGAGACCGGGACCGGATCATCCATTCGGTAGCGTTCCGCCGCCTCCGACATAAGACGCAGGTCTTCGTCGCGCCGGACGGCGATCACTATCGCGTCCGGCTGACGCACAGCATCGAAGTCGCCCAGATTGGTCGCACAATTGCGCGCGCTCTCGGCCTCAACGAAGACCTGACTGAGGCTCTGTGCCTTGCGCACGACCTCGGCCATCCGCCGTTCGGCCATGCCGGGGAGGATGCGTTGGATGCGGCTCTCGTCCTGGCGGGCGGGTTCGACCATAATGCCCATACGATCCGCATCGTGACGCGCCTCGAGAACCCATATCCGGACTTCGACGGGCTGAACCTCAGCTGGGAAGCGCTCGAAGGTCTCGCCAAGCATAATGGCCCCGTCCTCGCCCCCACCTGGGCCGTGGCTGAAGCGGATGCCGCTTGGGACTTGGAACTCGGCAGCTGGCCGTCGCTCGAGGCACAGGTCGCGGCCATCGCCGACGACATCGCCTACGACAATCACGACATCGACGACGGCTTGCGCGCCGGGCTGCTGCAGCTCGACGAATTGATCGAGCTGCCGATCATCCGCCGGTTGTGGGATGCGATTGCGCAGCGGCACCCCGGCATCCCGGTCGACAAGCATCAGCGAGCGCTGGTGCGCGATATGATCGGGATCATGGTCGGCGACGTGCTTGCCGAGACGGAACGGCGCGTCCGGGATTCCGGCGTCGAGACCATCGAAGAGGTTCGAGCCGCCGGGCGCCAGCTCGTCGGCTTTTCCGAGCCGCTCGCAGCCGAGGAGCGCGAGCTGAAGCGCTTTCTCTACGAGCGCCTTTACGGGCTGGCGCAGCTTGCCCCGGTGCGGCGGGAGGCCGAACGCGTCGTTGCCGCCTTGGCGCGCGCGTACATCGACGACCCCTCGCTGCTCCCCCCCGATTGGCAGCGGGGCCGGGACGAGGTCCAGCGGCTGCGGACGATCGGGGATTTCATCGCCGGTATGACCGACAGGTTCGCAATCGCCCGGCATGAGCAGATCGTCGGCCCGGTGAATTTGCCAGCGGACCGTTTCTGATGGCCGTGCGGGTCGCGATGATCGGCGCCACCGGCCTGATCGGATCGCGGCTAGTCCCGCTGCTGGAGCCTAAGCAGCTCCTGTTGCTCTCGCGCCGCCCTTCCGGCTTTGCTGTTGCGGAGAAGATTGCACCGGCGCCGCAGTGGCCCGGCTTGCTCGCGGACGAACGGCTACATGTCGCAATATCCGCGCTCGGGACGACCTGGCGGAAAGCGGGATCGTGGTCGGCCTTCGAACAGGTCGACCGCGTGGCCGTCCTGGACTTCGCAAAGGCCGCGAAAAGCGCGGGTGCACGGCAGATGATCGTCGTGTCGTCGGTCGGTGCCGACGCCGGGTCTTCAAATGAATATCTCGCGCTCAAGGGGCGGGTCGAAGCGGACCTAACGCAGCTAGGCTTCGAAAGGCTGGACATCGTCCGCCCAGGCCTGCTTCGCGGGCCGCGAGGCAACGACCGGAGGCCTGGCGAGCGGCTGGGAATCCTGATCAGCCCGGTGGCCAACCTGTTCCTGCGCGGTCGCTACGATCGTTTCGCGGCGATCGATGCGAGTGTGGTGGCAGCCGCCATGCGCGCCTTGGTCGGCGCACCGGCGGCCGGCACCTTCATCCATCACAACCGCGATCTCCGCCGCCTTGCCAGCGGCGGCTCAGCAAGCGGCGCTTAGCGGCGGGTCTTCGCGAACGCCTGCTGCTCGGCGATCAGCGCCTTGACCCCGGCGTTCCAGATCGTGGCCGCCTGGTCGCACGGCTTTCCGACCAGCGACCGTTCGATCGCAGGCAGACGATCGGCGACGAACGTCAGGTTGTCGGTGGCATCGCGAGTGATCTTCGCTTCATAGGCCTTCCATTCGTCGAGGTCCGCCTTCGGCAGTTTCGCTTCTTCGGTCAGGCGCGGCAGATAGACGTCAGCGTCGAGCGTCGCCGTAGCGGTATCGACGGTGCATACCGTCCCCTCGGTCGCATTGCGCAGGCCGATCTTCGCATTCCACGTGAACAAGCGGCCGAGCGTCTCCGGCTGCCCCTTTTTCACCTTCTTGAGTTCAGCCTCGACGGCCTTGGCAGTCTGGCCCGCCACGTCGAAGCGGTGGATCTCTACGCCAGCGATCGTTTCGAGGGTTCGCGGTGTCGCCGAAGGTGCTGCCTGCATGGTCGCAGCGGCGGCAATCGCGATGATGACGTTGAGCATGTACACTATCTCCTTGGAATCGGTGCGCCTTTAGGCTGAACGCCGCTCGGGCGGCAAGCAGGCGTGACGAGCGGAAACGGCTGCGCTAGAGCCGCGCCCTCCTATGAGCCTCTATGCCCAATATGCCGCGCTCCTTGACGGCGTGCTGAATGACCTCGTGACGGATGGCACGCTGCCGGCCGATCTCGACCGCAAGAACGTAACGGTTGAGCCGCCGCGCGACGCTGCTCATGGCGATCTCGCGACCAATGCGGCGATGGTGCTCGCCAAGGCGGCGAAGACCAATCCGCGCGCGCTTGCCGAAGCGATCAAGCCGAAGCTCGAGGCGCTCCCGCCGGTGACGTCGGTCGAAGTCGCCGGTCCAGGCTTCATCAATATTCGCCTGAACCCCGATGCCTGGCGCGACGAACTTCGCACGATCCTGAGCCAAGGGGAGGCATATGGTCTCTCCAAGGCCGGGGCGAACGAGCGGGTGAACGTCGAATATGTCTCGGCCAATCCGACCGGCCCGCTGCACATGGGCCACTGCCGCGGGGCCGTCGTGGGCGACAGCCTTGCCCGGATCCTCGAGGCGGCGGGGTTCCGCGTCACTAAGGAATATTATGTCAACGACGCGGGCGGCCAGGTCGATATCCTCGCCCGCTCGCTGCACCTTCGCTATCGCGAAGCTCTTGGCGAAGACATTGGCGACATCCCGGAAGGGCTCTACCCCGGCGATTATTTGAAGCCCGTCGCGGTGCTGCTCGCAGCGGAACATGGCAGCGAACATGTAGGGGCGTCCGAGGAGACGTGGCTGCCGGTGTTCCGCGACGCCGCGATCAAGGCGATGCTCGACCTCATCCGCCACGATCTCGCGCTTCTCGGCATCCACCACGACATCTTCGCGTCGGAAGCCGAAGTGCAGCGGTCGGGCGCCGTCGACCGCGCGATGGAGCTGCTGCGCGAAAAAGGGCTCGTCTACCAGGGCACGCTGGAGCGCCCGAAAAGCATCGACCCGCACGAGGAGTGGGAGCCGGTTGAGCTGACCCTGTTCCGCTCGACCCAGTTCGGCGACGACCAGGACCGGCCGATGAAGAAGTCGGACGGAAGCTGGACCTATTTCGGTGCCGACGCTGCCTACCACCTGCAGAAGGCCCAGAACGCCGACCACCTCGTCAACATCTGGGGCGCCGACCATGCCGGGACGGTCAAGCGCGTCCAGTCGGCCGTGAAGGCGCTGACGGACGGCAAGGTCGATCTCGACGTCAAGCTGGTCAACATGGTCCGCCTGTTCCGCAACGGCGAACCGTTCAAGATGAGCAAGCGCGCGGGCGATTTCGTCACGCTCGCCGATGTCGTGAACGAGGTCGGCAAGGACGTTGTTCGCTTCATGATGCTGACCAAGCGCGCCGACACGCCGCTCGACTTCGACTTCGCCAAGGTCGTCGAGGCGTCGAAGGACAATCCCGTATTCTATGTCCAGTACGCCCATGCGCGGATCAGCTCGCTGAAGCGCAAGGCCGCGGACGCTGGGGTGAGCCTGGCCGAAGCCGCCGACCTGTCGCTGCTGGGCGAGGAAGAGCTGGCGCTGGTCAAGCGCGCCGCCCAATATCCGCGCGTTCTCGAAGGCGCGGCCATGGCTCACGAGCCGCACCGCATCGCCTTCTACCTGTACGACCTCGCGGCCGAATTCCACGCGCTGTGGAACCGCGGCAACGACGATCCGGAACGCCGCTTCCTCCTTGAGAACAATCCACAACTTTCGCGGGCGCGGCTGGAATTGGCCGAAGGCGTCGGGCAAATCGTGAGGAGCGGGCTCGCGCTGATGGGGGTGGCGGCCGCCGAGGAGATGCGCTGAGGATGAGCGACGCCCGTGCCTATGACGAACAGCTGCCATGGCTGCAGCCGGTCGACGACGAGGACGAGCAGCGCGGCCTCTCGGCGCGCAAGATGCTCGCCGCACTGGCAGTCGTCCTGCTCGCCGTCGCGATCATCGCCGCGGCTTTCTTCTGGATCGGGCGCCGCGACGCACCGGTCAGCGGCGCCCCGGAACTGATCCGGGCACCGGCGACACCTTACAAGGTCAAACCCCCGAACCCCGGCGGGCTCGACATCAGCGGCGACAGCCAGACGGCGTTCGAAACAAGCGCCGGCCATGATCCCGACGCCCAGCTGGATACCAGCAAGCTTCCGGCCGGCACCCAGGTTCAGCCGAAGGAAGAGCCGAAAACGCTTCCCGCCAACGAGACGAAGAAGCCTGGCGTCGAGGAAAAGCCAGCCCTAACGGCCACCGGCGGCACCGGAAGCGTGGTCCAGCTCGGCGCCTTCGCAAATCGGGCGCAGGCGGAGCGCGCCTGGACGGCATTGTCCTCGCGCTTCCCGACCGTCGCTGCGCTCAACAAGATGATCGTGCCGTTCCCCGGCGGCATCCGCTTGCGCGCGGGCGCGGGTTCGCCGGGCGACGCCAGGCAGGTCTGCGCCACGCTCAAGGCTGCCGGCGAAAACTGCTTCGTCGCCCAATAATGCAGGCGGCGATCTATGGCTTTGCCGGAACGGCGCTGACCGACGACGAACGCGCCTTCTTCCGCGACTGCGATCCCGCTGGCTTCATCCTGTTTCGCCGCAATTGCGAAAGCCAGGAGCAGATGCTCCGCCTCACCGATTCGCTGCGCGAGCTGTCGGGGCGGGATGATGTGCCGATCCTGATCGACCAGGAAGGCGGCCGCGTCGCCCGGATGCGCCCGCCCGCCTGGCCCGAATTTCCCCCTGGGGAGCGCTTCGCGGACCTCTACCAGGCGGCACCGTCGTCGGCGATCGAGGCGGTGCGGGCGAATGCGCGCGCAATCGGGCTGATGCTGCGTTCGGCCGGCGTCAACGTCGATGCGCTTCCGCTGCTCGACGTGCGGCAGCCTGGCGCAAGCGACATCATCGGCGACCGCGCCCTCGGCTCCGATCCCATGCAGGTGGCGGCGCTTGGCCGGGCTACGCTCGACGGCCTCGCCTCGGCGGGCGTCGTCGGGATCATCAAGCATATTCCGGGTCATGGCCGCGCTTTGGTCGACAGCCACCACGAACTGCCGATCGTCACGGCCAGCGCCGAGGAGCTCGCCATCGACCTCGAGCCTTTCGAGCGGCTCGCATCCGCGCCCATGGCGATGGTCGCGCACGTCGTTTACACCGAATGGGACGCCGAGCTGCCGGCGAGCCAGTCGCCGACCGTCATCGAGAGTATCATCCGCGACCGGATCGGTTTCGACGGCTTCCTCATGAGCGACGACAGCAACATGAATGCGCTCAGCGGAACGCCGGCAGAGCGCGCCGCCGCTTGCGTCGCCGCTGGGTGCGACGCCGCGCTTCCGTGCAATGGCGTGCTGGAGGACAATATGGCCATTGCCGAGGTCCTGCCGGAGCTAAGTGAAGCCGGAATGGCTCGGCTTGCGCGGGCCATGGAAAGCGTCGGCGGCGTGCTGGTGGACGGTGCCGAGTTCGCGGAGGCGGTCGCGACGCGCGACACTTTGCTCGCCCAAGCCTAATTATCCACAACAGAGTGTGTGGCGCGCTTCGCAACGCCACTAAACATGGTAGTCTCCTCGTTGTGGAAGAGGACTTCGACGAGCGCCCGATCCGCCAGTCGGACGAGTTGACGCTGGCCCTCGACGGCTGGGAAGGGCCGCTCGACCTTTTGCTCAACCTCGCTCGTGCGCAGAAGGTCGATCTCGCGCAGATTTCGATCCTGCAGCTGGTCGAGCAATATCTCGAATATCTCGCCCAAGCGCGCGCCCTGAAGCTGGAGATTGCCGCCGATTATCTCGTGATGGCGGCGTGGCTCGCTTATCTCAAATCCTGCCTGCTGCTGCCGAAGGATCCGGAACAGGACCCAAGCCCCGAGGAAATCGCCGCGCGCCTGCAGATGCGGCTGCAGCGGCTCGACGCCATGCGGGAAGCCGGCGCGCGGCTGCTCGGCCGCGACCGCGTCGGCCGCGACGTGTTCGTCCGCGGCGCGCCGGAGGGGTTGAGGCTCGTTCGCAAGGCCGCCTGGCAGGTCCGCGACTTCGACCTCTTTGCGGCGTACGGCGCCGTGCGCGCCCGCACCGCTCCGGCGATGCACATCGTCCATGCCCGCGCCGTGATGACGCTCGACGAAGCCATTGAGCGGGTCGGGCGCATGATCGGCATGGCAGTCGAATGGACGTTCCTTGAAAGCTTCCTTCCGCCGAGCGCCGACCCGCAGTTCCGCCGCTCCGCGCTGGCCTCGAGCTTCCTCGCAGCGCTCGAGCTCGCCAAGCGCGGCCGGCTCGAGATCGCGCAGGAGGAGGCGTTCGCGCCGATCAAGCTCAAGGTGGCGGCCTGATGGACGATCTGGTGCGTGCGATCGAAGCGACGCTCTTCGCTTCAGCCGAGCCGCTGACCGTCGACGAGATCGCCGAGCATGTCGGCGAGGGGGATGTGAAGACCGCGCTTGGCCAGCTCGCGGGCCTGTACGAAGGCCGCGGCGTCGAGCTCGTCGAGCGCGGCGGGCGCTGGCACTTCCAGACTGCGCCTGATCTCGCGCACCTGCTGCGTCGGACTCGGGAGGAGCCGCGGCGGCTATCCCGGGCAGCGACGGAGACGCTGGCGATCGTTGCTTATCATGAGCCGGTCAGCCGCGCCGAAATCGAGGCGATCCGTGGCGTCCAGATCTCGAAGGGCACGCTCGACGTGCTGATGGACGCCGGCTGGGTTCGCCCGGCCGGTCGGCGCGAGGGGCCGGGACGGCCGCTGCTTTATGCCACCACCAAGGAATTCCTGACCCACTTCGGCCTCGGCTCGCGCCGTGACCTGCCCGGCATCGACGACTTGAAGGCTGCGGGGCTTCTCGACCCATTCGACGACGCGGTCCTTCAGCTCCAACTGGAAAGCGACGACGAGGAGGGTGAGGGCTCAGGCTCCTGACCGCTAACGCCCGCCTGCGGCTTAGTCCGCCCGCCGCTTCGCGGTCGGCCGGAGAAGCCCGCTGAACAGCGTCGCTTGCTTGCGCGTAGCGTCAGCTACGCGGCTGCGCTACGCTCCTCGTCAGCGGGCTTCTCCGGCCGATCCCGACCATTGCCGGTCAGGAGCCTGAGCCCTAGATAGCCCGGCGAAGGAGCTTCACATGGGTCTCGGCGGTATCAGTCACTGGATCATCATCCTTGTCATCGTCCTGCTGCTCTTCGGCGCCGGACGCATCTCCGGCGTCATGGGCGAGCTCGGCAAGGGGCTGAAAAGCTTCAAGGAAGGCATGGGCGACGAGGAAGAAGAAAAGCGCCGCCGCTACGAGGACGAGCGCCGCAACGATCCACCGCGCCTCGCCCGCGACCAGGACCCGATCGACGTCAGCGCGCGGCGGGAGGAAGGTGTCGCGCCGCGACGGGACGACGAGCGCCGCTGATCCGTCTAAGGCAGCGCCATGTTCGGCGTTGATTCCACCGAGTTCGTCATTGTCGCCGTCCTGGCGCTGATCTTCATCGGCCCCAAGGACCTGCCGAAGGTCATGCGCACGATCGGCTATTGGGTCGGCCGGATCCGCGGCACCGCGCGCCATTTCACGGCCGGGATCGAGAATATGATCCGCGAGGCGGAACTCGAGGAAATGGAGAAGAAGTGGCGCGAGGAGAATGAGCGCATCATGCGCCTTCACCCGCAGAACGCGCATTATCCGGAACCCGGCACGCCCGACGAGATGCCGCCGCAAGTGAACGAGCCGATGCTACCGCTCGACGAGAGCCAGCCAGGCGACGAGCTGCCCCCCGAGCAGCGGCCGCTGCCGTGAGGGATATAGACGACACCAAACAGCCGCTGCTCGAGCATCTGATCGAGCTGCGGCGGCGCTTGCTTTGGTCGGTCTCGGCGGTCGCGCTCGCTTTCTTCGTCTGTCTCTATTTCGCGCGCGACATCTTTTCCGTGCTGGTGCAGCCGCTGCTGGCGGCAGGGCAGGGCCGCCTCATCTACACCGACATCTTCGAAGCCTTCTTCGTCGAGGTGAAGGTCGCGCTGTTCGCCGCGCTGATGATCGCTTTCCCGGTGATCGCTACGCAGATGTGGCGGTTCATCGCTCCAGGCCTCTACGCCCGTGAGAAAAAGGCCTTCCTGCCGTTCCTGTTGATGACCCCGTTGTTCTTCGGGGCGGGTGCGAGCTTCGCTTATTTCGTAGCCATGCCTTGGGCCTTGCACTTCCTGCTCGGTTATCAGGGGGAAGTCGGCGGGGTCACGCAGGAGGCGCTGCCCGGCGTCGGCAACTACCTGACCTTCGTCACCCGCTTCCTGTTCGGCTTCGGCGCCGCCTTCCTGCTTCCGGTCCTGCTCATGATTTTGGAGCGTGCAGGAGTCGTAACTCGCCAGCAGCTCGCAAAGTCTCGGCGCTACGCGATCGTCGGCTCAGCGGCGGTGGCGGCGGTGCTGACGCCGCCAGACGCCGTCTCGATGCTGATGATGATGGTGCCGCTCTACGGCCTGTACGAGTTTGCGATCCTCGCCATTCGCCTCACCCACTGGCGCGCATCGCGCAAAGCGGGCCGCGCCTCAGTGAACGTCGATGTGCCTGAAAAAGAAGAGGGCCCAGAAGCGCCACCGGGGGGGGGGAGGGTTGGCGGTTCTGGGCCCATTTAAGCGGATAGCGAGAGCGGGGGGGCAAAAGGTCACTATCCGAACAGCATAACGCGCTCTCTTCGAAATCAGTTCCGACCAAAAACGCGCTTTTTCGAATCTTTTTTCGGTGCTGCCGTAACGATGCTGGCGCTCGCACCTATTCGCGCGGGAAGACCGGCAGATCGACGCTGTAGCGCCCAAGCTTTCGCTCAAGGGGGGAGCGCAGCTGGCGGGCAAGGCCACCGACGATTCGTTCGAACTGCACCTTGTCTGCGCTGCCTTCCTCGTCCGGTACCAGCACCGCGCTTGCAATCGTCAGCCGCGCCGTCAGCTCGCTGGTGCGTCGCACCGCCACCTCGATCGGATCGGTCGGGCAGTTGAGCATGGAATATTCGACGATTTCCGTGACCAGGAAAGCGACCGCCACCGCCACGTCCTGCGTCGTGTTGGCGCTTTCCACTTCAAGGTCGATGGTGATGCTCCGCGCCTGCTCCGGCGCGCTAGCGCGCAGTTCGGCTGCCAGCTCAGTGATCAGCGGCCGAAGCGCGATCCCGCGGCTTTCCTCCATCTCCGCAAAATGGTTGCGGTGGACGATCGAGAGCGCACCCACGCGGCGGCTGATCCCGGCATAAGCGGAACGCGCCTCGGGCGTGGTCGCGCTTCGGCCGTGGATGTTGAGCAGTGAAGCCACGACCTGAAGGTTGTTCTTCACGCGGTGGTGGACTTCGCGGACCAGGCGCCGCTGGCCTTCCAAAGCACCGGCCATCTCCGCATCGGATTCTTCGACGCGCGCGACGGCACGGCCGAACGCGTCGCGCAGCTCCTGGATCTCCGTCGAAGGCCCAACCTTGCGCGGCAGGTCGAGCGGCTCCCCCGGCTGGTAGCTAAGGACCGCTCGTTGCAGCCGCTTTAACGGCCGCACGAGGGCGCGGCTGACTACCATCCACGTCACCGCCGCCGCCGCGATCCACATCAGCAGCGGGAGGAGAAGGATCAACCGGTCATAAGCGCTGAGCTGCGTATCGGCAGTGCCGATCCGCGCGAACAAGTCGTCGCCTCCAATTTTCCACTCCGACATCCTCAATGCCGGTGTCGGCTCGCTTGGAGCACCAAGGACGCGCAGCTCGCGCCCGCCGTCGTGAAGGACGATCGCCTCGATCGCTCCGGGCGCATCCAGGGCCGATCGGCGCAGCTCCGCCACCGGGACCAGCGCGGTCGCCATGCCGCCGGGGACACCGACGCGAACTGCGACTGCCTCCAACGTCGGAGCAATGCGGACCCCTATCGACCCCGAAGCGGCGATGGGCAGGCTGCCGGTTTCGCCGACGGTTCCAGCCGAGCAGATCGGCTTGCCGGCCCGGTCTTCGATTTCGAAGGTATGGGCGACGCCGGGTGCGGTGCTCAGCGCGTTGGCCGCTCGCTCGCAGGCGCCGGCGGTCCCGGCGGCAAGTGCCCCATTGGCGGCGATTCGCAGCGACAGCGCGTTGCGTGCGATGAGGCCCTGCATGCTTTCGGCGGCGGACCGCGCCTGGTCGTCGGCGCGGCCTTTAAGCGCGGCATTCGCTTGGCGGATGCCGGACTCGCCCATCCACATGAGCGCAATGCCGATGGGCAGCAGCACGGCGGTCAGCATGACCAGCAGCTTGCCCGCCGTCGGCAAGCGGCTGAAGCGTTCGGCCAGCGTCACGCCGGCACCCGGATGAAGCTAGTCGAGCTTTCCGATGAGGCTGAGAAAATCGTCAGGAACCGGCTCGCGCAGCGTATCGTCATAGACGCTGCGCAGCGCGCGGCCGAGATCGCCGCCGCGCTTACCGCCGCCACGTCCACCAACATTGCCGGAAGCATTCGACCTCTTGGGACGCTTCGAATCGCCGGTCCCCTCCGTGTCGCTTCCCTTTTTGGCACTCAACTCCTCGTCCCCCCTAGCGCGGGTTCTCTCGGCGCGCTCATACTCAGCTTGTTCAGCGGTGCAACGACTTCCCACCGACATGCACCGTTACGATACGCAAGGCGCCGGTCGCCGCGCTGAAATCAGCACGGAAACGTACCGGCACCGCATCGGAAACCAAATCGCCCGTGCTTGGTTCCACACCCGCGCAATCTTCATGCGCAACATCTTGGGGGTTGGTGCGGCGACGCCACAGTCAGTTCTTCCAGGGTTGCAACAATCCGGGCGTCTCGCCAAAGACGCCGCAAATTCATTTCGAGGGAGACTTCAACATTATGTCCCTTGGTCAGGAACTCGCCCCGCACCTGCCCTTCCTGCGCCGTTATGCCCGCGCGCTTACCGGCAGCCAGGCGCACGGCGACGCTTTCGTCCGTGCGACGCTCGAAGCCATTGTCGCACAGCCGGATGAATTTCCGCGCGATGTCGATCCGCGGCTCGGCCTCTACCGTACTTTCCACGCAATCTGGTCCACCGCCAATGTCGAGGAGGGCGAGGAGCCGTCCAGCGGCCCGGTCGGCGCCGAAGGAATCGCGCAGGCGCGGCTTTCACGGATCACTCCGCTGTCGCGCCAGGCGCTATTGCTGACCTCGCTTGAGGGCTTCTCGTCCGAAGAGACCGGCTATCTGATCGACGTCAGCCCGTCGAACGTGGACTCGCTGGTTGCTGAAGCACTCGAGGAAATCGAGCGGCAGACGCTCGCCGACGTGCTGATCATCGAGGACGAGCCGATCATCGCGATGGATATTGAGACCATCGTTCGCGACCTCGGCCACAATGTTACCGGCGTCGCCGTTACTCGTGATGAAGCGGTCGCGCAGGCGCGGAGCCACCCGCCGGGCCTCGTTCTCGCCGACATTCAGCTCGCCGATGATTCAAGCGGTATCGATGCCGTCAAGGACATCCTCGCCGAATTCTCGGTGCCGGTGATCTTCATCACCGCTTTCCCGGAGCGGCTGCTCACCGGAACCCGGCCCGAGCCGACCTTCCTGATCACGAAGCCGTTCCAGCGTTCGACGGTCAAGGCGGCGATCGCCCAGGCCTTGTTCTTCGACGCGGCGACGGTTCCGGCGGCCTGACGTCCCCTTCGGGAACACGGTTCATGTCGGCGCGTTGGCCGATGGAACTGTGATTTCGTGACGAGAGCATAATGGTAGACCCAAGGCATGTAGAACCTTCTGTGGTGGAGACCACGACCGAGGCCCGTGCCGGGTCGACTCCGGGCATGACTCGTTATGTGCTTGGCTTCGGCGTCGCGTTGGTGGTGATCGCCTTCACGATCATCGTGCTCGTCGGCCTTAGCTGATCCTGTCACAAATCGGGTTCATGTGTGATCAAAGCGCTCGCGGCCACAGCCGCGGGGCATGTTGAGGGTGGGGTCCAGTTTGGCAGAGGATGAGGATCAGGAACGGTTGCCGGACGCTTCGGCTGAACCCGTTCCGCTGTCAGATCCGGAATTCAAGGATCAGCTCGCTTCGGTAATCCCGCACTTGCGCGCGTTCGGGCGCTCGCTGTCGGGCAGCCGCGACCTCGCGGACGATCTGGTGCAAGAAACGCTGCTCAAGGCGTGGGCCGCGCGCAAGCGCTTTCAGGCCGGGACCAACATGCGCGCATGGACCTTCATCATCCTGCGCAACCTGTTCCTCAGCCAGATGCGCCGCGCGCGGTTCAAGGGCGAGTGGGACGACATCACCGCCGCGAAGATCCTGGCAGCTCCGGCGAGCCAGGACCGACACGTCGAACTCGGCGACATGCAGCGCGCGCTGATGCACTTGCCGCAACCGCAGCGAGAAGCGCTGATCCTCGTCGGCGCAGGTGGCTTCGCCTATGAAGAAGCGGCGGAAATCTGCGGCTGCGCGGTCGGCACGATCAAGAGCCGCGTCGCGCGCGGCCGAGTCGCGCTCGAACAATTGCTGTCCAGCGGCAAACTGCCGTCACGGCGGCAGCACAAGACCGACCCTGACAAGTCGGCGCTTCAGACGATCATGGGCGAAGTGGACGACCTCAGCCGCGAGCACGAATAGGCGCGGCGGCTTGCGGGCTAGTTCAGCTTGCGCAGAAGTTCGTTGAAATCGACATCTGAGGGTTCCGCGGCGGCCGCTTCGAATGCGCGGCGCAGCGCCGCGGTGATGCCCGCGTGCGACGGCGGAACGTCGACGCGGATGATCTTGCGATCGAGCGCATCGAGCTCAGGCAGTTTCGTATTTGCGTGCTGAGGGTTCATTGCGGTTGCAACGAGCGACAAGCGCGGGAAGTTGCGTGCCGATGCGATCAACCCACATCGAATTCCGACAGTGAGTCGCACGTGAGCAACACTCCCGCCATGGATCGCGCCGATGCGGTCCGCCGCGCACGTGATCATTCCCCGTTCCTGAGGGAAGCGCTCGCGGCTCGACCCGACATCGAAGCGGCCTTCGCGAATGAAGGGGCGATGGCCGCGGCCCGGCTGGCGCTCGGCGGTTTCGAAGAAGAGCCGATCGACCGGCGTCTCCGCCAGCGCCGTCGGGCGCTCGCCCTGGCAGTTGCGCTTGGTGACCTCGGCGGCGAGCTGTCGCTGGAGCAAGTAACCGAATTGCTGTCGTGCTTTGCCGATGACGCCATCGACCAGGCCGTGGCCGCCGCGATCGCGGAGCGGGTGCCCGACGCCGAGCCGCAGGGCTTCGCGGTGATCGCAATGGGCAAGCTCGGCAGTCACGAGCTGAACTATTCGTCGGACGTCGACCTGCTGCTGCTGTTCGATCCCCAGCGCCTGCCGCACCGTCCCCGCGAGGAGCCGGCGGAATCAGCCGTGCGCATTGCTCGCCGGATCATTGAGCTCCTGCAGAAACGTACCGCGGACGGCTATGTCGAGCGGGTCGACTTGCGCCTCCGGCCCTCGCCAGAAGTCACGCCAATTGCGCTGCCCGTCGACGCCGCCATATCGCATTATGAATCGAGCGCTTTGCCCTGGGAGCGCGCCGCTTTCATCCGGGCCCGCGCCGCGGCGGGAGACATCGCGCTTGGGAACCGCTTTCTTGAGTCGATCCGCCCGTTCGTCTGGCGCCGCTCGCTCGACTTTGGAGTCATCGACGAGGTCCGGCAGATCTCCGCCCGTATTCGCGACCATTTCGCTCAAGGGGCACAAATCGGCCCGGGCTATGATTTGAAGCGCGGCCGCGGCGGCATCCGCGAAGTCGAGTTCTTCATCCAGATCCAGCAGATGATCCACGGCGGACGGGACCCAGGCCTGCGCCAGCCGGCGACCCTCGACGCTATCCAGGCGCTGCACCGCGACGGACACATCGGCGAGGATATGGCAGCGCAGCTTGCCGGCGCCTACCGGCTCCTGCGCACCATCGAGCACCGCGTGCAGATGGTCGAGGACGCGCAGACGCATCTTCTTCCTGCCGACAACGCAGCGCTCGATCATGTCGCGCAACTGCACGGCCTTCATAGCGGCGACCAGCTGCTCGACCTCGTCCGCCCGCACGTGGACCGGGCAGGGCGCATCTTCGACAGCCTCGCGCCGGACGATCGCGGTCTCCTGTCCAACGATCCGGAAATCCTGAAATCCGAGCTGTCGGACATCGGCTTCACCGATGCGGAGGCCGCCGCCCGCCATGTCGCCATCTGGCGATCGGGCAGGGCGCGCTCGCTACGCTCCCCAGCCGCACGCGATGCCTTCGAGGCAATGCTCCCGGCACTGCTGTCGGCAGTCGCCTCGGGCTCCCAGCCCGATCATGCGCTCAACCGGTTGAGCGACATCGTCGAGAGGCTATCGAGCGGCGTCAATCTCTTCCGCCTGCTGCAGGCGCGGCCGGACCTCGCGCAGCTGCTCGCAAAGCTGCTTGCCCACGCCCCCGCTCTGGCGGAGCAGCTCGGCCGGCGTCCGGAGCTGTTCGAGGGCCTGTTCGACGCGTCGAGCTTCTCGATGCCAGACAGCGCGGAGGCGTTCGCAGGGGCCATCACTGAAGCGATGCGCGGCCATCCCTACGACGCTGCGCTCGATCGCGCGCGGCGGCTGGTCAACGAACGTAGGTTCGCGCTCGGTGTCCAATTGGTCGACCGCCGCCGCGATCCGCTCGAAGTGACGGAAGGCTATGCCCGTGTCGCGGAAGGAACGCTCGTCGCATTGGGTGAGCTGGCATGCGACGAATTCCGGCAGGCGCATGGCACATTCCCGGATGCCGAGCTCGTCGTGCTCGGGCTCGGCCGGCTTGGCGGGCACGCGCTGACGCATGCTTCCGACCTCGACCTCATCTACCTTCATACGGCGGAGGGCGGGTCGTCGGACGGACGCAAGCCGCTCGGACCGAACGATTACTTCAATCGCCTGGCGACCCGCGTGACCGCAGCAATGAGCGTCGCGACGTCGGCTGGCCCGCTGTACGAGGTCGACACCCGCCTCCGCCCGCAAGGCTCGCAAGGGATGCTCAGCGTGTCGCTCGATGCGTTCGAACGCTACCAGCGTGAGGAAGCCTGGACGTGGGAGCATATGGCGCTCTGCCGCGCCCGGCCTGTGTTCGGCTCCGCTGAGGCGCGCTCGCAGGCATCCGACGTCATCCAACAGATACTTTGCATGCCCCGCGACTATTCAAAGGTGGCGGCCGACGCGGCGAAGATGCGGGCCGACATGGAGCGTCACAAGCCTGCGCAGGGACCGCTGGACGTGAAGCTCGGGCCGGGCGGACTTGTCGACCTCGAGTTCGCGACGCACGTGCTCCAGCTCACCAAACACGTCGGTCTGTCACCCCGCCTCGAAGTCGCGCTCGAGGCGCTTGCCGCTGAAGGTTTGGTCAAGGCAAATATTGTCAATGCGCTAAAGTTGTTGTCGCGAATGCTGGTGATGATGCGGCTCGTCGCACCGCGCGACGTGAAGCCGACTCCCGACACTTGGCAGCTCGTTGCGGACGCTTGCGGGGTCGCAAGCTGGGATGAGCTGCTTGCCGAGCATGATGCGGCCCGGCAAAGCATCCGGGAACTCTGGGACGGCATCAGGAGGAACGGCTGAGATGGTGAACGAAGGCGACCGCGCGCCGGCACTGACGGTGACGACAAGCGACGGCAGCAGCATCGATCTCGCGTCGCCGGGCCAGCCGCTCGTGCTCTATTTCTATCCCAAGGACGACACCTCCGGCTGCACGCGCGAAGCGCAGGACTTCACTGCGCTTGCCGCCGATTATGCGAAGGCCGGCGTCAAGGTGGTCGGGGTCTCCCGCGACGCCATGACGAAGCATGATAAGTTCATCGCCAAATACGATCTTACCGTTCCGCTCGCCTCGGACGAGGACGGCACCATCTCCGATGCGTTCGGCACCTGGGTCCAAAAATCCATGTACGGCCGCAAATATATGGGCATGGAGCGCGCGACCTTCCTGATCGGCGCCGACGGCCGAGTGCTCAAGGCATGGCGCAAGGTGAAGGTCCCGAAGCACGCACAAGAGGTGCTCGAAGTCGCAAGGGAAAGCGCGTCCGCTTAGCCGGGGGCGCCGTGCCCTTCCGCGAGGTAATCGGCGCTTCGCATTTCCTCGAGGCGGCTGACGGTGCGCTGGAATTCGAAGCTGCCGTCCCCTGAAGGGTAGAGCCCGGACGGCTCCGCATCCGCCGACGCGAGCAGCTTGACCTTATGTTCGTACAGCGCGTCGATCAGTGTCACGAAGCGCGCGGCTTCGTTGCGCATGTCGGCTCCCATCACCGGGATCCCTACCAGAATGACCGTGTGGTAACGTCGGGCGACCGCCAGATAATCAGCCGCGCCGCGGGCTTCGCCGCACAGCCGCTTGAATGAGAAGACGGCGACGCCCTTCAGGCTCTTCGGCACGTGAAGCGTGCGGCCGCCGCCGAGATCGATATCTTCAGCCGGCACCTTGGCGCGGTCCTCGACCGGATAGTCGGTCAGCTGGAAGAACGCCTGGCTCAAAGCCGCGGTGGCCTGAGGCCCGTTCGGCACATGCCATACGTGTACCCCGCTGAGGCGCTCGAGCCGGTAATCTGTCGGCCCGTCCACCGCGACGAGCAGCATGCGTTGCTCGATGAGGCCGATGAAGGGCAGGAACAGCTCGCGGTTGAGGCCGCCCTTGTACAGGTCCTGCGGCGGCCGGTTCGACGTCGTGACGACCTTCACCCCATGGTCGAGCAACTTCCCGAACAGCCGCGACAGGATCATCGCATCGGCCGGATTGGTGACCTGCATCTCGTCGAAGCACAGCAGCCTCGCGCCGGCTGCTATCTCCTCGGCGACCGGTTCGATCGGGTCGCCTTCGTGCCGTTCGCGCGCCACCCTTAGCCGCGCATGCGTTTCCAGCATGAATGCATGAAAGTGGACGCGGCGCTTCGGCTCGGCGGCGATATGCTCGAACGCAAGGTCCATCAGCATGGATTTGCCGCGCCCAACGCCGCCCCACAGGTACGCGCCAGCGGGACCCTTGCTGGGCTTGCCGCGCAGCCGCGCGAGCAACCCACGCTTTTGCTCGAAGCTCGCGGCTAGTTGGTCGAGCGCCACAACCGCGCGCTCCTGGGCCGGATCGCGCTTCAGTTCGCGCGCAGCGACGAGCTGATCATAGGCAGCCCGGACCGGGCCCGTCATGCGTCCGTACGGGTCGGCCGCGGGCTGACGCGCTTCAATGTGCCGCTGAAGCTGTAGCAGGCTTCGCCATCCTGCCTGACGACGCCTTGCAGGAAGGAGTGGCCGCGCGTTTCGCGCACCAACTCGACATGAGCATCAAGCGGGGTGCCGGGCTTCCCACGGGCAAGGAAATGCGTCGTCAGGTCGAGCGTGACGAAGTGCCCGGGCGACATGCCGGCGCACAGCCCGCCGGCGAACATCGACATGTCGATGAAGCTCATCACCGACCCGCCATGCAGCGAGCCGCCCATGTTCATGTGCTGCTCGGTCGGGAACATGCGGCAGATCGCGCGGCTCGGCCCGTCGGGCTTGAACAGCAGCCGCCCGGTCGCCGCGGCA
Organism: Sphingomicrobium sp.; assembly: GCA_036563485.1. Lineage (NCBI taxonomy): Bacteria > Pseudomonadati > Pseudomonadota > Alphaproteobacteria > Sphingomonadales > Sphingomicrobiaceae > Sphingomicrobium > Sphingomicrobium sp. Next base: position 450,166 of record DATCMI010000001.1, on the reverse strand, counting down.
AAGCTTCCGCGCGGGAAGTCGCCCCAACTGAACCAGCCGGGGTTGTCCGCGTCCGGCTTCGCGCCGACCGGAACCCCCGCTGCATCGGCCGAGCCCGGGTTGCCGGCTGGAGCGTCGCTCACCCGACCCGTTCGGCGATGAGCTTTTTAGTCTCCGCGATCGCCTTTGCCGGGTTCAAGCCCTTGGGGCACACGTTCGCGCAGTTCATGATCGTGTGGCAGCGGTACAGGCGATACGGATCCTCGAGCTGGTCGAGCCGCTCGCCTGTGGCTTCGTCGCGGCTGTCGGCCAGGAAGCGATAGGCCTGGAGGAGGATCGCCGGACCGAGGAAACGGTCGGCATTCCACCAATAGCTTGGGCAGCTGGTCGAGCAGCAGAAGCACAGGATGCACTCGTAAAGCCCGTCGAGCTGCGCGCGGTCGTCGGGCGACTGAAGCCGCTCGCGCGACGGCGCCGGCGACGCCGTCTTCAGCCACGGCTGGATGGACGCATATTGAGCGTACATGTGGGTCAGGTCGGGCACGAGGTCCTTGACGACTTCCATGTGCGGCAGCGGCGTGATCCGCACCTCGCCCTTCAGGTCCTCGATCGCCGTCGTGCAGGCCAGGCCGTTGCGGCCGTCCATGTTCATCGAACAGGACCCGCAAATCCCTTCGCGGCAGGAGCGGCGAAAGGTCAGGGTCGGGTCGATCTCGTTCTTGATGCGGATCAGCGCGTCGAGGACCATCGGCCCAGTCTTGTCGAGGTCGATCGTATATTTGTCGTAGCGCGGATTGGCGCCGCTGTCGGGATCGTAGCGGTAGATCTTGAACGTCTTCAGGCGCTTGCCGCTTTCCGCCTTATAGTCGCGGCCCTTGGTGATCTTGCTGTTCTTGGGAAGCGTGAATTCCGCCACGAGAAACTCCTTGGACTGCAGCGCCGCTAGCACGCGGCAAGCGCAGAAGAAAAGGCCGCCCGGCACCTGCCGAACGGCCTTTTTTCGATCACCAGGAGCGGCTTAGCGAAGCAGCGCGCTGATGACCTGCTGGACCAGCAGGGTCTTCGGGTCCACCTGATATAGGTAGCCGTTGCCGTAATAATAACGGTCATACGGATCGAAGGTGTACTGGTTGCGCAGGTAATCGGGGATCTGGTCGTAGTTCCACATTGTCCCGAAGTTGCGGTTGTACCGCTGCCCGACGTTGTACATCTTCTTGGCCTGGCCCGGCGGCATGCAGCCGTTGTTCTTCTTCGCAAGGCCCGGCGGGCAGCTGCCGCGCGCGTCGAGCGCGTAGAGGCGGCCGTAGCGATCGGTCGTGATAAGGCCGCGGCTGCTCTTGCCGCTTTTCATCGCCTTGTAGCTGCCATGCTTCATCTGCGCATGCTTGCCGTTGCCGCCCGTGTGCGGAGGCTTGGCGAGTGCCGGAGCTGCCGAGACCATCAGCGCGGCGCCGGCCATCAACACCAGCTTCTTCATGTCGTCTCTCCTGTGTGTGCGCTCAGGGGCGCGTCGGCGCTGTAACGGTTCAGCCGCGCCGCAGTTGCGGAACGCCGCGGCGGGGCGGGCGGTTGAACCCCACGGCTGAGGGGTCTAGAGCGCCGCCAATCCAGCGCCGGTCCTCGGCGCGGCCTCAGAAATTTGCACAAGGAAGCTGACCGCAAATGGCTCGTCGGAAGATTGCGTTGATTGGCGCCGGAATGATCGGCGGAACCCTTGCTCACCTCGCCGCGATGCGGGAGCTCGGCGACATCGTCCTGTTCGACATTGCCGAGGGCATTCCGCAGGGCAAGGCGCTCGATATCAGCCAGTGCGGCCCGGTCGACGGCTTCGACGCCAAGCTCACTGGCACTAACGACTATGCCGATATCGCCGGTGCCGACGTGATCATCGTCACCGCCGGTGTGCCGCGCAAGCCGGGCATGAGCCGCGACGACCTGCTCGGCATCAACCTGAAGGTGATGAAGACGGTCGGCGAAGGCATCAAGCAGCACGCCCCCGACGCCTTCGTCATCTGCATCACCAACCCGCTCGACGCGATGGTGTGGGCGCTCCGCGAATTCTCCGGCCTTCCGCACAACAAGGTCGTGGGCATGGCCGGCGTCCTCGACAGCGCTCGCTTCGCGACCTTCCTCGCCGAAGAGTTCGACGTCAGCGTTCGCGACGTCAACGCGTTCGTGCTCGGCGGCCACGGGGACACGATGGTCCCGGTTACCAGCTACACCACTGTCAGCGGCATCCCGGTCGACGACCTGGTGAAGATGGGCAAGTCGTCGAAGGAAAAGATCGACGAGATCGTCAAGCGTACCCGCGGCGGCGGCGGCGAGATCGTCGGCCTGCTCAAGACCGGCTCGGCCTTTTACGCACCGGCGACCAGCGCGATTGCGATGGCCGAAGCCTATCTTCGTGACCAGAAGCGCATCCTGCCCTGCGCCGTCTATGTCGAGGGCAAATATGGCCTCGACGGCCTCTACGTCGGCGTGCCGACCGTCATCGGCGCCAACGGTGTCGAGGAAGTAGTCGAGATCGCGCTCGACGACGAAGCCAAGCAGAACTTCCAGGTCAGCGTCGACGCGGTCAAGGAACTGCTTGAAGCCTGCAAGCAGATCGACGGCAGCCTCGCATGAGCATTCTCGTCAACCGCAACACCAAGGTCATCACGCAAGGGATGACCGGCGAGACAGGCACCTTCCATACCGAGCAGGCGCTCGCCTATGGCACGCAGATGGTCGGCGGCGTGACACCCGGAAAGGGCGGAACGACGCACCTGGGCCTGCCGGTGTTCAACACGGTCCACGAGGCGGTGGAGAAGACCGGGGCCGACGCTTCGGTCATCTACGTTCCGCCGCCGTTCGCCGCGGATTCGATCCTTGAGGCAATCGACGCCGAAGTGCCGCTGATCGTCGCCATCACCGAAGGCATTCCGGTGCTCGACATGGTGAAGGTCAAGCGCGCTCTCTCGGGCTCCAAGTCGCGGCTGATCGGGCCGAACTGCCCCGGCGTTCTGACGCCTGAGGAGTGCAAGATCGGCATCATGCCCGGCAACATCTTCAAGAAGGGCAGCGTCGGCGTCGTCAGCCGCTCCGGTACACTGACCTATGAAGCGGTCTTCCAGACGTCGAACGAGGGCCTTGGACAGACCACCGCCGTCGGTATTGGCGGCGATCCGGTGAAGGGCACCGAGTTCATCGACATCCTCGAGATGTTCCTGGCGGACGACGAGACAAGGTCGATCATCATGATCGGCGAGATCGGCGGCAGCGCCGAAGAGGAAGCCGCGCAGTTCCTCGCCGACGAGGCGAAGCGCGGCCGCAGGAAGCCGACCGTCGGCTTCATCGCCGGCCGAACCGCGCCTCCTGGGCGCCGCATGGGCCATGCCGGCGCCATCGTCTCGGGCGGCAAGGGTGACGCCGAAAGCAAGATCGCGGCGATGGAAGCGGCTGGAATCACAGTGTCCCCGAGCCCATCTGAGCTCGGCACCACGCTCAAGGAGTTGCTGGCAACAGCGTAAAATGTCCGACGACCAAGCCCTGATGTTCGAACAGGAGCCGGGACCCAGCTGGGAACGGCCGAACTGGCCGCTCGAGGAACTCGACGACCTGAATGTCGGCCTCGACCCGACGCAGGCGACGATCGAGAAGGTGAAGAAAGCCGTCTCGGAGCGCGCCGCTGCAGCCGGAGCTTCCGGCGACGACATCCGCCGCGCCGCGGAGGACAGCATCCGGGCGATGATGCTGATCCGCACCTACCGCGTGCGCGGGCATCTCGCGGCGAGCCTGGATCCGCTCGGCATGTCCCGGCGCGACATCCCGGCCGACCTGACCCCGGAATATCATGGCTTCGGTCCCAACGACCTGGATCGGCCGATCTTCATCTGTGGCGTGCTCGGCTTTGAGACCGCGACGGTTCGCGAAATCGTCGCCGTGCTGCAGGCCAACTACTGCGGCCACATCGGCCTCGAATATATGCACATCAACGACCTGGATGAGCGTCGCTTCCTCCAGGAGCGGATGGAGGGCAAGGACGCCGAGGTCAGCTTCACGCCCGAAGGGAAGCAGTCGATCCTCGCCAAGGTCATTCAGGCGGAGCAGTGGGAGAAGTTCCTCGCCCGCAAATATGTCGGGACGAAGCGCTTCGGTCTCGACGGCGGCGAAGGCGCGGTCCCGGCGCTCGAAGCGGTGATCAAATATGGCGGCCTGATGGGCGTCAAGGAGATCGACATCGGCATGGCCCACCGCGGCCGGCTGAACATCCTGTCCAACGTCATGGGCAAGCCGTACCGGGCGATCTTCCACGAGTTCGCAGGCGGCGCGACGAACCCGGCTGATGTCGGCGGTTCGGGCGACGTGAAATATCACCTCGGCACCTCGTCCGATCGCGAATTCGACGGCACCAAGGTCCACCTGACGCTGCTCCCCAACCCGTCGCACCTCGAAGCGGTCGATCCGGTCGTACTCGGCAAGGCGCGCGCGGTGCAGACGATCAACGGTGATGCCGAGGGCAAGACCGTGCTGCCGATGATCCTTCACGGCGACGCCGCCTTCGCGGGGCAGGGCGTGGTATGGGAATGCCTCAGCTTCTCAGGCCTCCCGGGCTACGGCACCGGCGGCACGATCCACTTCATCATCAACAACCAGGTCGGCTTCACGACCAGCCCGCAGTTCGCGCGCTCGTCGCCCTATCCGTCCGATGTCGCCAAGGGCGTCCAGGCGCCGATCTTCCACGTCAACGGCGACGATCCGGAAGCGGTCACCTTCTGCTGCAAGGTCGCGACCGAGTTCCGCCAGAAGTTCGGCCGCGACATCGTCATCGACATGTGGTGCTACCGCCGCTTCGGTCACAACGAGGGCGACGAGCCGAGCTTCACGCAGCCGCAAATGTATGCGGCGATCAAGAAGCACCCGCCGATCAGCACGCTCTACGGCCAGCGGCTGATCGACGAAGGCATCGTCGACCAGGCATGGATCGACAATCACACCAAGGAATATGTCGCGCACCTCGAAGAGGAGTTCGCGGCGGGCACCTCGTACCTGCCGAACAAGGCAGACTGGTTCGAGGGCCGCTGGGCGGGTCTCGGCCGACCGGGCGAGCCGGAACTTGGGCGGCGGAACGTCGAGACTGCGATCGGCGATGATGAGCTCAAGAAGCTCGGCGGCCTGCTCACGACCGTGCCGGAAGGCTTCAACATCCACCGGACGCTGCAGCGCGTGCTCGACGCGAAAAAGCAGATGTTTGAAACGGGCGAGGGCTTCGACTGGGCGACGGCCGAAGCGCTCGCCTTCGGCAGCCTGATTGCGGAGGGTCAGTCGGTTCGCCTGTCCGGCCAGGATAGTGGCCGCGGCACCTTCAGCCAGCGCCACGCCGTCTGGGTCGATCAGCAGACCGGCGGCAAATATATTCCCTTGTGCCACGTCGAGGGCGGCCGCTTCGAAGTCCGCGATAGCCCGCTATCCGAGTTCGGCGTGCTCGGGTTTGAATATGGCTATTCGCTCGCAGACCCGAAGACCTTGGTTCTGTGGGAAGCGCAGTTCGGGGACTTTGCCAACGGCGCGCAGACCATCATCGACCAGTTCGTCGTCAGCGGGGAGTCGAAGTGGCTGCGCGCAAGCGGCCTCGTGATGCTGTTGCCGCACGGCTATGAAGGGCAGGGGCCCGAGCACAGCCACGCCTGGCTGGAGCGCTATCTGGCCCATTGCGCCGAGGACAATATCCAGGTCGCCAACTGCACCACGCCGGCGAACTATTTCCACATCCTGCGCCGGCAGATGCGCCGCGACTTCCGCAAGCCCTTGGTGCTGATGACGCCCAAATCGCTGCTTCGCCACAAGCTTGCCGTATCCAGCGCGGCCGACTTCACCGGCGAAAGTCATTTCCGGCGGATCGTCTCGGACCTCAACCCGCCGGCCCAGGGCGACACCCGCAGGCTCGTGCTGTGCTCGGGCAAGCTGGGCTATGAGCTGATGGAAGCGCGCGATGCGGGCGGCGATCTTGGGGTCGAGGTTATTCGCATCGAGCAGCTTTATCCGTTCCCGTCCGAGCCTCTGGTCAAGCGCCTCAAGGCGATGCCCAATCTCGAAGGTCTCGTTTGGGCGCAGGAAGAACCAAAGAACAAGGGCGCCTGGATGTTCATCCAGTCCTATCTCGAACAATGCCTCGCCGACGCCGGATTTGCCGGAATGCGCCCGCAATATGCGGGCCGCGGCGCCAGCGCCTCGCCGGCGACTGGCCTTGCGAAGCGGCACGCGGCGGAGCAGGCGGCCTTGATCGCCGCTGCGCTCGGCCATAGCAGCCCGGCAAACGCCGTGGCGGCGGAATAAGGGAAAGACATGGCCACCGACGTCCAAGTCCCCGCGCTCGGGGAATCGATCACCGAAGGCACGCTTGCGCAGTGGCTGAAGAAGCCGGGGGAGGCGGTCGCCGCCGACGAAGCGATCGCCAGCCTGGAAACCGACAAGGTCAGCGTCGAAGTGCCTTCGCCCATCGCCGGCGTGATGGGCGAGCAGCTCGCTAACGAGGGCGACAATGTCGCGGTCGGCGCCATCATTGCCCGAATTAACGAAGCAGGCTCGGCCGCGGAGGTCGGCGCCGCCTCGACGGCCACCAACCCCGCCGGTGCGGGCGAGAACCCTCAGCTGCGCGGCACCGAGAACGCGCCGGAGCCGGCACCTGCCGAGCAGGGCGGCGAAACCTCGGCGTCCGACGAAGGCGTGATGACCATGTCCCCGGCGGTGCGCCGAGCGGTGCTCGAGCATCATGTCGACCCGACCAAGATCAAGGGCACCGGCAAGGATGGCCGCCTGACCAAGGACGACGTGATTGCCGCCGCTCAGGCGCAGAAGTCGCAAGCGCCGGAGGCGAAGGCTCCGGCAGCGCCTGCTCCAGCGCCCGCAACGCAGCAGGCGAGGCCTGCCACGTCCACCGGCGGCGAGCGCCGCGAAGAGCGCGTGAAGATGTCGCGCCTCCGCCAGACGATCGCCAAGCGCCTGAAGGACGCGCAGAACACCGCCGCGCTGCTGACCACCTTCAACGACGTCGACATGACCGCCGTTATCGAGGCGCGCGCCCGCTACAAGGACCTGTTCGAAAAGAAGCACGGCATCCGCCTCGGCTTCATGGGCTTCTTCGTGAAGGCCTGCGCGCTCGCCGCCAAGGACGTGCCGTCGGTGAATGCCAGCATCGAAGGCGACGAGATCGTCTATCGCGACTATCTCGATGTCTCGGTGGCGGTGTCGGCGCCGAAGGGCCTCGTCGTTCCGGTGGTCCGCAATGCTCACGCCATGAGCTTCGCCGAGATCGAGAAGACCATCGCCGATTATGGCAAGCGCGCCAAGGAAGGCACGCTGACCATGGACGAGATGACCGGCGGCACCTTCACCATCTCAAACGGCGGCGTGTTCGGCTCTTTGCTGTCGACGCCGATCATCAACCCGCCGCAATCCGCTGTGCTCGGCATGCACCGCATCGAGGAGCGGCCGGTGGTCAAGGACGGCCAGATCGTCGCCCGGCCGATGATGTATCTCGCGCTAAGCTACGACCACCGCCTAATCGACGGCCGCGAAGCGGTGACGTTCCTGGTGCGCGTCAAGGAAGCGATCGAGGACCCGACGCGGCTGCTGATCGACCTTTAGGTCGAGCGGAACCTCGGCTTAACCTCGACAGCAGACCAACTTACTTGCTCTCCGCCAGCCAGATCGTGTGCTGCGCGCCTTTACCGTTGCTGCGGGCGCGGACCTGCGTCGGGTTCGCGGCGAAGCCGTTAGCGTTGAGCCTTCTCGTGAAGGCAGGGTCGTCGGCCGCGGACCAGATTGCCAGGATCCCGCCGCGCACGAGCGCCGATTTCGCCGCTGCGAGGCCGGGGGCCGAATAGAGGCGGTCGTTCCCGGCACGCGTCAGCCCATCGGGCCCGTTGTCCACGTCGAGCAGGATCGCGTCATATTCGCCGCGCGCCGCCGCGATCACCGCCGCGACATCTTCCGCCACTACCGTCACCCGCGGGTGGTCGAGGCAGCCCGCAGTCAGCTCCGCCATCGGCCCGCGTGCCCAGGAGATGATCTCCGGGACCAGTTCCGAAACCACCACCGTCGCTTGGTCCGGAAGCACCGCGAGGGCGGCCCGAAGCGTGAACCCCATGCCATAGCCGCCGATCAGCAGGCGCGGATTGCTGCGGTTCTTCAGCCGCTCCCAGGTCAAGGACGCGAGCGCTTCCTCCGACCCGCTCATCCGGCTGTTCATCAGCTCGTTGCGGTCGAGCACGATCATGAAATCGCGGTCTCGCCGGAACAGGCGCAGTTCCTCGCCGCCCGGCACCCTGGCCGTGCCGAGCAGTTCGCGCATTTTCATCGTTGGGCGGCTACTTGCGGGCCTTTCGGGCCGCATATTTCGCGTCGCGCGCGGCCTTGCGCTCTTCTTCGGTAGGTGGCGGCGGGGCAGCGGCCCTTTCGGCTTTGGCCGCAGCCTCGGCTTCGCGCGCGGCTTTCTTGGCGGCGGACTTTTCGGCGGCCTTGGCTTCGCGCTGCTCCTGCCGCGCCTTGCGCTCCGCCACGACCTTCTCGTCCATCGGCGGTTTGGCCTTCAGCCTGGCGAGCGCTTTCTCCCGCGCCTCGGCCGCATTCCTGATCCGGTCTTGAAAGCTGTCGTTGTAAGTCACGCGTGCTGGTCTCCAATCCAATGTTCAGTCGCAGACGAAGAGCAATGCGGCAACATCTAACCCTTGCCGTCGGCGCGGCTGGCACAGGTGGGTGGATTCAGGCGCTGCGGCCCCTTATGTCGCGCCCGACACATTTTCCTCCCGAAAGAGAACGATGGCTGATTACGATTTCGACGTCCTGGTGATTGGCGCCGGCCCCGGCGGTTATGTCGCGGCGATCCGCGCCGCGCAGCTCGGCCTGAAGACCGCCTGCGCCGAAAGCCGCGAGACGCTCGGCGGGACCTGCCTCAACGTCGGCTGCATTCCGTCAAAGGCGCTTCTCCACGCGTCCGAGCTGTTCGAGGAGGCCGCGCACGGCACGCTCGCCAAATGGGGCGTCAAGGCTTCGAACGTCGAGCTCGACCTCGGCCAGATGCACGCGACCCGGATCGAAGCGATCAAGGGCCTGACCGGCGGCATCGAGTTCCTGTTCAAGAAGAACAAGGTCGAGTGGCTGAAGGGCCATGCGACATTCGAGAGCGCCGACACCGTCACCGTTGCCGGTCGCACGGTCCGCGCCAAGAACATCGTCATCGCCACCGGATCGTCGGTCACTCAGCTGCCCGGCATCACCGTCGATCAGGAGAGGATCGTCGATTCCACCGGCGCGCTGGAGCTGGCGCAGGTGCCCAAGCGCCTGGTCGTCATCGGCGGCGGCGTCATCGGGCTCGAGCTCGGCTCGGTGTGGAAGCGCCTCGGCGCCGAAGTTACCGTCGTCGAGTTCCTCGACCAGATCCTGCCGGGCTTCGACGGCGACGTCCGCAAGGAAGCCAAAAAGATTTTCAAGAAGCAGGGCTTCGAGTTCAAGCTCTCGACCAAGGTCACCAAGGCCGAGCGCAACGGCGACACCGTGACGCTGACCGTCGAGCCCGCCGCCGGCGGCGCGGCCGAGACCATCGAGGCAGACGTCGTCCTCGTGTCGATCGGTCGCAAGCCGAACACCGAGAACCTCGGCCTCGAAAAGGCCGGGCTCCAGCTCAACAAGCGTGGCCAGGTCGAAACGGACCACGACTTCCGCACCTCGGTGCCGGGCATCTGGGCGATCGGCGACGTCATCCCGGGTCCGATGCTCGCCCACAAGGCGGAGGACGAAGGCATCGCGGTCGCGGAGAATATTGCCGGCCAGACCGGCATCGTGAACCACGCGGTGATCCCGTCGGTGGTCTACACCATGCCGGAAATCGCGGGTGTCGGCCTCACCGAAGAAGAGGCGAAGGCCGGCGGCGAGATCAAGGTCGGCAAGTTCCCGATGCTCGCCAACAGCCGGGCCAAGACCAATCGCGAGATGGACGGCTTCGTGAAGGTCATCGCCGACGCCAAGTCGGATCGCGTGCTCGGCGTCTGGGTCATCGCCTCGGTTGCGGGGACGATGATCGGCGAAGCGGCGTTGGCCATGGAGTTCGGCGCGACATCCGAAGACATCGCCTACACCTGCCACCCGCACCCGACGCACGAGGAAGCGCTCAAGGAAGCGGCGATGGCAGTCACAGGCAAGCCGATCCACATCTGACCGGCTGCGCAGACGCGCTGCTCAGCGCTTCTCCGGCTTGCCGCCCGGCGTCCAGCTCGGCACGAAGCGGCTGTTCGCCAGCCAGCGCATCGGCGCGACCAGCGAGCGGATAGCCGCCGTCATGAATGGGATGTCGAGCTTGGCGTTGGTGTCGTCCGGCTTGTGATAGGTCGGCACCACCGCCCAGCCCGACACCGTGTGCGCAACCACGCCTTTCAAGGCGAGCGAGTAATTGTCCGATCGCTCGAAGAACCGCTGCTCGGGATAGGGGTCACGCGCGACCAGCCCGCCCTGCTTCTTCAGGGCCGGACCCAGGGTGGAGCGCTCGAACCCCGTCATCATCAAATTGTTCTTCGGCAGCTTGGGATCCTGCGCGCCGATCATCTCGAACGAGAGATTGGCGACGATCTGAGTGAGCGGCACCGGCGGATGCTCGGCGAAAAAAGTCGATCCGAATCCGCCCAGCTCCTCGCTGCCGAAGGCTGCGAAGATGATGCTGCGCCGCGGCTTCTTGCCCGCCGCCAGGGTTTTCGCCAGCTCCATTACCGCCGTCGTGCCCGACGCATCGTCGTTCGCGCCGTGCATGATCGTCCCGTCTGCCCGGACGCCGAGATGGTCGAGGTGCGCGCTCAGCAGGATCGTGCCTGCCTTCGCATCGCTGCCCTTCAGATAGCCGATCGCGTTGGTGGTGATTGCCTTTTCCAGCTTCACCGGCACCTTGAGCTCGACCGCCGCCTCAGGCTTGCTCGCCATCAGCGCCAGTGCCGACGCCGGGACCAGCGCAAGCGTCACTTCACCTTCCGGCGCCTTGCCCTCCAGATATGTCGGAAGCCGAGCCTGGCCGCCGACCATCCCGAGCAGCCCGCGGCTGGCCTCGGTTTCCGGCAACAGCAGCAGCTTGACCTTTTTACGCGCCGCGGCGCCGAACAGGGCGCGGGCATCCGCTGCCGGGTCGGTGACGAGCACGACCGGGGCACTCGGCAGCTTGGCCGGGTCGGCGGAACTGATGATCGTGAGCGGCCCGGACACCGCATTGCCCGACGCCAGGATCAGCGTCGGCGCGGCAATCGGCGTTCCGCCGACCGTCATGGACGGCGCGCCGTCCAGCCGTGTCCGGATCACCGTGGCCTGTTGAAGATAGCCGTCCATGCCCGGTGCCGGCACCAGTCCGTAGGACTGGAACTGAGACGCCACATAAGCCGCAGCGATGGCTTCGTCGCGGGTCGCGCTTCCGCGCCCTTGCAGCGCATCGCTGGCGAGGAAGGTCTGATGTGCCGACACGGACCGCTCGGTTATTGTGCTCTGTGCAGTGCTTGGCGCTGCGGCAACGGCGCTGCTGGCGAGCAGCAGCGCGGCAAAACGAATGAACATCGGTCCCCCCTTGGACGAAACTTGGTGTGCTTAGTGGTCGTGCCCGATCAGGATAGCCAGGCCTTGAGGACATCGAGCAGACTGACGTCGGCCTGCGCCCGCACCGGCGCCGCCGGCGCGCATTCCACGCAGCGCGCCTGGATGCTCGGGCCGTTCAGGATGGCTCGCACCTCCGCCATGGCAGCCGCAAGCTGCTGCTGCGGCGCTCGAGCGAGGGAGGCGAACGCGTCCTGCGGCGCTGCGTTCGCGTCGCTTTCCTCTGACGCGATGGAATCGATCAGTTCCTGCTTGAAGCCCTTCGGCGCCTCGAAATAACGGACTCGCCGCTCGTCGCCGAGCTTCGCCAGCTGCGCCGCCTTGGCGATGGCTTCCTCCATGCCGCCGAAGCCGTCGACGAGGCCTATCTGGCGGGCGGAACCGCCGTCCCACACCCGGCCCTGCGCGATCTCGTTGACCTGCTGCGGGGTCTTCTTCCGCGACTGCGCGACGAGGCTAAGGAACCGCGCATACGTCGCGTTGACGCCGGTCTGGATCAGCTGGTCGGCTTCAGCGGACGGCCCATGCCACAGGTCGGGCTCGCCGGACAGCGGCGTCGTCTTCACGCCATCGGCACCGAGGCCGAGCTTCTGCAGCGCGCCTTCGAAGCTCGGAAGCACGCCGAACACGCCAATCGAGCCGGTGATCGTTCCCGGTTCGGCGTAGATGAAGTTGGCGGGGGTCGCGACCCAATAGCCGCCGGAAGCGGCGACATTGCCCATCGACACCACAATCGGGATGTTCCGCGCCTTCGCCTGAAGCAGTGCTTGCCGGATGCGCTCGGACGCGAGCACGGATCCGCCGGGGCTGTCGACGCGAAGCACCAGCGCTTTCACGCCGGCGTCGACTGCTCGGCCAATCTCCTCCGCTACCGTGTCGCCGCCGGCGGTGCCGGGGCCAGCCTTGCCGTCGACGATCATGCCGGCGACGGTGACGACGCCGATCGGGCCGGTCGGCTCCTCGACCACGTCGCGCACGTACGACGCCAGCTTGATGTCGGCGAACCCCTCCGCATTGCCGCTTTCGCCGCCGAGTTGCGCCAGCCTTTTTTCATAATCCTCGCGGCTGCCGATCTTGTCGACGAAGCCGTTCTCAAGCGCGGCTTTCGCCATGTCGCCGCCCGCGGCCTCGACGGCGCCGTTCATGTCTTTGAGGAACAGGTCGACATTCGCCTTCGGACGCGCCTGCTTGACGCTCTGGCGCCACGTCTCGAGCCGGGCCTGGGCGAGCGCCAGCGCGTTCTGCCGCGCCTCGGGCGACATGTCGTTGCGGATGAACGGCTCGACTGCCGCCTTGTAGGTGCCGACGCGATAGACGTTGGCCGTCACACCGAGCTTGTCGAGTAGGCCCTTGTAGTAGAGGTTCGCGCCGCCCGGTCCCGTGAGCAGCACCGCACCCAGTGGGTTCAGCCAGATCTCCGACGCCGCGGACGCCAGCTGGTAGCTGCTGTCGGTATAGCCAACTCCGTACGCGACCACCGGCTTGCCGCTTGCGCGCACCCGCCGCACCGCGTCGGCGAGATCGCCGACGGCCACCTGCCCACCACCCAGGAACCCATCGAGGTCCAAAGCAACGGCTTTCACGCGGCTGTCGTCCTTCGCTTTGTCGAGGGCGGCGACGAGGTCGCGCAGGCGATATTCGCCCAGGCGGCTGCCGCTCGCGACGTCCGACCAGGATGCGCGTGCCGGCTGCTCGACGAGGCTGCCGTTGAGGTTCAGCGCAAGGACGCCGTCCTTCACGGGCGCCGGCCGCGCGGAAAGCGCGCCGTACAGCAAGGCGAAGAACAGCAGCATCGCGACCAGGACCATCGCGTCCTTGATCCCGACCAGCAGCTTCCAGATCGCGCGTATGAATTTCATGTGCAGGGCCTCTGAAGGTTCTTGCCGCCTCGCTAGCGGAGCTTGCGGCGAGCGGCCAAACCTTTTCGATATACAACCTTGTCGCTACGCGGCCGGTATGGACGCAAGTCGGGACAGTGCAGAGGAGCAGGCGGGTCGGCCGTGGCGCGGTGAATTCCGGGCGATGATGGCGCTCGCCTGGCCGCTGATCCTTGCAAGCCTCACGCAGCAGGTCATCCATTCGACGGACATCATCTTGATGGGCCGGCTCGGAGAAGTGGCGCTCGCCGCGACAACGCTAGCGCTGAACTTCGCCTTCGTCTTCAACGTCGTCCTGCTCGGGCTCCTGCTCGCGTCGTCGCCAATGATGGCGACGGCGCTTGGCCATCGCTCGAACGCCGTGCGGGACGTGCGTCGCACCTTCCGTGCCGGGCTGTGGCTGCTGATCATCGCCATGCCGCCTTACTGGCTGCTGCTGTGGAACCTGGCTCCGATCATGCTTGCGCTCGGCCAATCGGCGGAGCTTGCCGAGAGCGGACAGACGTTCATCCGCGCTTACATGTGGTGCACCGCGCCGTGGCTGCTGTTCCAGCTGTTGCGCAATTTCGTCGCCGCCTTGGAGCGGCCGCGCATCGTCCTGTGGCTCAGCCTCGCCGCGATCGTCGTCAACGCGCTCCTGGGCTGGTCGTTGATCTTCGGTCACTTCGGCCTGCCCGCCTTGGGTATCGTCGGCGGCGGGCTGGGAAGCACGATCACCTGGACCTTCGCCTGCGTGGCCTTGATCCTGCTCATCAGGCGTGACCGGCAATTCAGGCGCTTTCATCTGTTCGGCCGCTGGTGGCGGTTCGACCGTGAACGGTCACTCGCGATGAGCCGGCTGGGATGGCCGATCGGCCTGTCGCTTGCGCTGGAGGTCGGCGTCTTCGCCATGGCGGCTTATTTCATGGGCTGGATCGGGACATCGGCCGTTGCCGCTCACGCGGTCGCAATCCAGTTCGCAGCGCTCACGTTCATGGTGCCTGTCGGCATCAGCCAGGCGGCGACGGTGCGCGTCGGTCGCGCCCTCGGCGCCGGCGACACGGACGGGCTCGGCCGTGCCGGCTGGACGGCATGGACTATCGGCATCGTCTTCATGGCGGCGGCTGCGCTCGGGATGTGGATCTACCCGCACGAGATCGTCGCTTTGTTCCTTGGCCCCAGCGCTAGCGCCGAAACACGCGGGCTCGCGGTCACCTTCCTTGGCGTGGCGGCTGCGTTCCAGATCGTCGACGGGGCTCAGGTGATCAGCGCCGGCATGCTGCGCGGCCTCCACGATACAAGGTGGCCGCTGATCTATGCCGCCGTCGGCTATTGGGTAGTCGGGCTCGGCATTGCCGTATGGCTCGGCTTTGGGCTCGACTGGAAGGGGCTCGGCATCTGGATCGGCCTTGCGAGCGGCCTTGCCGCCGTCGCCGTGCTGATGCTGTTCCGCTGGATCAGGCGGGAGCGGCTCGGCCTGACCCGGCTTCAGCACGCCTAGAAAAATCTGCTCCGCGCACCTGTTGACAGATGAACAGGGCACAACCACATGCCCTCGCATCGCTGGCACTCCCAACGTGAGAGTGCCAGCGGCTAAGGTTCAACAGAGCAAATAGAGGGGCTCATTATGGGTTTCAGGCCGCTTCATGACCGTGTTCTCGTCCGCCGCGTCGAGGCTGACGAGAAGACCGCGGGCGGGATCATCATTCCCGACACCGCCAAGGAAAAGCCGCAGGAAGGCGAAGTCGTCGCCGTCGGCGCCGGCGCCAAGTCCGAAGACGGCAAGGTTTCGCCGCTGGACGTCAAGGCCGGCGACAAGATCCTGTTCGGCAAGTGGTCGGGCACCGAAGTGAAGATCGACGGTGAAGACCTCATCATCATGAAGGAAAGCGACATCCTCGGGATCGTCGGCTGACCAGGGCCTCACGCGCGTGCGCGTAAGACCATCAACTTTGTGAACTTTCGAAATCAGGAAAGGGTAGCCAAATGGCAGCCAAGGACGTGAAATTCAGCCGCGATGCGCGTGAGCGCATCCTCGCCGGCGTCGACATTCTCGCCAATGCGGTGAAGGTGACGCTGGGCCCCAAGGGCCGCAACGTCGTCATCGACAAGAGCTTCGGCGCACCGCGCATCACAAAGGACGGCGTCACCGTCGCCAAGGAAATCGAACTTAAGGACAAGTTCGAGAACATGGGCGCGCAGATGGTGCGCGAGGTCGCTTCCAAGACCAACGACCTCGCCGGCGATGGCACCACCACCGCCACCGTCCTCGCCCAGGCGATCGTTCGTGAAGGCATGAAGTCGGTCGCAGCCGGCATGAACCCGATGGACCTGAAGCGCGGCATCGACCTCGCGGTCGGCAAGGTCGTCGCGGACCTCAAGAGCCGTTCAAAGGACGTCGCGGGCACGCAGGAAATCGCGCAGGTCGGCATCATCTCGGCGAACGGCGACAAAGAAGTCGGCGAGAAGATCGCCGAAGCGATGGAAAAGGTCGGCAAGGAAGGCGTGATCACCGTCGAAGAGGCGAAGGGTCTCGAATTCGAGCTCGACGTCGTCGAAGGCATGCAGTTCGACCGCGGCTATTTGTCGCCTTACTTCATCACCAACCCGGAAAAGATGCAGGTCGAGCTTAGCGATCCCTACATCCTCATCCACGAGAAGAAGCTGTCGAACCTCCAGGCGATGCTGCCGATCCTCGAAGCCGTGGTTCAGAGCGGCCGTCCGCTGCTGATCATCGCCGAGGATATCGAGGGCGAAGCGCTGGCGACCCTGGTCGTCAACAAGCTGCGCGGCGGCCTCAAGGTCGCGGCGGTTAAGGCGCCGGGCTTCGGTGATCGCCGCAAGGCGATGCTCGAGGACATCGCGATCCTGACCGGCGGCGAGATGATCAGCGAGGATCTCGGCATCAAGCTCGAGAGCGTTACGCTGAACATGCTCGGCCAGGCCAAGCGCGTCACGATCGACAAGGACAACACGACGATCGTCGACGGCAACGGCACCCGCGAAGCCATCGAAGGCCGCGTCGGCGCCATCCGTCAGCAGATCGACACGACGACCTCCGACTACGACCGTGAAAAGCTGCAGGAGCGGCTGGCGAAGCTCGCCGGCGGCGTTGCGGTGATCAAGGTCGGCGGCGCCTCGGAAGTTGAAGTGAAGGAGCGCAAGGACCGCGTCGACGACGCTCTCCACGCGACTCGCGCTGCGGTCGAGGAAGGCATCGTCCCGGGCGGCGGTACGGCGCTCCTCTATGCCACCAAGGCTCTCGAAGGCCTGAAGGGCGAGAATGACGACCAGACCCGCGGCGTCGATATCATCCGCAAGGCGCTTTACGCGCCGCTGCGGCAGATCGCCGAGAACGCCGGTCACGACGGCGCGGTCGTTTCGGGCCGCTTGCTCGACGGTAACGACCCGACCCAGGGCTTCAACGCCCAGACCGACCAGTACGAGAACCTCGTCCAGTCGGGCGTGATCGATCCGACCAAGGTCGTCCGCACGGCGCTTCAGGACGCGGCTTCGGTTGCGGGTCTCCTCATCACCACCGAGGCGACCATTGCCGAGCTGCCGGAAGACAAGCCTGCCCCGGCGATGGCCGGTGCCGGCGGCATGGGCGGAATGGACTTCTAAGCCAGTCCTTCAGTTCGCTTGATTGGAGGGGCCGGTGGAGCGATCCGCCGGCCCTTCTTCGTTGGCCAGGCTGTCGAGCATCGAATCCGCTTCGTTCAGCTGGTCTGATTCCGCGGCCGTCGGCGCGGCAGGCTTGTCGTCGCTACACCCAGGAACGAGGAGCAAGGCGGCAAGGAAAATCGGTCGCATCGCCGCCGACTAGCACAAAAAAAGGGCCGCCCCACGAGGGAGCGGCCCTTTGTAACTGGCTCAGAAAAGCGAGCTTACTTGTTCTCGGTCGCGTTCTCGACGGCCTCGCCGGCGTTCTCGACGGCGTCGCCGGCGTTCTCGACAGCGTTGCTCGCCGCATTGAGCGCCTGGTCGGCAGCTTCGCTGGCGTTGGTCGCAGCAGCGTTGGTGTCCGCTTCGGCGCTGTTTTCAACGGCGGTTTCGTTGGCGGTGTTGTTGTCGGCGGCGTTGTTGTTGCACGCGGCCAGGCCGAGCGCGAGAACCGCCGAAGTCACAATGGCAACCTTCTTCATGAACGTTCCACTCCCTTAAAAAGTGCCCCTGGGGTGGGCACTACCCCGACCTTAACGTTCGATTCGCTCAGGCCAGACCTGTGGCAATAATCGCAATCCCTACCAATGCACAAGAGATTATTTTTAAACGACGAATTGACGATATAAAGATATCTTTATATCCTTATCTCGTGCCCGTGACCCTTCCGCTTGCCGACCGCTTCCAGGCGCTTGCCGATCCTACCCGGCTGCGCGTGCTGATGCTGCTGCGGCTGATGGAGCTTTCCGTCGGCGAGCTTGCGCAATTGCTGGGGCAAAGCCAGCCGCGCGTTTCGCGACACCTGAAGATCCTCGCCGATGCCGGGCTGCTGGAGCGGCGAAAGGAAGGCAGCTGGGTTTTCGTGACGCTCGCCGACGCCGCCCGCGCCGAGGCCATGTTCGCGCTGGTCGATTCCTGGTCCGATGCTGAAACCAAGGCTTCGTTCGCCTCGGACGCGGCCCGGACCGAAAGCATTCGCGCCGAACGCGCAGAGGCGGCTAACCGCTATTTCGCCGGTCACGCCGAGATCTGGGACCAGATCCGCTCGCTGCACGTCGCCGAAAGCGAGGTCGAGCGTGCCATCGACGGAGCACTCGGCAAGAGATCCCTTGGCCGTTTCGTCGACATCGGCACGGGTACGGGCAGGATGATCGAATTGTTCGGCCCACGCGCGTCGCAGGCGATGGGTATCGACCGGTCGTCCGACATGCTCCGCCTGGCACGGGTGAAGCTCGAGGCGGCGGGGATCAACTCGAGCTTGAGGCAGGGCGACATGTACGCGCTGCCGCTCGCGGATCACAGTGCCGACACGATCGTCATCCACCAGGTGCTTCATTATGCCCACTCGCCCGCATCCGCGATCGCCGAAGCGTCGCGCGTGCTCGCGCCCGGCGGCACCTTGCTGGTCGTCGATTTCGCCGCCCACGAGCGGGAAGAACTGCGCAGCAGCGACGCTCACATTCGTCTCGGGTTCGAGGACGAGGTGATGGCGGCCTGGTTCTCCTCGGCAGGTTTGGAAGTCGATCAGGTGCGGCATCTCAAGGGCGGCGAACTGACGGTGACGCTCTGGCGCGGCGTGAAGGCCGCGGTGCCGCAAAGGCGCGCAGCATGAACGCGTTCGAACGGCTTAGCCGCCACCAGCTGTTGTTCGCTGAAGCCCGCGGCGACATCGACCTCAGCTTCGAATTCTTCCCGCCCAAGACGGAGAAGATGGAGCAGAACCTTTGGGAGTCGATCAAGACTCTCGAGCCGCTTCAGCCGCGCTTCGTTTCCGTGACCTACGGCGCTGGCGGATCGACGCGTGAGCGCACGCATGCGACCGTCGAGCGGATCCTCAAGGAAACCTCGTTGACGCCCGCCGCGCATCTGACTTGCGTCGGCGCCTCGCGTGACGAGGTGGACGCTGTTGCACGCGACTATTGGGAACTCGGCGTGCGCCATTTGGTCGCGCTTCGCGGCGACCCGCCGGAGCCCGGCACGAAGTACCAGCCGCACCCGCAAGGATATCGCGACGCCACCGAGTTGGTCACCGGGCTCAAGCAGGTCGGCGATTTCGACATCTCCGTCGCCGCCTATCCGGAAAGCCACCCGGACTCTTCGACCCGCGCCTTCGACCTCGAAAACCTGCGCCGGAAGGTCGATGCGGGCGCTAGCCGCGCGATCACGCAATTCTTCTTCTCGGCCGACTGCTTCTTCCGTTTCCGGGATGACGCGGCGGCGGCGGGGATCGACGTCGAGATTGTGCCCGGAATCCTGCCCGTCTCCAGCGTCGCGCAGACACGCCGGTTCGCGGACATGTGCGGCGCCTCCATTCCCGAGTGGCTCAACCAGATGTTCGAAGGCTTGGACGATCTGCCGGCTGCACGCCAGCTCATCGCGGCGACGGTCGCTGCGGAGCTGTGCGGCCAGCTCTACGCCGGCGGCGTGCGTCACTTCCACTTCTACACGCTGAACCGCGCGGAGCTCAGCTATGCGATTTGCCACTTGCTGGGCGTGAGGGCGAAAGCATGAGCACGGCCCACCAGCTGCGCGCCGAAGCCGGGCGGCGCATCCTGATCAAGGACGGGCCCTACGGCACTGCCATCCAGGCCGAAAAGCTTGATGCCGCGGCCTATTGCGCAGGCCTCGACCTGATGCGTGACCAGAAGGGCAACAACGACCTTCTCAACATCACGCAGCCGCAGGTCATCCGCGGCATCGCCGAAGCCTTCGCCGAGGCGGGGGCGGAGATCCTCGCGACCAATACCTTCAACGCCAACCGCATCAGCCAGGGCGACTATGGCGCCGAGGACCTTGCTGCCGAGATGAACCGCGCATCGGCGCGCATCATCCGCGACGTTGCCGACCGCGCCAGCGCAAAGGACGGCAAGCCGCGCTGGGTCGCCGGCGCGATGGGTCCCACCAACAAGACGCTGTCGCTCTCGCCCAACGTCAACGACCCGGGCTTCCGTGAAGTCGACTTCGATCAGGTCAAAGCCATCTACCGCGAACAGGCCGATGCGCTTGTCGAGGGCGGCGCTGATTTCATCCTGATCGAAACCGTGTTCGATACGCTTAACGCCAAGGCGGCGATCATGGCGGGCCTCGAAGCGGAGCAGGCGCTCGGCCGCGAGCTGCCACTCATGATTTCGATGACGCTGACCGATTTGTCCGGCCGCAATCTTTCCGGTCATACCGTCGAAGCGTTCTGGGCGTCCGTCCGCCATGCCAAGCCGCTGACCATCGGCCTCAACTGCTCCTTCGGCGCAGCGCAGCTGCGTCCGCACCTCGCGGCGCTCGCAGCGACGGCCGACACGCTGATCATGGCTTATCCGAATGCCGGCCTGCCGAATGAGCTTGGCGAATATGACGAAGCGGCTGAGCAGACTGCTGCCCAGGTCCGCGAATGGGTGGACAGCAACCTCGTGAACATTGTCGGCGGGTGCTGCGGGACGACTCCCGCGCACATCGCCGCGATCGCCGGAGCGGTGCGCGATTGCACGCCGCGCACCGTTCCGGCTCCTCGCCGCGGCACGCTGCTGGCGGGGCTCGAGCCGATGACCATCGCCGCCTGATCATGGAGCATTCGAAAGTGGAACAGGCCGGCGCCGGCGCGCGCTTCGTCAATATCGGCGAGCGCTGCAACGTCACCGGGTCGGCGCGGTTCAAGAAGCTCGTGCTCGCCGACGATTTCGACGCCGCTGTCGAGGTCGCGCGCGATCAGGTCGAGAACGGCGCCCAAATCCTCGACGTCAACGTGGACGAGGCGCTGCTCGATTCCGAAGCGGCGATGACGACTTTTCTCAAGCGCATCGCGGCAGAGCCGGACATCGCTCGGATCCCAGTGATGATCGACAGCTCCAAATGGAGCGTCATCGAAGCCGGGCTGAAGTGCGTCTCGGGCAAGCCAGTGGTCAACTCGATCAGCCTCAAGGAAGGCGAGGGGCCGTTCCTGGAGCTTGCCGCCAAGTGCCGCGCCTACGGCGCCGCGGTCGTCGTCATGGCGTTCGACGAAGTCGGCCAGGCCGACACTGCAGAGCGCAAGGTCTCAATCTGCGAGCGCGCGTACAAGCTGCTGACTGCCCACGGCACGGAGCCCGGCGACATCATCTTCGACCCGAACATCTTTGCGGTCGCGACCGGCATCGATGAGCACCGCCGCTACGCCATCGACTTCATCGAAGCCGCCAGCGAAATCCGGCGGCGCTGCCCCGGCGCGCACATTTCCGGTGGGCTATCGAACCTCAGCTTTTCGTTCCGCGGCAACGAGCCGGTGCGCCGCGCCATGCACAGCGTGTTCCTGTTCCACGCCATCCCGGCGGGCATGGACATGGGCATCGTCAACGCGGGCCAGCTGGACGTCTACGACCAGATCGATCCGGAGCTTCGCGAGGCATGCGAGGACGTCATCCTCGACCGCCGCGACGATGCCACCGAGCGGCTGATCGCGCTCGCCGAGCGCTACAAGGGCACTGACGCGGCGGCTGAAAAGGCCGCTGCCGAATGGCGTTCGCTGCCGGTCGGCGAGCGGCTGTCCTACGCGCTTGTAAAGGGCATCGACGCTCATATCCTCGACGATACCGAGGAAGCGCGTCAGCAGGTCGAGCGCGAGGGCGGTCGTCCGATCGAGGTCATCGAAGGCCCGCTGATGGACGGCATGAACGTCGTCGGGGACCTGTTCGGCTCCGGCAAGATGTTCCTGCCGCAGGTCGTGAAGTCCGCGCGGGTCATGAAGCGCGCCGTCGCGCACCTCATTCCCTTCATCGAGGCCGAAAAGGAAAAGACCGGCGCCACCGCGGGCAAGGGCAGGGTCGTGATGGCGACCGTCAAGGGCGACGTTCACGACATCGGCAAGAACATCGTCGGCGTCGTCCTGCAGTGCAACGGCTTCGAGGTGATCGACCTCGGCGTCATGGTGCCGTGGCAGGACATCCTCCAGGCGGCGAACGACAATAATGCCGACATGATCGGGCTCAGCGGGCTCATCACGCCGTCGCTCGACGAGATGGTCACCGTCGCGGGCGAGATGCAGCGGCTCGGCCTCAAAACGCCGCTGCTGATCGGCGGTGCGACGACGAGCAAGGCGCACACCGCGCTGCGCATCGACCCCGCCTATGAAGGTCCGGTGATCCATGTGCTCGACGCCAGCCGGGCGGTCGGCGTCGCTTCGGCGATCGTCTCGGACACTCAGCGCGAGCCGCTGATCGCCTCGACCGCCGACGACTATGACAAGCTCCGCAAGTCGCGCGAGCGGAGTGGCCAGAGCGAGCTCGCCCCGCTCGGCGAAGCGCGCGCCAACGCCTTCGCTTATGATCCGGCCGGCAAGGCGCCGGCGCCGGCTTATCCCGGGCTTCACCAGATCGGCGAATGGCCGCTCAGCGACCTTCGCGCATCGATCGACTGGACGCCCTTCTTCCGCGCCTGGGAGCTGGCCGGCAATTACCCGGCCATCCTTGAGGACCCCGTGGTCGGCGAAAGCGCGACCAGCCTGTTCCAGGACGCCAATGCGATGCTCGACCGGATCATCGCCGAGCGTTGGCTGACGGCTCGGGCGACGGTCGGCCTGTGGCGCTGCAAGCGCGACGGCGACGATATTCTGGTGCTCGCCGGCAACGACTGGACGCGCGTGCCGATGCTGCGCCAGCAGGTGAAGAAGCGGGAAGGTCGCGCCAACCTTTGTCTCGCCGACTTTGTCGCGCCCGACGGCGAGGATTGGATGGGCGGCTTCGCGGTCGGCATTCACGGGCTTGAGCCGCACCTCGAACGCTTTGCCGCCGACAATGACGATTATTCGGACATCCTGCTCAAGGCGCTGTCGGACCGGCTGGCGGAAAGCCTCGCCGAAGTGCTTCATGCCGAAGTCCGCAATCGCCTCTGGGGCTATGCCGACGAGCATCTCTCCAACGCCGACCTGATCCGCGAGAAGTTCGCAGGCATCCGTCCGGCTCCGGGCTATCCCGCTTGCCCCGACCACAGCCTTAAGCCGATCCTGTTCAGCATGCTCGGTGACAATCCGGCCGGCGTGACGCTCACCGAAAATTTTGCCATGTGGCCGACATCGGCGGTGTCGGGATTCTACTTCGGCCATCGCGACAGCCAATATTTCGGCGTCGCCCGGATCGGCCGCGACCAGCTCGAGGATTATGCAGACCGCCGCGGCGTCTCGGTCGACCAGGCGGAGCGCTGGCTCCGCCCCAACCTCGACTAGGGCTTCGTCTCGCTTTAGCGCCAGCGCCATGCTTCGGCGCTTGCTGATCCTTGTGGCGTTATTGCTCTGGCCTGCGATAGCACAGGCCCGCGTGAACGCCATTCAGCCGGAACTCGTCGCGGAAGGGCCGGGGGTGCCGGGTGGCGAGGTCGAGCTAGCAATCCTCATGCGCACCAGCCCCGGCTGGCACGGTTATTGGCAGAATCCCGGCGATGCCGGCCTGCCGATGGACGTCGAGTGGATGCTCCCCAACGGCTTCTCCGTCGCTCCACTTCGTTATCCGGTGCCGTCGCGGCTGACGGTCGCCGGCCTGATGAACTATGTGTACGAGCGCGATTATGCGGTGCTGACCCGGCTCAAGGTACCGCCCGCTGCCGGCGGGCAGGTGCAGATCCGGGCGAAGGCGCGCTGGCTCGCCTGTACCGACAAGATCTGCGTGCCCGAACAGGGCGAGTTCTCGCTCAACCTGCCGACCGGCGGCCTCGCGCCCATGGACACCAGGTTCAATGAATGGCGCCAGGCACTCCCGCGGCCGCTATCGACGCCTGCACACTTCGCAGTGGCCGACGGCAAGCTGCGGGTCGCGATCCCGCTGCCGGCGAGCGTCGCGGTCGAGGATGCCTATCTCTTCCCGATCACCGACAATGCCGTCGACTATGAAGCCCCGCAGGCGTTCTTCCGGGCAGGCGATACGCTGATCGCCGAGCTTCAGCCGAAGGGGAATGTACGGGGCAAGTTCGCCGGCGTGCTCGAATACGGCAATGGTCAGGGGCTCGAGTTCCAGGCGCAGCCCGGCACCGTACCTGAAGGTGGAAAGCGGCTGGGCGACATCGGCGCGACTGCGGTCCTCTGGGCGGTGCTCGGCGCGATCGCTGGCGGCATCCTCCTGAACCTGATGCCCTGCGTGTGCCCGATCCTTGCACTGAAGGCGCTTCATCTCTCGCGTGCAGGCGGGGAGGCGTCGCATGCCCGGTCGGATGCGCTGGCCTATACCGCCGGGGCGATGGTCGGGACGGGCGCGCTTGGTGCCGTGCTCCTCGCCATTCGCGCGGCGGGGGCGGAGGCGGGCTGGGCTTTCCAGCTTCAGGACCCGCGCACGATCATCCTTCTGTTGCTGCTGGCGGTCGCGATCACCGCGAACCTGCTCGGCCTGTTCGAGCTACCCGTCGTCGCCGGGAGCGCGCGTCCGGCGGGAAGCTTCGGAACCGGCGCGCTGGCCGCCTTCGTTGCGACGCCATGCGCGGGGCCGTTCCTCGGCGCGGCGCTTGGGACCGCGCTGCTCCTGCCGCCGCTCGGCTCAGTGTTCGTGTTCGCGGCGCTTGGGCTCGGCCTCGCGGTCCCGTTCCTGCTTGTCTCTTTCGTACCAGCGCTGAGGCGCAGGCTTCCGAAGCCCGGGCCTTGGATGAAGCGGCTCCAGCGCTTCCTCGCCATTCCGATGGCTGCGAGCGCGCTTGCCGCGCTTTGGCTACTCTATCGGCTGGCCGGCGAGCGCGGGCTGCTGCTCGGCGGAGTCTTGAGCGCGGCTCTCCTGCTGGTGCTCTGGTTCAGCGGTCGTCGTGAGCGCGGCGGTGCATACGCGGCCCTAGCTGCCCTTGTGCTGGTCGGTATCGGCGTTTCGCTCGTACCGGCGCGCACCGCTGCAAGCGCCCGAGCGCTTGCCGGCGCAGAGCCGTGGAGCCACGACCGCGTTGCCGCCTACGGGCGCCAAGGAAAGCCGGTGTTCGTCTATTTCACGGCCGACTGGTGCCTGACCTGCAAGGTCAATGAAGCGGGAGCCATCGACCGCGCCGAAGTGCGCAAGGCGTTCCGCGACGCCGACGTGAAGGTTCTCGCAGGCGACTGGACCGACGGCGACCCGGCAATCACCCGCTTCCTCGAAAGCCGCGGCCGCGCCGGCGTGCCGCTCTACCTCTGGTACGAGCCCGGGCGGCAAGCCGAAGAGCTGCCGCAGGTGCTCACGCCATCGATGCTTACCGCCCGCGCTCGCCGCGCTGCGCCTCGACAGGGCGGCTGAACAGCTTCTTGCCCGCGACCCAGGTTTCCACCACCTGGGTCCGCGCGAGTGCCTGCGGATCGGCAGTGCTGACGTCGCGGTCGACGACGATGAAGTCGGCCCACTGGCCGGGATCGAGCGAGCCGACCTTGGCTTCCGCGAACCCGGCATAAGCGGCGCCGCGCGTGTAGGCGTGCAGCGCTTGGGCGAATGACAGGCGCTGTTCGGGCAGCCAGCCGCCCGCCGGCTCACCGTTCATGTCCTGTCTGCTGACCGCGGCGGCAAGCCCCGGGAACGGATTGGGTGACTCAACCGGGAAATCGGTCCCGAACGCCAGCCGTGCGCCGCTCTTCAGCACGCTTTGCCAGGCATAGGCGCCGGCGAGGCGATCTTGGCCGAGCCGCGCTTCGGCCATCAGCCGGTCGCTGGTCTGGTGAACCGGCTGCATCGACGCGATGATGCCATTGCGGGCGAGGCGCGGGATGTCCGCCGGATCGGCGATCTGGAAGTGCTCGATCCGCCAGCGGCTCGCGCCCGGGCAGACCGGCTTCAGCGTTTCGTAGGTGCGGATGACCTGGTCGTTCGCCGCATCGCCGATCGCGTGGATGGCGAGCTGGAAACCTGGAGAACAAGCGGTGCGCGCGAGCGAGAGCAGTTCGGCATCCGAATGGAACTGGAGCCCACGTGTGTCGGGTTTGTCGGCATAAGGGCGCTTCAGCCAAGCGCCGCGCGACCCGAGCGCGCCGTCGGCATACAGCTTGACGCCGCCCATGCGCAGCCGATCCCCGAACTGCCAATCGCCGGCTTTGCGGAAGCGCTGGAGCGGCTCAACGCCCGCGGCATAGGACATGATTCGAACCATGAGGCGCCCGTTCACGCCGGCGCGGTCGAAAGTCCGCCAATCGTCGAGCGTGGTGCCCATATCGGCTGCGCTTGTGACGCCGACCGCCAGCAGCGCCTCCTGAGCCTTCTCCAGCGCCTGATCGCGCTGCTCCGAGGAAGGCGCGGGCACCTTTTTGGCGACGAGCTCAGTGGCCGCATCGATCAGCAAACCGGTGGGATTGCCGCGCGAATCGCGCTCGATCTTGCCGCCGGCGGGATCCTTGGTTCCGGCCGTAACACCCGCAGCACGCAGGGCTGCGCTGTTCACCACGATGGCGTGACCATCGACCCGCTCAAGCACCACCGGACGATCCTTGACGATGACGTCGAGGTCGGCAGCGGTGGGGAACCGCTTTTCGCTCCACAGCTCCTGGTTCCAGCCGCGGCCGGTCAGCCATCGATCCTGCCTATGCGCAGCGGCATAGTCGCGCAGCCTGCCTTGCAAATCGGCGATCGATCCGGTGCCGGTCAGGTCGAGCTGAATAAGCGCGAAGCCGAGGCCCATCACGTGGCCGTGCCCGTCGACGATACCGGGGAGAAGCGTCCGCCCTTGGCCGTCGATGTGGCTGGTGATGTTGGCGAGCCGCACCAGCTCGGGGTTCTGGAGCAGCTGCCGGACCTTGCCGTCGTCGCCGATCACGATCGCCCGGAACGTCTGCAGCTTTCCATCGGGGCCGACCTGCAGCCCGTTGATATTGTCGATGAGCGTGTCGGCGTTGGCGGCCGAGGCGAGGAGCGCGGTCAGCGCAAGCAGCGTCTTCTTCATCACCGCCGCTTAGCATTGTTCCAGACCAAGTGAACCGCTACGCCTCGCCGCCGATGATGCAGGTCCCGACGATCGACGATATCCGCGCCGCCGCCGAGCGGATCCAGGGCGCGGTAATCCGCACGCCCATGCTGATGAGCCGGACTTTGTCCGAACTCATCGGCGCCGAAGTCTGGCTGAAGTTCGAAAACCTCCAGTTCACCGCCGCCTACAAGGAGCGCGGCGCCCTCAACAAATTGCTGCAGCTCACCGAAGAGGAGCGCGCGCGCGGCGTGATCGCCGCGTCGGCCGGCAACCATTCCCAGGCCGTCGCCTACCACGCCAAGCGCCTCGGCATCCCCACCACCATCGTCATGCCGGAGCCGACGCCGAGCATGAAGGTGATGCAGACCGCCGGCCATGGCGCCGAGGTCGTTCTCCACGGCGCCATGTTCGACGACGCTTATGCGCACGCGCGCCAGCTGGAACGCGACAAAGGCTATGTGTTCGTCCACCCGTTCGATGACCCGCAGATCATCGCCGGCGCGGGCACTGTCGGCATCGAAATGCTCGAAGATGCGCCGGACCTCGACATGATCGTCGTGCCGATCGGCGGCGGCGGGCTGATGTCGGGCGTGGCGATTGCGATGCGAGCGCTGAAGCCCGAAGTCGAGCTGATCGGTGTCGAGGCGGAGCTTTACCCGTCGATGAAGTGCGCGATCGAGGGCTGCGACATGGCGCTCGGCGGCGACACGCTCGCCGAAGGCATCGCCGTCAAGCAGCCGGGCGAGCTGACGTCGCACATCCTCAAGGAACTCGCGGACGAAGTCGTGCTGGTGCCGGAACGCGACATCGAGCGCGCCGTCGCGATGCTGGTCGGCATCGAAAAGACCGTCGTCGAGGGCGCGGGGGCGGCGGGGCTGGCGGCGATGCTCGCCTATCCGGAGCGCTTCCGCGGCAAGAAGGTCGCCACGCTTTTGTGCGGCGGCAATATCGACACGCACCTGCTCGCCAACGTGCTCGTGCGCGACCTGGTCCGGCAGGGGCGGATCGCGCGCCTGCGCGTCGCTGCGCAGGACCGGCCCGGCGCGCTCGCCGCGATCACGCGGCAGGTGTTCGAAGCCGGCGCCAACATTATCGAAGTCAACCACAGCCGCATCTTCACGCGCCTGCCCGCGAAGGACACGGTGATCGAGGTCGAGGTGGAAGCCCGCGACCCGCAAACTATCGACGACGTGGTGGCCCGGCTTGAAGCGACCGGGTTCAGCGTGGAGCGCGCTTCGCTCGACTGATTTTCAGTCGGCCCGCCGACACTTCCCTGTCCCTTGTAGGGACAATGGCCAGATGCTGCATTTTTGACGGCTCCAAAGCCTTTTCAATGGCGTTTACCAACCGCATAAAGAGGTCACTAACCATCCAAGAGAGGTCGCCCGGGTGAGCGCACCCTTCCGGTTCCCGAAGTTCTTCGTCACGAACCCCAGTCCGTGCCCCTATTTGCCGGGCAAGGTCGAACGGAAGGTATTCACCGAACTCACCGGCCGCCACGCGAGCGAATTGAACGAGGCACTTGGCCGGATCGGCTTCCGCCGCAGCCAATCGGTGGCGTACCGGCCGAGCTGCGTCGACTGCTCCGCCTGCGTTTCCGTTCGCGTGCTCGCTGCCGAATTCGAGGCGACCGCGACCCAGCGCAAGCAGCTTCGGCGCAACGGCGATATCGAGGTCAGCGCCTGCAAGCCGTGGACGACCGAAGAACAATATCAGCTGCTCCGCCGCTACCTTGCGGCTCGTCATCCCGGCGGCGGCATGGCGGAAATGGACGAGAGCGACTTTGCCGACATGGTCGAGCAGACGCCGGTCCGTACCTTCATGATCGAATATCGCGAACCTTCGGTTGATGGACGGCCCGGCCGCCTGGTCGGCGCCTGCTTGTCGGACCAGCAGAGCGACGGGCTGTCGATGATCTACAGCTTCTTCGATGTCGGTCCCGACGCCCGCAAGGGGCTGGGCACCTACATCATCCTCGACCACATCGTCCGCGCGGCGCGCGCTGCGCTCCCTTACGTCTATCTTGGATATTGGGTCGAAGGTTCGACGCGCATGGCCTACAAGACCGGCTTCCGCCCGCTCGAGCGGCTCGGCCGCGACGGCTGGCGCAAGATGGAAGATGCGGAGATCGAGGAAGCGAAGCGTACGATTGCGCTGCCGGTTCGCCGCCCGCGCAACAAGCTGCTCATCGACGCATAAAAAAAAGGCGGAGCCCGAAGGCCCCGCCTTTCCCTCTCCCCTTTGAAGGCGTTTACGCGACCGCTGCCTCGGCCATCGGTTCGCTGACTTCGTCGGCGTCGCGCAGCACATAGCCGCGGCCCCAGACAGTCTCGATATAATTGGCGCCGCCGCAAGCGAGGCTCAGCTTCTTGCGCAGCTTGCAGATGAAGACGTCGATGATCTTGAGTTCGGGCTCGTCCATCCCGCCGTAGAGATGGTTGAGGAACATTTCCTTGGTCAGCGTGGTGCCTTTGCGGAGCGAAAGCAGCTCCAGCATCGCATATTCCTTGCCGGTCAGGTGCACGCGGGCGCCATCGACCTCAACGGTCTTGGCGTCCAGGTTCACGGCGAGCTTGCCGGTCCGGATGACCGATTGGCTGTGGCCCTTGGAGCGGCGGACGATCGCGTGAATGCGGGCAACCAGCTCGTCCCGGTGGAACGGCTTGGTCACATAATCGTCGGCGCCGAAGCCGAGCGCGCGAACCTTGCTGTCCATTTCGCCAATGCCGGAAAGGATCAGGACCGGGGTCGAGACCTTCGCGGTGCGTACCTTTTTGAGCACGTCATAACCGTGCATGTCGGGCAGGTTCAGGTCGAGAAGGATGATGTCGTAGTCATAGAGCTTGGCGAGGTCCAAGCCCTCTTCCCCAAGGTCCGTCGTGTAGACATTGAAGCCTTCGGTGCCGAGCATCAGCTCGATGCTCTTGGCAGTGGTCGGCTCGTCTTCGATCAGCAGTACGCGCATGTGCGGTCCCCCCTCCGCGGCCCAAAAGCGTTACGCGCTCTTAACGGCCTTGAAGCGTCCATTAACCATTCGAGGTCTGAAGGGAAAAGGTTAATAATTCCTAACCGCCTGGATTCCTTGGATTCGTTGCAAAGGAGTCACAAGCGTCAGCGGAGCATGTCCTGGGGACATGCGAGCAGGACGCTCACTGCAACGGGTTTATCGACGGACGAACAGGGCTATGGCGCTCCGGTGATACTCTCGGACCGCATCATCTTCATCGACGGCGAGGCGATCGTCATCGACAAGCCCGCGGGGCTTCCGGTGGATCAGCCGCGCCGCGGGGGTGAGGCAATTGCCACCAAATTGGATGAGCTTCGCTGCGGCTTCAAACGTCCACCCACGCCGATGCACAGGCTCGACACTGACACGAGCGGCTGCCTGCTGTTCGCCCGCTCAGCCAAGTCGCGTGCCCGTTTCCAGCAGGCGTTCGAAGCGCGTGCAGTCGAGAAATTCTATCTCGCCGTTGTCGCTAGCGAACTCGAGGAAGGAGAGGGAACGATCGACGTTTCGCTCGCCAAGCATTCGAGCGCCGAGGCGGGGTGGAAGATGATCGCCGATGCAAAAGGGTTGCCCGCCACGACGGA
The DNA here is from genome assembly GCA_036563485.1 of Sphingomicrobium sp. NCBI lineage: Bacteria > Pseudomonadati > Pseudomonadota > Alphaproteobacteria > Sphingomonadales > Sphingomicrobiaceae > Sphingomicrobium > Sphingomicrobium sp. The sequence continues at coordinate 419,624 of DATCMI010000001.1, read as the reverse complement.
GTGGCGGCGGCTGGCCGTTCGGGACGGCACGACCCTCGTCGAGTTCAAGCCGCTGACTGGGCGCACCCACCAGATCCGCGCTCACGCTCGGGAGGCGTTCGGTCGGGGCATTGTCGGCGACCGAGTCTACGGCGTCCCCGGCGGGCCAATGTTGCTGCACGCATCGCGGCTCGTCGTGCCACGCGACGGCAAGGCGGCGATCGACGTCGTGGCGCCGCTACCCGCACATTTCGGCGAATGGGGCCATGCGGCCTGAGGACGTCATCATCCCGGATGAGGCGCTGAGCGAGAGCTTCCTGGCGGCCACCGGGCCGGGTGGCCAGAACGTCAATAAGGTCGCCACCGCGGTCCAGCTGCGGGTCGACCTGTTCAAGCTCGGACTTCATCCGAACGCATATGAGCGCCTGAAGCAGATCGCCGGAAGCAAGGTGACGAGTGCCGGCGAATTGCTGATCACGGCCCGGCGCTTCCGCACGCAGGAGGCGAACCGGACCGACGCACGTCGCCGTCTGGCGGAGATGATCGCCGCTGCCCATATGGTCCAGGCAAAGCGCAAGCCGACGCGGCCAAGCCGTGCCGCCAAGGCTCAGCGCGTCGACAAGAAGAAGCAACGCAGCGCCGTCAAACAGGCGCGCGGAAAGGTGACCGACTTTTGACCTACGACTTCCGCATCGAGGCTGCCGACCCGGCGACCATGTACGCCGACCTCGCGAGCGCGCTCGAGGGGCTGGTGACCGGCGAGCCGGACCCGATCGCCAACATGGCCAACGCCGCGGCGCTCATTTGGGAAACGCTGCCTGACCTCAATTGGGCGGGCTTTTACCGCAATGTTGGGGGCGAGCTGGTGCTCGGACCGTTCCAGGGCCGCCCGGCCTGCATCCGGATCAGGTTCGGCGAGGGTGTCTGCGGCGCCGCCGCCGAAACGCGGCAGGTGCAGCGCGTCGACGATGTTCACGCATTCCCCGGTCACATCGCCTGCGATTCCGCTTCGGCCAGCGAACTGGTGGTGCCGATCGTCCGCGCTGATGGCGAGCTGGTTGGCGTGCTCGACCTCGACAGCCCCCGGCCCAGCCGCTTCAGCGAAGAAGACGAAGCCGGGTGCGTCCGGCTTGCCGATATCCTCGCGAAAGTCCTCTAGCTCAGCTGCTCGAGCCGCTCGTCGCTGAGGCTGCCGGGGATGATCATCACCGGACAGGGCAGCTTGCCGGCATCGGTGCCGGTAAAGTGGGCGACCAGCACGCCGGGACTGCCGCTGGGCGCCGTGCCCAGCACCAGCGCGGCGACTTCGTCTCGCCCCGCGAGATAGTCGCGCACGGTCCGTACCGGGTCCCCCTGCTGAACGACGATATTCGCTTCAACGCCCGATTCATCGAGGATCTCGCCGATCGCCGCGCTGACCACGCCCTGGATGCGCAGCCGTTGCTCTTCCTCGATCGCGGCCTGGACGCCGCCGAACTGCACGAAGTCCTGCGGTTCGACGATACCGAGCACTTCGACCCGCCCGCCGGTCTTCGACGCACGGCGGCCGGCAAAGCGCAGCGCGACGCGCGCTTCCCGGCTGTCGTCCACCACGACGAGGTAGGTGCGTTTCGGCGTCTCGGCCCCCATGGCGCCAAGTGCTGCGTTAAACGGGACTTAAGCGCAAGCGGCGGATGAGATTTCGCCGCAGGGTTGACCGCAACCGCCGCATTGGCTTTGAGCCCCATCAGCCTTCGCGTCACGGACAGCAGCCCATGCCCATCGAACTCAAGATGCCTGCCCTTTCCCCGACCATGGAGGAGGGGACTCTTGCCAAATGGCTGGTCAAGGAAGGCGACGAGGTGAAGTCCGGCGATATCCTCGCCGAGATCGAGACCGACAAGGCGACGATGGAGTTCGAGGCCGTCGACGAAGGCAAGGTCGCCAAGATCCTCGTGGCCGAAGGCACAGACGGGGTGAAGGTCGGTGCGCCTATCGCGATCCTTGCCGGCGAGGGCGAAGATGCGTCGGCAGCAAGTGTGCCGGCCGCCGCGCCCGAGGAGGCAAAGCCGCAGGCCGCACCGACGCCTGAACCGCAGGAGCGCGGCTATGGGGCCGACCCGGTCGCCGACAAGCCGCTCGAGAAAGCGCCGGTCGAGACGCCTGCCGCGCCGAGCAAGCCGGCTGAGGCACATGGCGGCGAGCGTATCAAGGCGTCGCCGCTGGCTCGCCGCCTGGCCGAGGCGCAGGGTATCGACCTCGCTTCGCTTCAGGGCAGCGGGCCGGGCGGGCGCATCGTCCGTGCCGACGTCGATGCTGCCGCGGGCAAGCCGAAGCCAGCTGCAGCGGCGGCAAGCCAGCCGCAACCGATTGCGGCGCCTGCGCCTGTCGATCCGGGCGACATCCCGCACGAAACCGTCAAGCTCAGCAACATGCGCAAGACGATCGCGCGGCGCCTGACCGAGTCCAAGCAGCAAATCCCGCACATCTATCTGACCGTCGACGTGCAGCTGGATGCGCTGCTGAAGCTGCGCGGCGAACTGAACGCGAGCCTTGCGGCGCGCGACGTGAAGCTCAGCGTCAACGACTTGCTGATCAAGGCGCTCGCCATCTCGTTGATCGACGTGCCGGAATGCAACGTCAGCTTCGCCGGCGATCAGCTGATCAAGTACAGCCGCGCGGACATCTCCGTGGCGGTCAGCATCCCTAACGGGCTGATCACGCCGATCGTCAAGAATGCCGACGGCAAGGCCGTGTCCGCGATCTCGAACGAGATGAAGGACCTCGCGAGCCGCGCCAAGGAAGGCAAGCTGCAGCCCGAGGAATATCAGGGCGGCACCGCGAGCCTGTCGAACATGGGCATGTACGGCATCAAGCAGTTCGAAGCCGTCATCAATCCCCCGCAGGGGATGATCATGGCGATCGGCGCCGGCGAGAAGCGGCCCTACGTCATCAACGACTCGCTCCAGATCGCGACGATCATGAGCGCGACCGGCAGCTTCGACCACCGGGCGATCGACGGTGCGGACGGCGCGAGGCTGATGAAGCGCTTCAAGGAACTCGTCGAAAGCCCGCTGGGGATGCTGGCCTGATGTATCTGCCGCTCCGGCTGGCAGCCTCGCTGCCGATCGGAATCGTGTTCTTGGGTGCAGTCGTGGTCGGCCTGGCAACCGCGCAGGGGCGCCAGCTTCATCCAGTATATGGCTATCCCAACGCCATGCTCATCGCGTTCCTTGCGGCCATCCCGGCGTTGCTTCTGGTGCTGCCCAACATCGCAGGAGCGCTTGCCGCCAATCACTTTGCGAACAGCAGCGTCCTCGCGTTCATCGCCATCTTCGTCGCCGTCTTTGCGCTCGGCTGCTTCCTCGAAGTCCAGGTCCTGAACTCGATATTTCGCGGCAATTTGGTGGACGCTAACAGCCGGGGCGTCTGGGCCGCCGCGGCGGCGAACATCCTGGTGATGCTTGCAGTGGCTGCGTGGCACGGGCGCGGCACTCATGCCTGATAATATCCCTGTCATCCGGGTCACGGCGATGCCTGCCGATACCAACCCCTATGGCGGCGTGTTCGGCGGGTGGCTGATGGGGCAGCTCGGGCTTGCCTGCGGCTCATTCGCCTCGCGGCGCACCGGCGGGAAGGCTATCCTGGTCGCCGCCGATGCGCTGAAGTTTCCCGGGGCGATGGCCGTTGGCGACGAACTCAGCGTCTATGTCGACCTGTTGAAGCAGGGGCGTACCTCGCTACGCCTCAAGGCCGAAGCGATCGCCCGCGAACGCGATGGGGAGGGCGAGACGCTCGTCGCGGAAGGCGAATTCACATTCGTTGCGCTCGACGCAGCCGGCAAGCCACGGGAAATCGGCAATGGCTGACGTGCTCGCGAATGACGCGCAGCCGACCGCCGCTCCCGGCGCGGTCGACGGCTTTGTATTGAAAGCTGCACTTTTGGGCGCCTGCCTCGCCAGCCTGCTGACCGCAATGGCGGTTGCGGCCGATGCGCGGCTCCACCCGACCGGCGGTCCACTGAATTTCGATGGCATGGGCTTTTTTGGCACCGTGTTTCTCATCGGCGTGATCGTCGGCGCACCTGTTTCGCTGCTCACTCTCTCGGCCGCGATCGCGCTTGCCGGAGGTGAGCGGTTGAGGAGAATCCCAACGGCTGCTGCCGTTATGATCGGCGCTGCCGCCGGAACCGCGCTCCTTTGGCTCGTCCTCGGGTTCGTTGCCGGTGACTGGCGCGATTTTACGACGATCGGATTTGGCGCGTTTTACGGCGCATGCGTCGCCGGCCTCTGGTCGCACCTCGTGCGGAGATGAACTGCAATGGCTGAAACTTACGACCTCATCGTTCTCGGCTCCGGGCCCGGCGGCTATGTCGCCGCGATCCGGGCGGCGCAGCTGGGGCTGAAGACCGCCATCGTCGAGCGGGAGAAGCTGGGCGGCATTTGTCTCAACTGGGGGTGCATCCCGACCAAGGCGCTGCTGCGCACCGCCGAGGTGTTCCACTACATGACCCACCCGGAGGCGTTCGGGCTCAGCAATGAAAAGCCCTCGTTCGACCTCGCCAAGGTGGTCGAGCGCAGCCGCGGCGTCGCGGGCCAGCTCAACCGCGGCGTCACCGGGCTGATGAAGAAGAACAAGATCGCCGTGCACCTGGGCGAGGGGACGATCACCGGTAGAGGCAAGCTGTCGGTGAAGGGCGAGGACGGCAAGGCGACCGAGCTTTCCGCCAAGCACATCATCGTCGCGACCGGTGCGCGCGCTCGCGACCTCCCGTTCGCCAAGGCCGACGGCAAGCGCATCTGGACTTACCGTCATGCGATGACTCCGGCCGAAATGCCGACCGAGCTTCTGGTGATCGGATCGGGTGCGATCGGCATCGAATTCGCCAGCTTTTACTCGGACCTCGGCGCGAAAGTGACGGTCGTCGAGATGCTCGACCGCATCGTTCCCGTCGAGGATGCGGAAGTGAGTGACTTCCTTGCCAAGCAGCTGAAGAAGCAGGGGATGACGCTGCTGACCGGCGCCGGCGTCGAGAGCCTCAAGGCCGACGCCAACGGTGTCGCTGCGACGATCAAGACCGGCGACGGCAAGTCGGCCGAGCATCGCTTCAGCCACTGCATCGTCGCCGTCGGGATCGTCCCCAATACTGAGAATATCGGTCTCGAGGCGCTTGGGATTAAAACGACCAAGGGCCACATCGACACCGACCCGATGTGCCGCACTAACGTGCCCGGCATCTGGGCGATCGGCGACGTCACTGCGCCGCCCTGGCTTGCGCACAAGGCGAGCCACGAGGGCGTCACCGCGGCGGAAGCCATCGCCAAGGAACTGGGCAACAAGGACGTGCACCCGCACGCGCTGGATCCGAAGAACATCCCCGGCTGCACCTACTGCCGGCCGCAGGTGGCGTCGGTCGGCCTGACCGAAGCGAAAGCCAAGGAAGCGGGCTACGAGGTGAAGGTCGGCAAGTTCCCCTTCGTCGGCAACGGCAAGGCGATTGCGCTGGGCGAGGCGGAAGGGTTCATCAAGACGGTGTTCGACGCCAAGACTGGCGAGCTATTGGGCGCGCATATGGTCGGCGCCGAAGTGACCGAGCTGATCCACGGCTATACGCTGGGGAAGACCGCCGAGCTCATCGAGCAGGATTATTTCGAGACGGTCTATCCGCATCCCACCTTGTCGGAGATGCTGCACGAAAGCGCCCTGATGGCTTACGGGCGGGTGATTCACATCTAGACATCTTGCCGGGCCTCCGCGTGGAAGCCCGGCAAGCAAGTCACTGATCAGGCGAGGAAGTAAGAGTCCGCCCACGCCGCATAATCGGCGCGGATGGTATAGCCCATGTCCTTGAAAGCGGCGGCGCTCATCGCGCTGTACGGGTTGGCGCCATCGTTGATGTAGCCGGTCATCAGCTCGTTGTTGAACGTCTCTTCGTCCCAGTGCGAACCGGCCGTGCCCGAGCCGCCTTCCTGCTCGACCGGGATGTACCCGACGCCACCAAGCTTGTGATATTCACTGTTGGCGGTGGTTCCGGTGAACTGCCCGTTGCTGACGAGGCCTAGATTGTCCCAGATCGAGCCGAAGCCGAGGCTGTGCGACATTTCGTGGAGGATCACTTCGCTGAACATGGAGAGGCCCATGTCGGCCACGTCGACCACGTCGAATTGCATCTGCGCCGTCGCCGGCAGCGAGTTGCTGGTGCGGATTGCGGTTGGGCCAGCCTGGCCGAGAATGCCATAGAGGCCGTCGATCTGGCCCAGCTCGGCGGTGATCGTGATGTCGTCGACCGTGGTAACCTTGCCCTTGCTCCGGACGCTGACGTCCTGAAGGTCGCCGATAATTAGGGAGGTCAGGCGGTCGGCCGCGCTGACGAAGATGTTATAATAGTCCTGGGTCCATCCGGTGCCGATGAATTCGATCTTGATGTCGTAGCCGGCAGTGCCGTTCGCAGCGCCGCTGATATAGGGCGAGAAGGTCGTGCCACCGCCGCTACCGCCACCGCCGCCACCACCGCCGGGGCCGCCCTTGGCGGCTGCGACGTCATCGGTGTGGATGATATGGGTAAGGTCGATCCCAGTGATCTTGTCGGTGCTCTGCGGCAGGTTGACCCGCAGGTCGAGACGGGCCTGGCCGGCTTCACGCGCGGCATCTGAACGGGTTGAACTCATTCTCTTATTCTCCCCTATGTGCGAGCCGGATGTCCCGTCCGGCTGCCGGTTTGCATTCGGCAACAGCAGCTTAGCTCCGGTCTGGTGGCTGACAACCCATTGATTCCTGTTTGTTATTTCGGATCCGCATCATTTAATGACGCGGCGAGCGGAGAAGCCCTCGGAACGAAAGTGCGGCCACGCACGATTATCTGGCGACAACGAGAAAGGAGCGGCGCCAGGTGAAAGGCTATTGCGACAATATCGAGCAGCGGACCGTCGAGAACGAGGACTTCCGGCGCGTCCTTTATACCGGTCACAACCTCCAGCTGGTGTTGATGACCCTGCCGCCAGGCTGCGACATCGGATCGGAAGTTCACCCCGACCGCGATCAATTCTTCCGTATCGAGGAAGGCAGCGGGATCGTCGACATCGACGGAGTCGAGAACCGAGTCGAAGACGATTTTGCCGTGATCGTGCCTGCCGGTGCTCGGCACAATGTCCGCAACACGGGCGACAAGCCGCTCCGGCTCTACACCATCTACGGTCCGCCGGAGCACAAGGACGGCGTGGTCCAGTCGACCAAGGAAGAAGCCGACGCGCGTCACCATGATGAAGAATGGGACGGCAAGACCACCGAATAGCCGAGGCTTGTCTCGTCCGAGCAGGTGTCTTACCTATGTACTACACAGGCGAGGTAGGAATTCATGGCTGACGACCCGTTCGAGCGGATGAGACGAGAGTTCGAGCGCGCTCGCGAAGAGGCGCAGCTTGAAATCAAGCGTGCCGGCGAGGAACTGCGCGAGGCCTTTCAGCGCGCGGGCGAGGAGATGCGGCGCGCCGGCGAGCAGTTCCGCAAGGAATTCGAAGCTGCCCGCGAGCAGATTCGGGCGGAAATGGAGCGCGCTCGGGAACGGGCGGACGAGCGGGAGTCGGAAGCTGAAAAGCCCGACCAGGGGGAAGCGCCCGAGCCCGCCAGCAAGCCGAAGAAAGCAAAGGCAAAATCCGCCGCCAAAGCCAAGCCGAAGAAAGACGGCGGCGGCAAGCCCAAGAAGAAGTGAATCCGCCGCTCGGCGGTTGACCGTTAGGCGGCTCGCCGCTATGTGCCCGCCCGTCCGAGCGAGAGGGTCATTTGCGCTCCGCACCGGGCAAAGAGCTGAACGTTGCTCAACAGCGCGTCGCCAGGCGGCCGGACAGGCTGCTCGGCTAACGCGCTTTTTTCTGTTGAGCAAAGTAACCGCCGGGGTTGCCGGCAACGAAAGGTGAAGGGCTTCATGCCAACGATTAACCAGCTGATCCGCAAGGGTCGCGAACCGCAGAAGGCCAAGTCGAAGGTCCCTGCGATGGAGCAGAACCCGCAGAAGCGCGGCGTTTGCACCCGTGTCTATACGACGACCCCGAAGAAGCCGAACTCGGCGCTGCGCAAGGTTGCCAAGGTCCGCCTGACCAACCAGCGCGAAGTGATCAGCTATATCCCGGGCGAAGGCCACAACCTCCAGGAGCACAGCGTCGTGCTGATCCGTGGCGGCCGTGTGCGCGACCTTCCCGGTGTCCGCTACCACGTGCTTCGCGGCGTCCTGGACACGCAGGGCGTGAAGGACCGCAAGCAGTCCCGTTCCAAGTACGGCGCCAAGCGCCCGAAGTAATCGCCAGAGTAAGCCCCGGGCGGATTTTCGAAGTCCCGGACCAGGCTGAAGAGAGAGAAGGAAAGATCCAATGGCTCGTCGTCGTCGCCCAGAGAAGCGCGAGATTCTCCCCGATCCAAAGTTCGGGGATATCGTCCTTTCGAAGTTCATGAACTCCGTCATGCTCGACGGTAAGAAGTCGGTTGCCGAAGGCATCGTTTACGGCGCGCTCGACAATGTCGAGACCCGCATGAAGGTGGAGCCGCTGCGCGTGTTCCACGATGCGCTGAACAACGTGAAGCCCGGCATCGAAGTCCGCAGCCGCCGCGTCGGCGGTGCGACTTACCAGGTGCCGGTCGAAGTCCGTCCGGAGCGTGCCCAGGCGCTGGCGATCCGCTGGCTGATCACGGCGGCGCGCAGCCGTTCGGAGAAGACCATGGCCGGCCGCCTGTCGGGCGAGCTGATGGATGCGTCGCAGAACCGCGGCAATGCCGTGAAGAAGCGCGAGGACACGCACCGCATGGCCGAAGCGAACCGCGCCTTCAGCCACTATCGTTGGTAATTGATCCCGCCGGCTCCGCCGACGGGTGGCGCTGGTAAAAACAATACTTATATCTGGGGAAGCCGGATCCGCCGGCTCCCCACATCGCTAAGGAAAACACGACCATGGCCCGCAGCCATCCGCTCGAGCGTTATCGCAATATCGGCATCATGGCGCACATCGACGCCGGCAAGACGACGACGACGGAGCGCATCCTTTATTACACCGGCAAGTCCTACAAGATCGGCGAGGTCCACGAGGGCACCGCGACCATGGACTGGATGGAGCAGGAGCAGGAGCGGGGCATCACCATCACCTCGGCTGCGACGACCTGTTTCTGGCGCGCCGCGGAAGGCAAGGGCGAAGAGCACCGCATCAACATCATCGACACGCCGGGCCACGTCGACTTCACGATCGAAGTCGAGCGTTCGCTGCGCGTGCTCGACGGCGCGGTTGCCTGCTTCGACGGCGTTGCCGGCGTCGAGCCGCAGTCGGAGACCGTCTGGCGGCAGGCCGACAAATATGGCGTTCCGCGGATGTGCTTCATCAACAAGCTCGACCGCACCGGCGCCAACTTCGACTATTGCGTCCAGTCGATCATCGACCGTCTGGGCGCGCGCCCGGCCGTTCTTTATCTCCCGATCGGCATCGAGAGCGACTTCAAGGGCCTCGTCGACCTGGTCGAGAACCGCGCGATCATCTGGCTCGACGAGAGCCTTGGCGCGAAGTTCGAATATCAGGAGATCCCTGACGAACTGAAGGACAAGGCCGCCGAAGCGCGCACCGCGCTGCTGGAGCTCGCCGTCGAGCAGGACGACGAGGTCATGGAAGCCTATCTCGAGGGCAATGAACCGGACGTCGCGACGCTCAAGAAGCTGATCCGCAAGGGTACGCTCGGCATGGCCTTCGTGCCGGTCGTTTGCGGTTCGGCGTTCAAGAACAAGGGCGTTCAGCCGCTCCTCGACGCTGTCGTCGACTATCTTCCGAGCCCGCTCGACGTTCCGGCGATCAAGGGCCTGCTGCCGAACGGTGAAGAAGCGTCGCGTCCGTCGGACGACGAAGCGCCGTTCTCGGCTCTCGCCTTCAAGATCATGAACGACCCGTTCGTCGGGACTCTCACCTTTGCGCGCATCTATTCGGGCAAGCTCGAAACCGCGTCGCAGGTGATGAACAGCGTCAAGGACAAGAAGGAAAAGGTCGGCCGCATGCTGCTCATGCACGCGAACGACCGTGAGGACATCCAGATGGCCTATGCCGGCGACATCGTCGCCCTTGCGGGTCTGAAGGACACCACGACGGGCGACACGCTTTGCGCGACCACCGCCCCGATCGTGCTGGAGCGGATGGAATTCCCCGATCCGGTCATCGAGCTGTCGGTCGAACCGAAGACCAAGGCCGACCAGGAGAAGATGGGCGTTGCGCTCAACCGTCTCGCTCGCGAAGACCCGTCGTTCCGCGTCAGCACGGACCACGAATCCGGCCAGACCATCATCAAGGGGATGGGCGAGCTCCACCTCGAGATCCTGGTCGACCGCATGAAGCGCGAGTTCAAGGTCGAGGCCAATGTCGGCGCGCCGCAGGTGGCCTATCGCGAATATCTCGCGAAGCCGGTCGAGCTCACCTACACCCACAAGAAGCAGTCGGGTGGCTCGGGTCAGTTCGGCGAGATCAAGATCAACGTGATCCCGGGCGAGCGTGGCTCCGGCTTCCAGTTCTTCGACGAGATCAAGGGCGGCAACGTTCCGAAGGAATATATTCCGTCGGTCGAGAAGGGCCTCCGCGAAACCGCCGAGACCGGCTCGCTGATCGGCTTCCCGATCATCGACTTCGAAGTGCACCTGGTGGACGGCAAGTACCACGACGTCGACTCGTCGGCGCTAGCGTTCGAGATCTGCGCCCGCGGTGCGATGCGCGAAGCGGCCCAGAAGGCCGGCATCAAGCTGCTCGAGCCGATCATGAAGGTGGAAGTGGTGACGCCTGAAGATTATCTCGGCGACGTCATCGGCGACATCAACAGCCGCCGTGGCCAGATCCAGGGCACCGACAGCCGCGGCAACGCACAGGCGGTCGAGGCGATCGTGCCGCTGGCCAACATGTTCGGCTACGTGAACCAGCTGCGTTCCTTCACCCAGGGCCGCGCTCAGTACACGATGCAGTTCTCGCACTATGACGAAGTGCCGCAGAACGTCGCCGACGAGGTGAAGGCGAAGCTGGCGTAAGCGCAAAATTGTAGTTATGGGCGCGCTCGCATTGGGCGGGCCGCCCGATTTTCCAAAAGAAGAGGCGTAAATGGCAAAGGCGAAATTCGAGCGGAACAAGCCGCACGTGAACATCGGGACCATCGGTCACGTCGACCATGGCAAGACGTCGCTGACCGCGGCGATCACCAAGGTGCTGTCGAAGCACGGCGGCGGTGAAGCCGTTGACTTCGCCAACATCGACAAGGCGCCGGAAGAGCGCGAGCGCGGCATCACCATCTCGACCGCTCACGTCGAGTATGAGACCGAAGCTCGCCACTATGCGCACGTCGATTGCCCGGGCCACGCCGACTATGTGAAGAACATGATCACCGGCGCCGCCCAGATGGACGGCGCGATCCTGGTCGTGTCGGCCGCTGACGGCCCGATGCCGCAGACGAAGGAGCACATCCTGCTCGCGGCCCAGGTTGGCGTTCCGACGATGGTCGTCTTCCTCAACAAGGTCGATCAGGTCGACGATCCCGAGCTTCTCGAGCTCGTCGAGCTGGAAATCCGTGAAGAGCTTTCGAAGCGCGGCTTCGACGGCGACAATATTCCGATCGTTGCCGGTTCGGCGCTCGCGGTTCTCGAAGACCGTGACCAGAACATCGGCGACGAGAAGATCATGGAGCTGATGAAGGCGGTCGACGACTGGATCCCGACCCCGGAGCGTCCGCTCGACAAGCCGTTCCTGATGCCGATCGAAGACGTGTTCTCGATCTCGGGCCGCGGCACCGTCGTCACCGGCCGTGTCGAAACCGGCATCATCAAGGTCGGCGAGGAAGTCGAGATCGTCGGCATCCGCGACACCCAGAAGACCGTCGTCACCGGCGTCGAAATGTTCCGCAAGCTGCTCGACCAGGGCCAGGCCGGCGACAACATCGGCGCGCTGCTCCGCGGCGTCGGCCGTGAGGACGTCGAGCGCGGCCAGGTTCTCTGCAAGCCGGGCTCGATCACGCCGCACACCGACTTCCAGGCGGAAGTCTACGTCCTGTCGAAGGACGAGGGCGGCCGTCACACGCCGTTCTTCGCGAACTACCGTCCGCAGTTCTACTTCCGCACGACCGACGTGACGGGCGAAGTGCAGCTGCCGGAAGGCACCGAGATGGTCATGCCGGGCGACAACGTCAGCCTCGGCGTGAAGCTGATCGCTCCGATCGCCATGGACCCGGGCCTCCGCTTCGCGATCCGCGAAGGCGGCCGCACGGTCGGCGCCGGCGTCGTCGGCACGATCTCCAAGTAAGTCTCAGCGCCTTCCAGCGCTGGACAAGACAAGGCCCGGTGCTTCACCCGAAGCGCCGGGCCTTCATTTTCGGCGCGGCACTACGAGGAGCGTATGGCGGACGCAGGAGCAGCTAGGGGCGGGGCGGCACGCGGCGACCTGACGCAGGGGCCGATTGGCAAGACCCTGCTGGCTTTCGCGCTGCCGACGCTCGCCAGTTCCATCCTCCAGTCGCTGAACGGCACGATCAACGCCATTTGGGTCGGGCGATTCCTCGGCGAAGGCGCGCTTGCCGCGACCTCGAACGCCAACATGGTGATGTTCCTGCTTACCGCCTTCGTGTTCGGCTTCGGCATGGCCGCGACCATCCTCGTCGGCCAGGCATGGGGCCGCAAGGACGTCGATCGGGCGCGGCGGATCTTCGGCACCGCGGGCGGGTCCTTCCTGGTCATCACCATCATCATCGCCGCCGCCGGCTATTCACTCGCGCCAGCGATCCTGAGGCTGCTCGGCACGCCGGCGGAAGCCGCACCGCTCGCGCTGGATTATCTGCGGGTGATCTTCCTGGCGATGCCGCCGATGCTGCTGCTGACCATCGCCATGATGGCCCTGCGCGGGGCGGGGGACAGTCTGACGCCCTTGTGGTTCATGATTCTCGCGGTCGTCCTCGACAGCGGCCTCAACCCGGTCTTCATCCTCGGCCTTGGCCCGGCTCCGCGGCTTGGGATCGCCGGCTCGGCCATGGCGACGCTCATCTCCAACTATGCCGCCTTCGTCGCCCTGATCGCTTACATTTACATCCGCGACCTGCCGCTTCGCCTCCGCGGACCCGAGCTCCGCTATTTGTGGTGCGACATGAAGCTGCTGAAGACGATCGTCGTCAAAGGCCTGCCCATGGGCCTGCAGATGATCATCATCTCGGTGTCGGCGCTGGCGCTGGTCGGCCTTGTCAACCGCGAAGGGGTGGCGACAACGGCCGCGTTCGGCGTCGCCATGCAGCTGTGGACCTATGTCCAGATGCCGGCGATGGCGCTCGGCGCAGCAGTCAGCGCGATGGCGGCGCAGAATATCGGCGCCGGCCGCTGGGACCGCGTCGGCCGGATTACCAGCGTCGGCATCGTCCAGACGCTGGCGATCACCAGCGTCCTGATCGTCGCGCTGACGCTTGCCGACCGCGCGGTGCTGGCCTTGTTCATGGGCGCTGACAGTCCGGCGTTGCCGATCGCCCGCCACATCCACGTGGTCGCGACATGGAATTTCCTGCTGTTCGGCGTGATGATGGTGCTGTTCGGAACGGTCCGCGCCAATGGGGCCGTATGGGTACCGCTGATCGTGCTCGCCATCGGCCTAGTGCCGGTTCGCTTCGGTTATATTTTGGCGACCTACGACTCGCTCGGCGCCGATGCGATCTGGACCAGCTTCCCGGTCACCTCCTGCATCAACCTTGCGCTCGCCGTCGCCATCTACCTCCACGGCGGCTGGCGTGAGGCGAGCATGACCATCGACGAGCGGCCGAGCGAGCACGAGTGCACCGAAGAGGCGCTCGCCACCCGCGAGCCTGGCGGCGCGTTGAAACCGGCCGGCTAGGCGCCCCGCGGCGCCGCCACCGTGACAGCGTCGGCAAGCACGCTCACCTCGAAAGGCGTCTCGGGCCCAAGTTCTCCATCGATCGACACGCGCATGCTGGGGCGGGTAGACACGCGCATCCGCTTGCCATGGAATTCCCGGACATTGTCTTGGCGCGACTTGAGCTTGGCCGCGCTCGCAAAATAGCTCCAGCCGAGCTTGATGAGGCTGCGGCCCTCGACGGCCTGAATCACCACTTCGCCGCTGTGTAAGTCGGCGCTTTCGATGAGCTCGACGCCGCCGTGGAAGCGGCCGTTGGCGATTCGCGCCTCGGTCGCCCACAATCGATGGGTCCCGGTCTCGGCCTCGATCTTCAGCCGGAAGGCCTTGAAGCTTGCCGCCGACCATCCGGCCCACAGCAAATAGCCGGTGCGGCCGAGCAGCTTCTTCAGGCCATGCGGCACGGTCTCCGCAACAACGGGCGCCAGGCCGAGTGCGGCATTGTTGAGGAAATAGTCGCCGTTGATCGCCGCCAGGTCGATCTTGCGCGGTTCCCCGTTGGCGATCACGCCGACGGCGCCGTCGAGGTCGAGCGGGAAGCCCAGCGTCCGAGCGAAGCTGTTGGCGGTGCCGAGCGGAAGGAAGGCGAACACCGTGCCGGTGCCGAGGAAATAGTCGATGCTTTCCGACAGCGTGCCGTCGCCGCCGCCGACGATCACCATCGGCGCGCGATCGATCGCAGAAGTGATCTCTCCGGGCAGGGTCTCCGGTTCCTCGACGGCGCGTGCATCGAGCAGCTCGATGCCGGCGGCGGCAAGCTTTTCGCGCGCGGGTTCAAACGCTTCCGCGCCCCTGCGGCTCGCCGCGTTCACGATCAGGATCGCCTGCTTGGGAAGTTCGCCCGTCACCCCCGCGAAAGCGGAGGGCCGGCCGTCTTGTTCCCGCACAAGCGGGATTCCCGCTTTTGTTGGAATGACGCTAGGAGCGCCGCCATGTCCTCCTTCCCCTCTCTCCGCCTGCGCCGCGGCCGCTCGAGCGCATGGATGCGCTCCATGCTTGCCGAAAACCGGCTTCACCCCAGCGATTTCATCTGGCCCGTCTTCATCTGCGAAGGCCGCCAGTGCGAACAGCCGATCGGCGCCCTTCCTGGCGTCAGCCGCTGGAGCGTCGACCGGCTCGGCGCAAAGGCACGCGAAGCCGCCAACCTCGGCATCCCCTGCGTCGCCTTGTTCCCGAACACGCCCGACGATCTGCGCACCGACGATGCGCGCGAGGCGCTGAACCGCGAAAACCTGATCTGCAACGCCATCCGCGCCATCAAGGATGCGGTGCCCGACATCGGCGTGCTCACCGACGTCGCGCTCGATCCTTATACCGCGCACGGCCACGACGGCCTGACTGACGCGGCGGGGAACGTCATCAACGACGATACGGTCGACATCCTCGTGCAGCAGGCGCTGGTCCAGGCGGAAGCGGGGGCGGACATCGTCGCCCCGTCGGACATGATGGACGGGCGCGTCGGCGCGATCCGCGCGGCGCTCGAGCGGGACGGCCACTGCAACGTTGCCATCATGGCCTATTCGGCCAAATATGCGTCGGCTTTCTACGGGCCGTTTCGCGAAGCGGTGGGCAGCCAGGGCCGCCTGAAGGGCGACAAGCGCGGCTACCAGATGAACCCGGCCAATATCGAAGAAGCGCTGCGCGAGGTCGAGCTCGATCTCGCCGAGGGCGCCGACATGGTGATGGTGAAGCCGGGCCTACCCTATCTGGACGTCGTGACGCGGGTGAAGGATGCGTTCGGCGCGCCGACCTTCGCTTACCAGGTGAGCGGCGAGTATGCGATGATCGAACATGCCGCGGCGGCAGGCGCCGGTGACCGCGACGCGCTGATCCTCGAGACCTTGCTCGCCTTCAAGCGGGCCGGCGCGACCGGGGTGCTGACCTATCACGCGCTCGACGCCGCTCGCCTGATCAATGGCTGAGATCGCCGCCGAGACCGAGCGCCTGATTCTTCGCGAGTGGCAGGACGGCGATGCCGAGCGTTTCTACGAGGCACTGAACACGCCGGCGGTGATGCGCCACCTCGGCGGCGCCCAGTCGCGCGACGAGTGGGAAGCCGCCTATCAGCGGATCAGCGGCTTTAGCCGCGACTTCGGCCACACTTTCTGGATCGTCGAGCGCAAGAGCGATGGCGAGCTGCTCGGCTTCTGCGGCCTGAAGCGCGTCAATTCGCCGGGCGCGGGCGACCTCACCGGCACCGCCGAGGTCGGCTGGCGGCTGCGCGAGAGCGCGTGGGGGCAGGGGATCGCCAAGGAAGCGGCGATCGCCAGCCTCGACCTCGCATTCGGCCGCTTCGACTATCCGGAAGTCATCGCGCTCACCGTCGCGGGAAATGAGGGCAGCTGGGGCCTGATGGAACGGCTCGGCATGAAGCGGCGCGCCGACCTCGACTTCATCGACACCCGCTTCGGGCCGGAGCTTAATCCGTCGATTGTCTACTGGATCGACGCGGCCGGATGGCCGGCGGCGCGGGCTGCGGCGCTTAGCTAGCGCAAGCGGTTCTGGACTGCGTCGACGCGGTCCGTCTGCCGCCGTGCAATCCCGGCGATTTCTTCGGCCGCAGATCGGATCGCGGCCAGGTCGTTCGGCGCGATTCCGCCCTGGCTTATCAAGGCGCTCGCGGCGATTGCATCGACATCGGACAATGCGAGCGCCGTTGGGCGACGAGCGGCAATGGCGGCGGACAGCGCCTGCTGCGCGGCAATCCAGCTTTCACTCTGGCGAGCACCGGCCGCGGTCGCGAGCCGCTCCGCCTCGGCGATGGCCGGCGCAAAGGCGGCATCGCCGGCGCGCGCCTGGCCTGCCAGGGCGGCGAGTTGGGCGGCCATGGTCGCGCTGACGGGCTTGTCGTTAAGCGGCCTGACGACGTCGACGCGCGGGTCGATCGCCTCTGCCGCACGGGGCGCCAGCGAAGGATAGGGCCCGCCGGGGGTGGAGCAGCCGGCGACCGCAGTCACGCCGATGATAAGAAGCCGTCGCATGAGCCAAAGGCTCTAAAAGCAAATTGCCGCGTCTGAAAGCGCTCGCGACAAATCCATTTCCGGTCACGCTGCGCTGCAAGGAGCGCGCTTTACACAAAGAGTTTACGAGTGCAGCCTACCCAAGAGGCAGGATCCGGAGGACAAGAGTTGCCGCACCTCAGCTTATTCGCAGTCGCCGTCGCCGCTTCCCTGCAAGCGCCCGTGGGCCACCAGCAGGTCGGCCTTGGCGTCGAGGTGAGCGGGTTCGTTCCCGCCAGCTGCTGGACCGCCCCGTCGGCGACCGGCTCACCGGCCTGGCGGTGCAACAGCTTGCCGCGCGTCGACCTCAGGACGACACTTAGCGATCAGCCGGACTCGGCGCCGGACCGCCTTCCGCGGATCACCGTTGCGCCCGAAATCTAGGGCGCGCCGCAGCTGGCGCCGGACTGCGGATCGACCAGCGGCGTGATCGTGACGATCAGATTGTCCTGGTAGTTCGGCGAGGGCAGCTTGCCCTGACCCCCTTCCAGCAAAGTCGCAACCAGCGGGATGCGGATGCCCTGGCTGGGCGCACTGCCGGAAAGGCCGGCGCGGCTGCAGACTTGGCGCACTGTGGTGGTGTTGGCCGGGCTGCGGGTCTGGCCGAGCAGTGCCGCCTGATAGCCGATCGACTGGGTGGCAAGGCTGGTGTTCCCGCCGGGGTAGCTTAGCTTGTAACCCTTCTCCGACCGCATCTCGACGGAATAGGGGCCCGAGCTTGCGACCCGGATATAGCCAGTGCGCGGACCCGGGTCGCTCGCGACCTGGGCGCTGGTCTTGGTGCCGATCTCGCCGAAGTCGAGCGCCGGCCCGACATAGCTGGCCTGAAGCGCGCTCAGCACGTTGACATTGATCTGGATGGCGCTGGTAAGCTTGGTCGGGACCGCCACGTCGCGCATGCCGCCCGTGCCGTTGCAGACGTAGAGGATGTCGAAGCGGATCGGCTGGCCAGCCGAAAGGTCCAGCCCGGCGGGCACGGTGACGACCAGGTTGAAGGGCGTCGACGTGTCCGGCGCTGACGCACCGCCGAAATTGTAACTGATCTCGCCCGGGTTCTGCGAGCCGATCGTCGGCCGCCCGCCGGTTGCGCCTTCCGTATAGAGTACGGACACACCCTGGTAGAGCACCTGGTAATTGGGCGTGTTGGCCGGCTTGGTGAGGACGAAGTTCACCGTCTGCGTCTTCGCCGATCCCGACGCATAGCGCGTCAGGACCAGGGGCACGGTGATCTGCTGCAGGCCGTTCGGACCGAACGGATCGTAGGTGATCGACGAGGAGGCCTGCGCCTGCCCGGTCACGCCGCAGGCGGTCTGCGCCAGTGCCGGCTGCGCCGCGAGTGCGAGCAGCATTCCCCCGAATGCCGCCAAGATGCGAACCAACTTCATGTTTCCGTTCCTATTCGCTTCTCGCCGACGGCCGCAGCTCGCCGACGGTCAGGACGCCCTCCGCGTCCCTCGGGATGTCGATGACGAAGCTGCTCTTCTGCTCGTCGTTCATCTGGATCTGCCACCGCCCGGGCGCGAGCCCGACGGCGCCGAACCGGCCTTCGCGATTGGTGAAGACCGCCACTTCGCGCGCGTCTTTCTTGCCGATCTCGCGGATGGTGCCGGTGATCAGCGACAGCGCCGCGCCGTCAGAATTGGTCAGCTGGCCGACTGCGGTGACGTTGTATGCGGACCCGACCGTCAGCACGTGGCCGCTATGATAGGCGGGGAACAACCGGAACGTGCCCTGCCCAAGGTCGGCCGTCGCTGGCGCTTCCGGTGCGTCGACCACGATCGTGCGGTCGAGATAGGAGGAGAGCGCGGGGTGGAGCGCGGTGCCGAGCTTGCCGGTTTCCGCGATATAGCCGAACGGCGTCCGGTCGACCTCGACTGAGGCGCGGCGGAGGCTCGGATGGCCCCGCACGACCGCGAAACTGTCGTAGACGGGTCTGCCGATCGAAAAGCTGCCGTCGGCGAAGGCGAGGGCGGTGCCGACCCGGATCGACGACCGCTGGCTGACCGACGAGCCGAAGTCCTTTTCGAAGCTGCCGAAGTGGCTGAAGCCCAGCTCCGCGCGGTTGGCGACATAGCTCGCCGTCACGTTCGCGCCGGCGCCTGCCGCGCTGCGGTCGAGATCGGCGATGATATTGTAAGCGCCGACGCCGTGCCCTCGGAAGGTCGAGTAAGACAGCCGGGCGCGATTGAAGCGCGTGTCATATTCTGCGCGTGCGTTCGAATAGCGGCCGATGCGCCAGGTTGCGGTGATCAGCCCGGATACCCGGCGCTCGAACGTATCCCGCTCCCAACGCGCCTCCGCCGCCAGCGTCAGCGCGTCGCTGATCCGCACGCCCAGGGTCCCCCGCGCGTTGTAAATGTCGGTCTGGGTGCCGCGACCGCGGGAATAGCGTCCGTCGACTGCCGCAAAGATGTTGTCGGTCAGCGCCCGCGAGTAGCCGCCGCCGGCTTCCCACGCGAACAGGTTCAGCGGCTCAATGACACCGAGGACCGCGAACTCGCGGCTGCGCTTCTCGAAGAACAGGTTGAGCGAATCGGCTTCGCCGCCGGGGCGGTTGATGACGCGCTGGAAGGTGACGAGCGCCGCATGGCCGATGCCGCCGCCGCGCCGGTTCGACAGGCCGAACGTGCCCGAGACGGTGCCGAGCGGGCTCGACCAGATGCCTTCGAAGCCGCCCATCTGGACGCGCCGGTCACCCTGGAAGTTGGCACCGAGCGTCAGATTTTCGCTGAACCCGTGGCGGATGAAGCCGCTCGTCGCGAAGGACTTGGTGTAATCGGGACCGCGCACGCCCGACGAGGCAAGGACGCCGCTGTAGAGGCCGAATTCGGTTAGCCCCCTGCCGAGCTGCGACTGGTCGAGGAAGATGTTGAAGCGGAAGACCTGCGAACGGCCGGCATCGTCGAGCACCACGAGGCGGACGTCGTTCGCGCCCTGCGTGAACGGAAAGTCGCGCAGGTCATAGCTGCCGGGTTCGAGCTGGAGCCGGCGGATGAGCTGCCCGTTGACCTGCACCTCGACCGTCGAGGGGCGGGTCAGGACGAAGCTGCGGTCGCCGCGCGGACGCGAGATCCGCTGCGGCTGGAGCACGTTGTAGGACCGGTAGACCGACAGGCCGGCAAGCTGCGGGACCGACTGGAAACCGCGGCCGACCGGCTGCAGGTCGCCGGCTGTCCAGCGCATCAGCCGAGATCGGTCGTCGTGCACCAGCCGCGATCCCGCTCGGTAGAAGGTGCGGCCGCTTTCGCCGGGCTGCCACAAGGCCTCGCCTTCGGCGACTACGCCGAGCAGGCGGACGGCGCCGTCCAAGAAGGTGACCGGCTTCTGTAAGCCGCCGTCGCCATGCAGATAGTCGAGGTTGCTGCGGAGGTTCAGAAAGCCGCTGAACTTCGCCGGCTTCAGCGCCTCGCCGACCATCTGCTCGTCGAAGTTGCTCACGTCGACGCTGCGGGACGCGCGGCGGTCGGCGGCCACTTGGAGGTCGACCGCAAGTTCCTGCGCATTGTACTTCAGCGCCACGCCCGCCTTGGCGAGTTCGGAGGTGGTCAGGTTTCCGGCCTTGCGGAGCCCGGCAAGCGCCTTTTCGTCGAGCACATTGGAGAGCAGGTCGAGCAGGCGGCCTGACGGAACGCGGATGCTGTCGTCGGGATCGATGTCGATGATGAGGTCGCCGACGTTCCGCCCCTGGTCGCGCAGCGGCACGGTCAGGGTGACGGTCCGCGCGGTCGGGTTGGCGTCGCTGCCGTCCCCGGCGATGACCAGCTGCCCGGCGCGCGCTTTCGGCTGCGCATGCGCGGGCGCGAGCGGGGCCAGCGCTGCGCAGCCGCACAGCAGGAAAAGGCGGGCCGTCGAGCGCATCAATTGTCCGGCGTGTACTGCACTTCGATTGGGCCGCTGCCCGGCAGCTCCAGCGGCAGCGTCACGCGGCGTTCCTGGCCGGCGCCAACGAGGCCGTAGCCGATCGCCTGCTGGACCTCCGGCGCGCTGTAATTGTGCTTGTAGACTTCGCGGCCCGACGCATCGCGCTGGACGAGGCGGAGCCTGCCGTTCGCGAGATAGCCGTGCGCCGCCGAAGGATTGCTGAAGGTTACGACGGGCACGAACTTGCCGTCGGCGGTGCGCTGGACTTCGGCGCTGTTCACCTTGATCGCGGGCTTCACGCCGTCAGGGGCGACGCTGACCAGCACCTGGAAATTGTACAAGACCTGCACGGCCGACTGGCCCTGCTGCAGCTGCACGGGAAGCTGCGCGACGGTGACATAATAATGCTTGCTGCGGGTCAGGTTCCCACCGCCGACATATTGCACGCGGAACGACTGGGTCTGGCCCGGCTGGATCGTCGCCTGCGGAGGGAAGACGAGGAGGTCGCCCGATGTCTTGCCGGTGCCGCGGACGCCGTTCGCGTCGACGCTAAGCTCCTCGATCCGAAGCTCGACGGACAGCGGGTAGCTGAACGTATTCGTCACGGTAATCGTCTGCGTCATCCCGCGCCCGCCGGTGGTCAGGTTCAGCACGACCGGTTGCACGGTCATCGCGGTGGCGGGTGTCGGCGCCAGCATCAGCGATGCGGCGAGGAGGATGGCGAAAAAGGATTTGATCTTAGCAATCACAACGCAACTCCGAATGCTGACGTAGGTTTGCACCAACGAACCTTTGCTCGTCAAAGTGCCGGGCTGACGGTCACGGTCAGCGCGTCCGTGTAGGTCCCTTCGACCAGCACGGTCGACCCGCTGCGAGCCGGAGCGCTGACCCGGATGTACGAGCCCGCCTGGTTCACTGCGGCGCTGCCGAGGCGAAGGCCCTGGCTGGTCGTCGCCGCGCCAGCGAAGGCGCAGGCCGAGCCGCTGACCAGGGTTGAAGCAGAGCAGGTCGCCTGGGCGCTCGACCCGTCGTTCGCGACCAGGTTCAGCGTGACGCTATAATCGGCCTTGTTGGCATAGCCGGTCGGGACCGAGGCGTTGGTGAGGAGCCCGCCGTTGGCGGAGGTGATCGCCACCCGGGACGGCCCGGTGCAGTTCAGGGAGAAGTCGAACTGGCCCGCAAGGCCTTGGCGGTCGAAATCGGCCTGCGTGTAGGTGCCGGTCGGGGCAGCGCCCTCGGCGAAGCCGCAGCGGCCGCCGACGGATGCAGTGACGGGGATCGTGAGCTCGACCGGCTGCCCGCCTGCATATGACGTTTGGGCAGTCTGCGCATGGGCAGTGCCGGCGGTCAGCAGCGTGACGAGCAAGAAGAGGAGGTGCTTCACGGTTCCAGTCTGAAATGGTTGGGACGAAGACGATGCGGGGAATGGACCGGAGGGTTGCCCCTCCGGTCTTGCCCCCCACCCGCTGGTTAGATGGTCGGTTCGATCGAGACGCTGACGACGCTGCGGTACGTGCCCTCGTTGAGGATGCTCGCGGCGCCGTTCTCGGCCTTGAGCGCCGAGATGCTGACCTCGACGTTATTGTCGGTGCCACCGGCGATCCGGCCGGCCAGCTTCTGCTTCACCATCGTCGTGTTGACGTCGGTCTTGTACTGGACCTCGGTCGGCGTGGTGGCGGCAGCGGTCTTCACCTTGAGCGACGCGGTATAGTCGATGTCGTTCGAGTAGCCGGCGCCCGGGTCGATTGCGCCGCCGGTGTTCAGACGGGTGGCGCTGACGCCGATCGTCGGGTTGGCGCTGGTGCAGACGACGCGGGCGGCGACCGTCTTGCCGTCGGCAGCCGTAGCGCCACCAAGGTCGCTGCGAAGCGTGCCGTTCGCCGCGTCGAGACGGCCGAGGTCGATGCTGCCGGTGAACGTCTGCTTGTCGACGCCAGCTTCAATGATCGAGCAGCGGCCGGCAACGGTGCCGGTGACATTGACGGTGCCGGTGGCGGTCTGCGCGGCGGCCGGGACGGCCGAGAGCGCCGTTGCTGCGGCAATAAGTGCAAGAGCGATCTTCTTCATTTCCAAACTCCGTTCCTTCGTGTGATCTGGTGGAACAGGATTTGGCAGGCTGCCGCGCGCAGCCACATTCATCGACTATCGAAATCGACATGTACGTTGGTTAGGCGGTGACTATATCCGACGATATAGCCGCCTCAGGACGTCCTAGGCGACGTCCTTGTACGCGAGCAGCGCCAGCTCCATCCGGCTGCTTACGCCGAGCTTGTCGAAGATCTTGTGGAGGTGGACCTTCACGGTCCCTTCTCCGATGCCGAGCTCGCCCGCGATCTCCTTGTTGCGCATGCCCTGGAGCAGCAGGCTGGTGATCGCGCGCTCGCGTGGGCTGAGCGGCTTGAGCGGGTCGGACGCTGCCCCTTCCGGATTGAGGCTGATCTCCATCGCGCGCTGAAGGACCTCGTGCTCGATCCAGCGCCGTCCTTGGGCGACGGCGTCAAGGCAGGTCAGGAGATGCTGCGGCGCCGCCGCCTTGATCACCAGTCCGTTGAGGCCGAGCTGGAGCGCCTCATAGACCCTCTTGTCGGAGATGCTGCCGGTCAGAAGCACCACGGGGCGCTTGTCGCCGCGCTCGCGCAGCGTCCGCAAGATGTCGAGCCCGCTGCGCTTGGGCATGTCGAAATCGAGCAGGAGCATGTCGGGCCGCTTCGCTGCGAGCGCGTCGAACACCGCTTCGCCGTCGGACACGGTCGCGACCACTTCGTGGTTGGAAGAGCCGAGCAGGAGCTTGATGCCCTCAAGCGTCAGCGGGTCGTCTTCGGCAATCAATAATCGTGGCACTCAGTCCTTAACCCCTGCGATTGTCTTGAGTTGCTCCACAAGGTCGCCTGCCAAGGCTTTCAGCGCTTCGCAATCGCTTGTGGGCGACTCGGCTGCTTCCTCGAGCAGCCGGGCCGAGCGGCTGAGTTCCGAGAAGCTGAAGATGCCGGCGGTGCCCGCAAGCGCATGGGCGGTCGACGCGATGGTCGCGCGGTCGTCCCGGCTCAGGGCGTCCTGCAGCACTTCTATCCTGTCGGCGCAGCGAACCACGAATTGCTGCCGAAGAGCCGCCATCCGCTCTTCGAACTCAGTCACTTGCTCCCTCGCGAAGGTAGGCCCGCACCGTGGCCGCAAGCTCCATCGGGTCGAAGGGCTTGGCGATGACGCCGATCGCACCCATTTCCATCAATCGGCTCTTGTCGGCCGCCTGGGTGCGCGCAGTGATGAACACAACCGGGATCCTGCTCGTGCGATCGTTCGCGCCAAGCGCGCGCAGTACAGCGGGCCCGTCCATCCCCGGCATCATCACGTCCAGCATGATGAGGTGCGGCTGCCATTCGAGCGCGGTGCTGATGCCTTCCGGGCCGCTGCCGCACGTCCGCACGTCCAGCTCAGGGTCGATCTGCAGCGCGATCTCCGCGACCGCGCGGATGTCCGGCTCATCGTCGACATAGAGGATTCGCTGGGTCACTTCAGGCTTGTCTTTCTTCTTTGACGACCCGCAGCACGGTGCCGACCAGATCTTCGAGTTCGACCTTGGACTTGGTCAGCATCGCCGCGACCCGCGCCGCGGTCTCCGGGTCCTCATCACTGGCGGTATAGATGACGACCGGTATCGGACTGCCGTCAGGTCGCCGCAGGTCGGGGAGCAGCTCGAGCCCGCTCTCGCCCGGCAAGGCAAGGTCGAGGATGACGAGGTCGGCAGCTTCGCTTGCCAAGGCCGTGCGCGCCTCGACCGCATCGCGCGCCGCCGTGATCCGTGCCCGGTCGCCAAAGGCCGCCTCGACGACACGGATGACGTCGTCGTCGTCTTCAACGTGCAGGACATGCAGTTCGCGAGCCTCTCCGTCAGCGCCGGTGACAAGCTCCGCTCCTCGGCGGATCTCCGCGGCCGAGGGCGCCTTGTTCAGCCAGTCGACCACCGCCAGCGCTTGGGAAACCTGGCCTTCCTCGTCCCCGGCAGCCGACGCGAGGATCGGCACACCGGCCAGGTTCGGGTGCGTGCGGATTAGCCGCACCAGCCGCGCCGCATCGTCGCCACCCAGCTGGAGCCCCAACAGGATTGCCCCGTAACTTCGCGCCGCGGACGCTTCCGACAATTCGTCGATGCCGCGCACGACCGCGACCTCGATGCCCTGCTTCTCCAGCGATGCGGCGATCGCTGCACTCAGCCGCTCGTCGACCTGGAGAAGGAGCACGCAGCGGGCGCGGCTGCGGTCATCGCGCGCAGCCGGCAGGTCGACGTGGAAGGACGTGCCCTTTGCCGACGTCTGAAATGCGATCGCCCCGCCGCTCCGGTCGACGATCTCCTTGACGATGGCAAGGCCCAGGCCCGTCCCGCCCTTGCTGCGCGTGTCGCTGCTGTCCGCCTGCGCGAACTTGGTGAAGATCCGCTCGTGAAACTCCTCGGGAATTCCCGGTCCGCAGTCGCTGACCGTGACCCGGTGCATTGCGGTTCCCGGCGTGATCCGCACCCGCACCGCTGCTCCGGCAGGCGAAAACTTGATCGCGTTCGACAGAAGGTTTGTGAACACCTGGACCAGGCGGTCGTGGTCGGCGGTGACGATCGCGTCTGCGCCGCCGTGCTCAAGCGCGACTTCGACGCCCGCGCCCAGTGCGAAGCCGAGGTTCGACTGAATGGAGTTCTGTACCAGCTCCCGAAGGTTCAGCGGGCGCTGCTCGAACACCATCTTGCCGGACTCGATCTTCTCTATGTCGAGGATGTCGTTGATCAGCCGCACCAGCCGCTGGCTGTTCGTGTGAGCGATGCCGATGAGCTTCGCTGCGCGCGGATCGATCGCGCCGACCGCGCCGCCGGCGATCAGCCCCAGCGAGCCCGCGATCGAGGTGAGCGGCGTTCGAAGCTCGTGACTGACGGTTGAGACGAATTCCGTCTTCATCCGCTCCGTCCGCCGCCGCTCGGTCGCGTCGCGGACCGCCAGCAGGAACTTCAGCCCGTCGGCGAGCTGCACGGGGCTGATCGCGACATCGGCGTCGAAGGTCGATCCGTCCGCCCGCCGGCCCATGAATTGCTGAACCTCCCGCCGCGCCTCGCGCTCTGGCTTGGCCAGCCGGTGCAGAAGCGCGCGAACAGTGCGGTCCCTTGCGGGAATCGCCAGAAGCCGCGTGATCGGCAGCCCGCGCGCCTCCCCTTCGCTCATGCCGAGCAGCCGCTCGGCGGCGGGGTTCAAATCCTCGATGCAGCCGTCCTCGTCGAGCACGAGCATGGCGTCGAGGGCGTCGTCGAAAATGGCAGCCTGTCGCGCGCTTTGGTCGGCGGCTTCCGCCGTTGCTTCCGTCAGACGCCGGACGTTGGCGAGATATGCAACGTAAGCCGACGCGAGCAGCGCCAGGAGCAGCAGCTGGATCGCTCCGCTGATCAGCTGCACGCGCTGGCGCGACGCGGCCGCTTCTGCACTGAGGGACGCGAGCTGTTGTCGTTCGCTGCTAACAAGCCGACGGACCCGATCGCGGATCCGGTCCATGACCCTTTTGCCCTCGCCGGCGGAAATCAGCGCCACGGCCTCGGCTCCGCGGCCGTTCATGCGCAGCTGGACGACTTGCCGCGAAAAAGCGAGCTTCTCCCGGGTCAACTCCGCCAGCCCCGGCAGCTCGCGGGCGATCTGCGGACTGGCGGGGGCCATCCGCTTCAGCGCTTCAAAGGTGGTCGCCGTCCGCGCCCGGCCATCGTCATAGGGCTGCAGGAAGTCGCGATTGCCGGTCAGCACATAGCCGCGCTGCCCCGTTTCAATGTCCTGATGGACGCTCAGCAACTGGTACAGCTGCGCTTGGGCCGCGTGCGACTCCTCGACCCGGTCGCGCAACTGCCGGTCGTCGCGGAACTGGTCGACCTGGATCAGCACCAGGAACAGGATGAGCGCGAAAGACGCCGCGCCTAAAGCGAACCGGCCGGCCCGGCTGAACAGCAGCTGCGTCATGCGGCGCAGGCGCCTTGTCTTGCCCTCGCAAACCGATCCAACCCGCCAGCCGTCATTTGACGGTGACTATGGGCAGATCAGTGGAATCACAATGTGCGGCATGGCGGCCATCAACTGCTTCCCGGTCGAAGCCTGTGGCGCCCTTGTCGATCTGAGGCTGGACCCGGGGTGCGCGTGGCCACATCAGCAGGCGTGGGCATCAAGGGGGGAGGTCTCGTGCATTTTCGAAGGCTCATTGTGGCGCTTGGCGCCTTTGCGGCAACGCCGGCTTTCGGCCAGCCCGCCGAACCGCTGGCGATCGTCGGCGCGACCGTCTTGCCGATGGAAGGCCCGGAGCGCCTCACCGACCAGACGGTGATCGTGCGCGGCGACCGCATCGAGCAGGTCGGCCCGCGCAGCCGTATCAAGGTGCCGGCGAACGCACGCCGGATCGACGCTCGCGGGCAGACTCTGATGCCCGGCCTCGTCGACATGCACATCCATCTGTCGCCCGTGAACGGAGAGGCCGGCGATGCGGCCCAGCGGGCGCTCGCCGTCATGCTGGCCCACGGCGTGACGACCGCACGCGGCATGGCCGGATCCCCCGGCAACCTCGTGGTCCGTGGGAAGATCGAAGCCGGCGAGCTCGCCGGGCCGCGTCTTTATGCCGCAGCGCCGGCTCTCCACGACAAGAACACGCCGACTGCGGAGCAGGGAAGGGAGGCGGTACGCAAGGCGGCGGCGGCGCAGTTCGACCTCATCAAGTCGCACGAGCTCAGCGATCCTCTCGTCTGGCAGGCCGTCGCGGATGAAGCGCGCAAGGCCGTGATTCCGACCGCGGGACACGTCAACAATGCGGTCGGGCTCGATCGAGCGTTCACTGCCGGCCAGCAGGTCGAGCATCTCGACGGCTTCATCGCCGAGATCGTGAAGCTGGTGGCGCCGGGGCAGTCGCTCGACTGGGGCCAAGTTCCGCCGCCTCCGGTGATTGCGACCGCCTCGAAGGTCAGCGACACCCAACTCGCGCAAATCGCGGCCAAGGCCGCGGCTGCGCGGTCTTGGCAGGTGCCCACTCTGTCCCTGTTCGAAAAGATCGCCGACGTGACGACTCCGGCCGAACGGCTGATGACGAACCCGGACTTTCGCTACGTCCCGCCCCAGGCGCTGAAGCAATGGGCTGCGCAATTGGGCGAGCTCAAGGAGGCGGGCTACACCGCTGCCGACGCTGCCGCGTTCACCGAGCTCCGCCGGCGGATCGTCAAAGCGCTGCGTGATGCGCGCGTGCCGCTGATGGCCGGCTCGGACACCGCTCAGGCATTTCAGATCTGGGGTCCGGGCCTGCACCAGGAAGTGCGGGCGCTTGCCGCTGCCGGCCTTTCGCCCATGGACGCCTTGAAGGCGGCGACCGTGGTACCGCGCGATTATTTCCGTTCGCTTCCGAACGGCGGTTCCGCGCGCGGCTGGAAAGCCGATTTCGGGACCATTGCGCCGGGCGCACGGGCCGACCTGATCCTGCTTGGCGCCGACCCCAGCCGCAACCTCGATGCACTGAAGCGTCCGAACATGGTAATCGCCCGCGGCCGGCTGTTCGACCGGCCAACGCTCGACGCAATGCTGGAAAAGGTCATCGCCGACGCGAACCGGCCGGCGAAGTAAATGGCGCGCCCGAAAGGATTCGAACCTCTGACCCCCAGATTCGTAGTCTGGTGCTCTATCCAGCTGAGCTACGGGCGCGCGGGTGCCGGGAAACGGCTCGGCGCGACATAGGGGGAGCCGCCGGGTGGCGCAACCCCGATTGCCGACCAACCGGAACGCTGCTGCTCCGGCTTTCGTTGGCATGGCTTATGAACGAGGACGGCTCCCTTAACAGTGCGCTACGGCGCAACATCGATACCTTGCGGCGCCGGCGCGAAGAGGAGGAGCAGCGCGCCGCGCTCGATCAGAAGCTCGCCCGCGCTATCACTCGGTTCGCCGGGAGCATGGCCTTCGTCTACATCCATGCCACGATTTACGGCCTGTGGATCCTCGCCAATCTCGGCTGGGTGCCCGGCCTGCCGCGCTGGGACCCGAGCTTCGTCACGCTGGCAATGATCGCGTCGGTCGAGGCGATCTTCCTGTCGACCTTCATCCTGATCACCCAGAACCGCATGTCGGCCAACGCCCAGCGCCGGGCCGAGCTCGACCTTCAGGTCAGCCTGCTCGCCGAAGCCGAGATCACCAAGCTCGTCGAGCTCGTGTCGGCCATGGCCGAGCGGATGGACATCCATCCGGGCGAGCGCCACGAGGTGGAGGAAATGAAGAAGCGCGTCGCTCCTGAAGCGGTGCTCGATGCCATCGAGGAAACGGACGCGGACCTAGGCTAGCGCAAGAAGACCAGTGCTGCGACCGAGCCGATCAGCACCAGCACAATCATGACCAGCGCGATCCTGGCGTTCTGGCGCTTGCGCCGTCGCTCAGCGCGCTCCTTATCGGCGCGCCGGCGGCTCTTTTCTACGAAGTGCTTTTCCCAGTCGTCCACCGCGGCCGGTGGTTGCCGGATATATTCAGGAAATCAAGGTCAGCCGGCGAGCGCGCTTTGAACGCAGTGCGAAGGTGCGGTGCAGGCGATTGCCCGCTCGGCGAAGTCCTCGGCTAGCTTCGCGTGCCATGCGCGCGCATTCTCGCTGATCGCGCGCTGCGCGGCCATCCGCTCTTCCGATGCGCGCCGGCGATAGTAACGCTCGTTCGATTCCACCCCGGTCCCCTTCCGCTGAGAACCCTAGAACCATCCACCCTATTGGCTAACAGATGGTTAATATCCACAGCCGAATCGTTCCGCCTGCGGACTGTTTGATCCATAACGGCAACCCGCCTGTGCCGGAACAGACAAATGGCCCCGCAATGGGACAGCCGCGCCTGCGAACAATCTACCGGTGAAACCGAACGACTCGTCGCTCGTTGAACGGCCAAATGGTTTCGAAGGAAAGCACCATGCTGAGTTCGATCGAGGCGCGCCGGAATCCGTACAACCCGAGCGCTCGCGGTTATCACGCCGTCTATCATGACGGTGAAGTCAATCACTGCCCCGGCTGCGGCCGCACCCACTGGCTGATCGGCCGGGTGTCGGCCGAATGCGCTTTCTGCTCGACGGCGCTCCCGCTCAAGGAAGCGGCGACGCAGGGACCGGCGGCAGCGCCGGTATTCTGGAGCGGCAAGCGGCCGAGCTACGCTGAGCTCAACGCCGCTTAAGCGCGGTACCAGGTTAGGCAAAAGTCCGGATTAACGTCGGGGCGCGGCTAGGTTATAGTCGCGCCCCATGATCGTCATGGGCTTCCTCGCAGCAATGCTCGCGGCCGCCGCTCCGGGACCGGGCGGCGCGGGCAATTTCGTCCTCGTCAACGGCACGCCCGTGCCGCTTGCGGAGGTTTCGATCCGCCGTGCCGGCACTCAGGATTGGAAGGCGCTACAGGCATCGCCCGCGCCCGGCGCAAAGGCGCCAGTCACGTTCAAGGACGACGATTGCGCGTTCGACATCCGCGCCAAGGTCGATGGCGCGCCCGTCACCTGGGCCGGCGTCAATCTGTGCGACGTGAAATCCGTGACCTTGAAGAAGGACGGTTCAGCAGGCGCGTGGGTCGACTACGACCAATAGGCGCCCGGCGGCGTAGCGCCGCCCGATAGGGCCCGGCGGCGACCTGCGGCTCGGCCGGCTTCACCGAATCGAGGATCTTGGCACCCGCGATGAACACCACGCCCGTGCAGGCGAGGAACAGCAGCCAGCCGCCGAAGCCCGGATAGGTTTCCAGATAAAGCCGCCCGCGCTCCACCGCGCCAAGCGCGATGGCATAGGTCACAAGCCACGCTTCGAAGCGTGTCTTGATGATGAAAAGGCGTCCGATCTTCTTGAGCATTGCCATTCGTAAACGCGTAAACGTGCGAACGGCGGATTTGCGCCCGAAATTTCCTAAAGGATAGGGTTAAAGGTCCGTTTAGGAGGGACGCCTGTCCCACAGCGGGACTCAGGCTAGGTCGGCGAGGTCCAGTTCGTGGAGAAGCGCCGCGCGCGCGCGTTCGATATCGGCGATCAGCGCGTCGTTCTGAAGCTCGCCGGGCGCGATCTGCTCGGGCCAATGGCGACTCACGACATCGGCGATGCGGTCGAGCTTCTCGCCATCGACCAAGAACCGCGGGTCGACGCTGTCGGGATCGGCGACGACGCGCAGGCGCAGGCAGGCCGGGCCGCCGCCGTTGGCCATCGACTCCCGAACGTCGACGACCTTCACGCGCCGAATCGGCCCGTTGCCGGCGAGATGCTTTTCGACCCACCGCCACACGGACGGCGTGGCGCGCGCTTCCTCGGGCACGATCAGCGTCGTCTCGCCGTCCGGCGGCGTGACCAGCTGGGCGTTGAACAGATAGGATTTGATTGCGTCCTGAAGCGCCACCTCTGCCGACGGCACTTCGACATATTCGAACCCGTCGACCTGAGCCTCAAGCTGCGCCACCAGCGAGCCCTTGTCCGCGAACGCCTGCTCATGGGCGAGCAGCACGCGTTCGTTGGCGACCGCGACCACGTCATTGTGGAAGGCACCTGACGCGATCGCTTCTTCGGACTGCTCGACGAAGATGGTCCGCTGGGGATCGAGGCCGTGGAGCCGGGCGATCGCCCGCGACGCTTCGATGTGCTGCCGGGCCGGGAAGGCGCCGCCGGTGACGCCATAGACGAACACTTCGACGCCGCGCTCGCCGTGCCTGGGCGCAAGCCGCATGTGGTTGGCCGCGCCTTCGTCGCCGAACGCCGGCGGCACCGGGGCGTGGACGGCAAAGCCGTCGCCGCGGAAGGCGAGCCGCAGCTGCGCGAGCGTTGCCGGCCACTCATGGCTGCGATGCGGCATGGTGCGCAGGTTCGCGACCGTCAGGTGGCACTTGCCGTCGCTCGTGTCCGGCGCGGGGGAGACAGTCGCCGCGTTCGCGGCCCACATTGCCGAGGCCGACATCGCATTGGCGGCAAGGATCGGCTCGGCATGCTCGATGGTCGTGCCAAGCTCCGCCAGCCAGGCGCGGTCCGGGCGCGGGTGCGGTACGAACACGCCCTGCGCCAGGCCCAGCGCAAGGTTGGCGCGCATCTTCTCGATGCCCTGCAGCGCCGCCGCGCGGGGTTCCGATACCTGTCCGCCGTGGCTCATGGACGCGACATTGCCCAGGCTCAGCCCCGCATAATTATGACTCGGGCCGATGATCCCGTCGAAGTTGATCTCGCGAAGCGGCATCAGCGGGAGATCACCGCAATCTCGTCGCCGATCTCGGCTTCGAGCAGCTCGGCGGCTTCGCGGTCGATGCAGACGCCCTTGCGCGGAAGTCGGCGGACGCTTGCGCAGCAGGCGCGGAAGTCCTTCAGCCGCCCCTTGGCGACCAGTGCGCGCATCTTCCCGCCGTCCTCGATTTCACAGACCGTTTCGAGCTTGGATTCGCGGATGGTGCGGATGTTGTCGGTGCTGGCGGTCACCGTTGGACCGCCGTCGAAAATGTCGATGTACCGGTCGAAGCTGAATCCCTCTTCCTCGAGCATGCGCAGCGCCGCCCGGCCGCTCGGATGCGGCAGGCCCATGACCGATCGCGCCCCGTCGGTGAGGAGCGTCACGTATATCGGCGTCCTCGGCATCAAATCTGCGATGAACTTGGTGCCGTGCACCGCATTGAATTCGTCGGCTTCGGGAAAGGTCATGCCGAAGAACTTGCCGCCGAGCGCATCCCAGAAGGGCGCGTTGCCGCCTTCATCCATCACGCCGCGAAGCTCCGCGAGCGTGCGCGGGCCGAAGCGCTGCCGGTGAAGCTTGATGAAGAGGTAACGGCTGCGGGCAAGCAGGGAGCCCCAGCCGCCTGCGCGCATTTCCGGGTGCAGGAATAGCCCCCCGACCTCCGACGAGCCTTCGAGATCGGTGGTCAGCGTCAGCAGCTGGTTGCGAAAGGTCTTTCCCAGCTCCGGGCTCGACTGGGTGTGGGTGCTGAGGTGGTAGGAAAAGAAGGGCTGGTCGACGCCGACTTCGCCGAACACCTGGCAGGTCCCGCGGATCAGCTGACGTTTAGGATCCTCGAGCACGAACATGTAGAGGTCGTTGCCCTGGCGATCTTCGTCGCGGGCGAAGCTCTTGTCCGACTTGTCGATCTTGGCGACGAGGGTCGCCCGTTCGGGCGGCAGGTTGGTGAAGCCGCCACCGGTCAGCTTCGCCATCTTGTAGATCGCCTGGAAATCTTCGCCTTTGACGGCGCGGACGCGAAAGCTCATTGCGCCTCTCCGGCAAGCCGCAGGACGGTCAGGGCCGACAGCGCCGCACGCTCGGCCAGGCTTTCCGTGATCAGATATTCCTCCATGCTGTGGATCTTGCCGCCGCGCACGCCCATCGTGTCGACGACGGGCACGCCGCAGGCGGCGATGTTGTTGCCGTCGCACACGCCGCCGGATGGCTGCCAGCCGAACGACTGGCCGAGGTCCGCGCCGGCGGCCTGGACAAGCTTGAACAAGGCTTCGGCCTCTTCGTCCAGCGGCTTGGGCGGACGTGCGAAGCCCCCGTGGACCTCGATATAGACTTCGTGGCTTTTGGCGGTCTCGTCGACGGCCTTGGCGATCAGCCGCCCGGCGATCTCCTGGTCGTCGCCGGTGCGCGGCCGCATGTTGACGCGCAGGATCGCGAGGTCGGGCACGACATTGTTCGGGCCGCCGCCGTCGATCTTCGCCGGATTGATCGACAGGCCGGGGGTCTTTGACATGGAAAGCCGGAGCGCGAGCTCCGACGCGGCGACCACCGCATTGCGGCCGTCCTCCGGATTGCGCCCGGCATGCGCGGACTTGCCTTTGATGACGAATGAAAAGTTGCCGCTGCCGGGACGCGCGCCTGCCAGCGTGCCGTCCGGAAGCGCGGCTGGTTCGTAGGTCAGCGCCGCCCGCTTGCCCTGCGCCGCCTGCTTGAGCAGCCCGGCTGACGCGAGCGACCCGACTTCCTCGTCGCTGTTGATCACGACTTCATAGCCGATGCGGTCGGCAAGCCTGCTCTTCTCGACTGCCTTCAACGCCGCAAGCATGACGGCAAGTCCGCCCTTCATGTCGGCGACGCCAGGCCCGTTGAGCACGCCCTCGTCGAGCCAGCGCGTCTCCTGGAACGCGTGGTCGGCGGCGAACACCGTGTCCATGTGGCCGGTGAAGAGAAGCTGGAGAGGGGCCGTCGGGCGGACTGTCAGGTGCAGGTGCCGACCGTGCGGGAGGTCCTGCGTCGCGCCCGCAGCGTCCACGGCGTCGACCTTCTGCGGCTGTTCGAGCCTGAGCAGCCCCGGCAGCGCCGAAAAGGCGTCGGCGAGGACTTCACCCATGCGCTCGAGCCCGGCAAGATTGCGCGAACCGCTGTTGATCGCCGACCATGCAAGCACCTGATCAAGCATCGGCTCGGCGCCTGCGCGCTCAACCGCTTCGCGTTCGCTGGACGTCAATTCCCCCATGCCCGGCTCCTAGCCGGGCCATTTGCCGAACGCCACACCGGGCCGACAGCTCAGGGGCGGGGGCGGAATGTCCGGCTGAGGAACACGAGCAGCGTCATGATCGCAATGCCGATCAGCACGCGCAAGAAATGGCCGTTGACCAGCCAGTAGAAGAGCGCCGCGACCGTCGCGGATGCGGGAATGGTGATGAGCCAGGCGATCATCACATTGCCGGCGACGCCCCAGCGCACGGCCGAGGCTCGGCGGGCGGCGCCGGCGCCGATCACGCAGCCGGTGATGGTGTGGGTTGTCGATACTGGAATGCCGAACCAGGATGCGGCGATCAGCATCACCGACCCGCCGGCCGAGGCGCTGAAGCCCTGGTGCTGCGACAGCTTGGTGATGCGGGTGCCCATCGTTTCGATGATCCGCCAGCCGCCCGTCATCGTGCCAAGGCCGATCGCGACATAGCAGCTCAGCGCGACCCAGTGCGGCACGTGGAATTCGCCGTGGAGATAGCCGGTCGAATAGAGAAGCACGGTGATGATGCCCATCGTCTTCTGCGCATCGTTGAGGCCGTGTCCGAGCGAGTAAGTGGCGGAAGAGACGAGATGAAGGGCGCGGAACGTCCGCTCGGCGCCCCGGGCAGTCGCACGCACGCCGAGCCAGCTCGTCACCAGCATGATCAGCATCGCCAGCATCATGCCCAGCGTCGGCGACAGGACGATCGCGACGAGCGTCTTGTTGAGGCCAGGCCACTGGATGGCGCTGACCGACGCGTGGGCGACGCCCGCGCCGACGATCCCGCCGACCAGCGCGTGGCTGGACGATGATGGAATCCCCTTCAGCCAGGTGACGACGTTCCAGAACATCGCGCCGGCAAGCGCGCCGAAGACGACGCCAGGCGTCACCAGATTGGC
This sequence comes from Sphingomicrobium sp., assembly GCA_036563485.1. Taxonomy (NCBI): domain Bacteria; kingdom Pseudomonadati; phylum Pseudomonadota; class Alphaproteobacteria; order Sphingomonadales; family Sphingomicrobiaceae; genus Sphingomicrobium; species Sphingomicrobium sp. The sequence continues at coordinate 384,582 of DATCMI010000001.1, read as the reverse complement.
GTCGATAATGCCTTTGCCGATCGTCTCGGCGACGCGATGAAGCTCGGGGACGGCTAGCGACAGGAAATAAGCCGCGAAGTTGAAGAAAGCTGCGAAGCCCACCGCGGCGACCGGACCGAGCAGGCGGGTAGCGACCACGGTCGCGATGGAATTCGCGGCGTCGTGCAGGCCGTTCAAAAAATCGAACGCCAGCGCGACTAGGATCAGGCCGACGAGGAGGGGAAAGGCAAGCTCGTGCACTTGTGTTGCCCCTCAGGCGTGATCGATGACGATGCCGTCGATCTCGTTGGCGACGTCCTCGAAGGCGTCGGTGACCCGTTCCAGATTCTTGAACACTTCGCGCGCGACGGCGAAGCTCAGCGGATCGGTCCGGGCCTGCTGGAACGCCTGCTTGAGGCCGGCCGCGTGAAGATCGTCGGCGTCGCCTTCAAGGCTGACTAGGCGGCCGGTCAGCTCATGGAGCCTCGGGCCGTTCGCGCTGACGTTGCGCAGCAGCGGCACGGCCTGGGCGGTGACGTCCGCGGCTTCGCCAATCAGGCCAATGATCTGCTTCATTTCCGGCCGGAGTTCGCGAAGCTCGTAGAGGTCGATCGCGCGCGCGGCGGCGAGCATCTCGTCGATCGCATCGTCCATCGCGCCGATCAGCGAGGTGATGTCCCCGCGATCGAAGGGCGTCAGGAAGGTGCGCCGCACTTCGGTCAGGACATTGCGGATAATGTCGTCGGCCTGGTGCTCATGCTCCTGGATGTCGCTGAGCAGCTCGCCCGGGGAGACGCCGTCGTCGGCGATCCGCTGCAGCGCCTTGGCTGCCCCGACCAGTGTCGCGGCATGCGCCTCGAACATTCCAAAGAAATCGCCTTTGCGTGGAAGCAGGCGCTGAAACCAGTTTAACATCGTGCGACCCCCTGCAGGCGACGGTGCGGCTTAGTCGAGCCGCAGGAGTCTCGCAACTGACACCGAAGCGTCACAGATGCTCGGCAAATTCCTGAAGCAGCCGGGTGTAAAGATCGCGCTTGAACGGGACGATCAGCTCCGGAAGCCGCTCGGGCGCGACCCATTTCCAGGCGCGGAACTCCGGATGGGCGGTCACGATGTCGACGTCGCTGTCGCGGCCCAGGAAGCGGCAGAGGAACCAGTCCTGTTCCTGCCCCAGCCACTTGCCGCCCCATAGCCGCGGCCGCCATTCCTCCGGCAAAACGTAGCGCAGCCGCTCCGGGCAATCGGCGATTCGCTCGACCAGGTGCGGCGGGATTCCGGTCTCTTCCTCGAGTTCGCGGAGCGCGGTCGCCCACGGATCCTCGCCCTCGTCGATTCCGCCCTGCGGCATCTGCCACGCGTCCTCGGGATTATCGATGCGCGCCCCGACCCACACCTGTTTGTCGGCGTTGAGCAGCATCACGCCGACGCCGCGGCGGTAAAGATGATCGTTGCCGGTCACGCGCTCAGTCAGTCGCTAACGTGACCTTCGACGGATAAGCGGCCGAATGGTGAATGGCGTTGCGCGCCGCCCGCATGGCCGTGGTCGCGCCGTTGTTCGCCCCGGTGTTCAGGTTGCGGTCGTAGCGCGGGAAGTTGCTCGACGTGATCTGCACCCGGATGCGGTGCCCGGGCAGGAAGGTGTTGCCGGTGAACATCGGCGGCAGCACCACCTTGTAGACCTTGCCGGCCCGCATCATCTGCGGCCGGTCGTACCCGTCGCGATAGCGAAGCCGGTATATTGTATCGTCGAGATTGTAGGAGCGCCCGTCCGGATAGACGTCGGTCAGCTTGACGGCGAGGTCCGTGTCCGGCGCATCCGACGAGACGTAGAGTTCGAGCGTGATCGGCCCGCGCACCCGAACCGCGTCCGTCAGCGGCGGCGTCGAATAGACGAGCACGTCGTGCCTCGCTTCGACGGGCGCCTGGTCGTAGGCGCCGGCGGCGGGAATGCCGCCCATGCAGCAGGCGCCGCCGCCGAGAGTCTGCACCGGCCTTTTGGGATCGTAGACGAAGTTGTCGGCGTCGCGCCCGTCCGCCACCGGCTGGCCTGCGAGCAATCCGTCGCCAAAGACGCTGTTCGCGCCATTGCGGCTGGTCAGGTAGAACTCGAGCTTATTGGGCGCCTCGGTCATCGCCCGGTCGCCGGAAACCCAGCGGTTCTCGCCCATCTGGTAGGTCATGACCCGCGGCTGGCTCGCCTCGCCATTGTTCACGCCCTTCAGCTTCCAGTCGAAGAAGTCGATGATGCGTTTGTCCATGTCATAGCTGGGATCGCCGATCTCCCGCTCGCCCACGGTCTTTTTCGCCGGGTGCTGCTGAAAGCTGCAGTGAACGCCCGGAGTTACCACCAGAAACTGCTCGTCCTTGGGCCGCCCCGCGGCGACGTTCCGCCGGGCATAATCGTAGAGATAGAGGTTGGGCCCGACGCTGACGTCGTACCATGACACGCCCCACAGCGCCGGGACGCCGAACTTGTCGCCTTCATTGGCGAAGTCGATGCCTTTCCAGCGCGGATCGGCCGGGGACCAGCCCGCAAAATCGTCCCAATCGGTGCGCGGCCCGCCGACCGCCTTGTTGAGGTCGGTCACCGGCAGGTGCTGGTAATATTTAAGCATCTCCTCGGTCGAGCGCTTAGGGGTCGTCGCATAGTCCTTGAGCTGCATCGAATAGAGCTTCCACAGCCGCGCCTTCGCTTCGGGCGTCAGGTTCGGCGGGAACATCATGCGCTCGTCCGCGCCAGGGCCGCTGCTGCCGATATAATCGCGCATCCAGCTCGCGAAGAGCAGCTGCAGCGCGCCGCCGCGATAGATATTCCCCTGCTCGGCATAGGGACCGATTTTTCCGATGCCTGCGCCATAAGCGAGCACGACCGCTGCCTGGTGCGCCGGATGGTTCTGCGCGATCAGCGCCAGCTGCGCTTCCGCGCTTGACGAACAGCCGTAGGTGCCGACCTTGCCGGTCGACCAGGGCTGCTTGGCGATCCAGTTCAGTGTGTCGACGCCGTCCGGCCCGGCATTGGCCATATATTCGTGACGGCCTTCCGACATGTACATGCCGCGCTCGTTCTGGAAAATGATCGCATAGCCGCGCTCCATCAGCTTCTTTTCGAAGGCGGAATTGGGCTCGCCGAATGGATAGGGCGTGCGGACGAGAACGCTTGGGAACGGGCCGGGGCCCTTGGGCAGGAACACGCTGGTATCGAGCCGGACGCCGTCGCGCATCGGCACCCACAGCCGCTCCATCGCCTTGCCGACCAGGCCTTCGCTGGCGGCTGGGGCCGGCTGCGCCGATGCGTGCGAAAGCTGGGCGGCGGGAACCATGGCAGACAAGGCCGCCGCTGCCGTCCAGCGCAGCGGAAAAGACCATTTCCGGGTTTCACGTTGACGCTGGCTCATCTTTCCCCCGCTTTGTTCTTGTGGGGACTATGATGAGCGGCCTTCGTCTTGGCAATCGCGGGTCTGCGCCATCGGATCGGGCGTTCCTCCGCGGAACTCACAACATGGTGGCGCGCGCCGCAAGGCGCTTCTAAAAAGGCCACATGGCCACAGCCACGCACACCATCACCCACGCGGAAGCGGCCGCGCATCCTTCGCCCGAAGCCATCGTCGTCCGGTTCGCCGGCGACAGCGGCGACGGCATGCAGCTGACCGGCGGTCAGTTCACCCTGTCCACCGCGCTCGCCGGCAACGATCTCGCGACCTTCCCTGACTTTCCGGCGGAGATCCGCGCCCCGCAAGGCACGACCTTCGGCGTCTCCGCCTTCCAGATCAATTTCGGCTCGACCGCGATCGAAACCGCCGGCGACCAGCCCGACGTGCTCGTGGCGATGAACCCGGCGGCGCTGAAGGTGAACGTCGAGCAGCTTCGCGAAGGCGGGCTGATCATCGCCGACGAAGGCGAGTTCACGCAGCGCAACCTCGCCAAGGCCGGCTACGACCAAAACCCGCTGGAGGACGGCAGCCTCGGCCGCTGGCAGCTCGTCAGCTTCAATATCTCACAGCTGACGCTCGATGCGGTGAAGCCGTTCGGCCTCGGCAACAAAGAAGCCCTGCGCTGCAAGAACATGTGGACGCTGGGCCTCGCGCTCTGGATGTTCGACCGGGACCGCCAGCCGATCGTCGACTGGCTGAAGACCAAGTTCGCCAAGGCGCCCGAGCTCGCCGAAGCCAATATCGCCGCGCTCAACGCCGGCCACGCTTATGGCGAGACCGTCGAGATCGGCGGCGTCCACCGCCATCATGTCGCCGCCGCGCCGGCTGAGCCCGGCCTCTACCGCACCGTCACCGGCGCCGAAGCGCTCGCGCTAGGGCTGGTCGCCGGCACCCAGCTCGCGGGCCTGAAGATGTTCTTTGGCGGCTATCCGATCACGCCGGCGAGCGCGCTTCTTCATCACCTGTCGCGCCTCAAGGAATATGGGATCACCACGTTCCAGGCGGAGGATGAGATTGCCGCCATCTGCTCCGCCATCGGCGCCAGCTATGCGGGCCAGCTTGGCATCACCTCGTCATCCGGCCCCGGCATCGCGCTGAAGACCGAAGCGATGGGCCTCGCGATCATGACCGAGCTGCCTTTGGTCATCGTCAATTCGCAGCGTGGCGGGCCTTCGACCGGCCTCCCGACCAAGACCGAACAGTCGGACCTCTACCAAGCCGTCTACGGCCGCAACGGCGACGCGCCCCTGCCGGTGATCGCCGCCCGCTCGCCCGCCGACGCGTTCGACTGCGCGATCGAGGCGTGCCGGATCGCCACCCAGTTCATGACTCCGGTGATGCTGCTGACGGACGGCTATATCGCCAATGCCGCCGAACCGTGGCGGGTGCCGGACATGGGCGGTTACGAACCGTTCCCGGTCACCTTCTTCGACCAGGCGCCGGGCGAAGGCGAGGGCGTGATGCCCTACGCCCGCGACTGCAACCTCGTGCGTCCGTGGATCAAGCCGGGCACGCCAGGGCTCGAACACCGCATCGGCGGCATCGAGAAAGCTCCGGGCAGCGGCAACATCGACTATTCACCCCGCGCTCACCAGGAAATGACCGACGCCCGCGCCGCCAAGGTGCTGAACGTCGCCCAGACGATCCCCGATCAGGAGGTCTGCCTCGGCCGGGAAGGTGCGAAGCTCGCGGTGGTCGGCTGGGGCTCGACCTTTGGACCGATCCACCAAGCCGTCCGGCGCGCGATTGCCAAGGGTCAGGACGTTGCGCACGTCCATATTCGCCATATCTGGCCGATGCCCAAGAATATGTCTGTCCTCTTGAAGGGCTTCGATCATATCCTGGTGCCCGAAATGAACATGGGCCAGCTCAAGACGCTTCTTCGCGACCAGTTTCTGGTCGACGCTCGCGCCCTCAATAAGGTCAGCGGCCACCCGTTCCGGATTGCGGAGATCGAAGAGGCGATTGCCACTCAGTTGGGCGCAGACTCGCGCGCGCACGCGTAGGGCCGTGGCAATTGTGAACTTTCGCGGACGACCGGCATGAAACAGATCAACGTCTTTCCGCTCGTGATGCTGCTGATCGCGGTCGTCTTCCTTATCCTCTGGCTTAACGGCGCTCTTTCATGAACGACATGTCCCCCGTCACCACCACCGCCAAGGACTGGGCGTCGGACCAGGAGGTCCGCTGGTGCCCAGGCTGCGGCGATTATGCGGTTCTGAAGGCCGTTCAGCGGACGATGCCGGACCTCGGTGTCGCTCGCGAAAAGACGGTGTTCATCTCCGGCATCGGCTGCTCGAGCCGCTTTCCTTATTATATGTCGACCTACGGCTTTCACACGATCCACGGCCGCGCGCCCGCGATTGCGACTGGCGTGAAGCTCGCGAACCCGGAGCTGGACGTGTGGATCATCACGGGCGACGGCGACGCGCTGTCGATCGGCGGCAACCACACGATGCACGTGCTGCGCCGCAACCTCGACTGCCAGATCCTGCTGTTCAACAACGAGATCTACGGGCTAACCAAAGGCCAATATTCGCCGACCAGCCGGATCGGCACCCGCTCGCCGTCGACGCCGTTCGGATCGGTCGACCGCCCCGCGACGCCCTGCGCTTTCGCGCTCGGCTCGGGCGCTCGGTTCATCGCCCGCGGCATCGACGTGCACAAGAACCTGCCGGACGTGCTGAAGGCAGCCCACGCCCACCGCGGCGCCAGCTTCGTGGAAATCTACCAGAATTGCGTGGTGTATAACGACGACGTGTTCGCCAGCTTCACGGAGCGCAGCGTCGCGCAGGAGCGGCAGCTGTGGCTGAAGCCCGGCGAGAAGATGCTGTTCGCGGGCGGCACCAAGGGCCTCGCGCTCGATGTCGAGAACCTCCGGCTGAAGGTGGTCGAGGGCGACGATCCCGCCGTCATCGTCCACAACCCCAAGAACAAGGGCATCGCCTCGATGCTCATCGACCTGCCGGAAGGGTTCCCGGTCGCGCTCGGCGTCATCTACGAAGATCCGGCCCCGACCTTCGAAAGCGCCGTGGTCGAACAGAATGCGGCCGCGGCATCGGGCAAGAAGGCCGACCTGCAGGCGCTCGTCGCCAAGGGCCAGACCTGGCAGGTCGACAAGGAACCGCACCAGATCTGACGCGGCCATAATTGGATAACATCACCCACTCGATGGCGGGCTGGGTCCTGGGGCAGACTGGCCTCAAGACCAAGTCGCGCAAGGGCCTCGCGGCGCTGATCCTCGGCGCCAACATGCCGGACATCGACGTCTTCTTCGGCAATTTCCCGTGGACCCCGCTCGCCACCCACCGCGGCTTCACCCACGGGATCGTCGGCGGCGTGGCAGTCATGCCGCCGATCCTGTTCGGATTGTTGTGGCTGCTCGACCGCTGGCAGGTTTCCCGAGGGGCTGAGTTCAAGAGCGGCCTGGCGATGCGGGCCTGGTGGTTGCTTGCCCTCTGTTACATCGGGGCGCTCACGCACCCCTATCTCGATCTGCTGACCACTTACTCGGTCCAGCTCTTTTCGCCTTTCTCCGGCCGCTGGTGGCACGCCGACGGCCTGTTCATCATCGACCTGTGGCTGTGGCTGCTGCTCAGCGGATCGATTTTCTGGTCGAAGCGGCGGGAGAAGCGCGGCCACGGCGACTGGCAGCGGCCTGCGCGCATCGCTGTGGCGATCACGCTCGCTTACGTCAGCCTCAACCTGGCGATCAGCGAACGCGCCAAGGCGCGAGTGCTCGACGCGGCGCCCGCCGCAACCCGCATCTTCGCTTCGCCGCCGCCCTTTTGGTCATGGCGGCGCGACCTCGTCTGGCAGGAAGGCGATTGCTACCGCCGGGCCGCCTACAGTCCGTTCAGCGGCTTCGCCGGGCCGAGCGCATGCGAGCCGACGAACATGCGCGATCCGCTCGTCCGGCAGGCGCTCCGCGAAACCCCATCGCTTCGCAAGTTCCTGAACTGGTCGATCCTTCCGCAGGCCAGCGTCGCCCGCTCCGGCTGCGCCGCCAACGTGTCGATCGGCGACGCGCGCTACGGCCGCTTCCGCAGCTCGCGGCTGGCTCGTGGAGTGACTATCCGCACCTGCTGAACACCGCCCAAAGCACGGGTCGCCAGAGCCGCTGACGGCGCGTTGATGCGGCATGACTTCGCTCGTCTGGCTCCGCCAGGACCTTCGCCTCGCCGACCAGCCGGCGATCGCCGCGGCGGCGGAACAGGGCGCCTTCGCCGCGCTCTACGTGCTCGACGACGAAACGCCCGGCCAATGGGCGATCGGCGGCGCCCAGCGCTGGTGGCTGCACTACAGCCTCGCGGCGCTGAAGGCCGACATCGAGGCGCGCCGCGGCGCGCTGATCCTCCGTCGCGGCCGCTCCTCCGAGCTGGTGCCGCAGATAGCGGCGGAGGCGGGCGCCGAGGCGATCCACGCCACCGCCCATTACGAGCCCTGGTGGCGCGAGACCGAAACAAAGATTTTCGGCCAACTTGTGATCCATGCCGGCGACACGCTGGTGCCGCCGGCCCGGGTGCTCACCGGCGGCGGCAAGCCGTACCGCATCTACGGGCCTTTCTACCGGGCGTTCTGCGAGCACGACGTGCCGGAGCCGCAGGCTGCGCCGGAACGGTTCGAGAAGCCGAAGCGGGTGCCGAGGAGTGACGACCTCAATGATTGGGACCTGCTCCCAACGAAGCCGAACTGGGCACAAGGCTTCTCAGTCTGGTACCCCGGCGAGCAGGGCGCCGAGACGCACCTCGACCGCTTCGCCGCCGAAGCCTCGAGATACGCCGAGCGGCGCGATCTGCCCGCTGAGGTCGGCACGTCCAACCTGTCGCCCCACCTGCACTTCGGCGAGATCAGCCCGCGCCAGGTGTGGCATCGCTTGCCGGGCGGCGACGCCGCCAAGTTCCGCAAGGAACTAGCGTGGCGCGACTTCTCCCGCAGCCTCATCCTCGCCGACCCTCAGATCGGCGACCGCGATCAACGCAAGGCTAAGCTGAGGTGGAGGACCGGCAGGCAGGCGGACGCCGACTTCGCTGCCTGGTCCAAAGGCCGCACGGGCTATCCCATCGTCGACGCCGGCATGCGCCAGCTGTGGGCGACCGGATGGATGCACAACCGCGTGCGGATGATCGCCGCGAGCTTTCTGGTAAAGCATCTGCTGATCGACTGGCGGCGCGGTGCCCAGTGGTTCTGGGATACGCTCGTCGATGCCGACTATGGCAACAACAGCCTCAACTGGCAGTGGATCGCCGGGACCGGGACGGACAGCCAGCCCTTCTCGCGGATCATGGCGCCGCTGACCCAGTCGCGGAAGTTCGCAGCCGCAGACTATATCCGCCGCTGGGTGCCTGAGCTGGCGCATCTGTCGGACGACGAGATCCACGATCCCACCGACCGCTCCGGCTACGCCGAGCCGCTGATCGGTCACAGGGAAGCCCGCCAACGGGCGCTTGCGCGAGCCCGCCGCGAGTAGCATTCCAGCCGCGCATGTCGACGCGCGGCGAACATCTGGTGCGGGCGGATCGCGGCTTCGCGACCGGCGGCGGGCTGCTCGCCCGCTTGACTGCGCCGACCATCCGGCGCGTCGTCGGCGAGATCGACAAGCGTCTGCAGTGCGGCGGGATCGATGTGACGCTTCCGGACGGCACCGAACGGCGGCTCGGCTTCCGCGGCCAAGGCGCGACTGCGGTGGTCAAGCTGTCGAGCTGGATGGCTCTCGTCCGTCTCGCCACCTCGGGTTCCGTCGGTTGGTATAAGGCGTGGGCGCTCGGCGAATGGTCGAGCCCGAACCCGGTCGCCATCTTCGAGATCTTCTCGGCCAATGCAGCGTCGCTTGGGGACGTGGGCCGCGCCAAAGGTCCGTTCCGCTGGCTGAACGCACTGGCCCACCGGCTCCGCGACAATGCGCCAGGAAAGGCGCGGCAGAACATCGCCGCGCACTATGACCTCGGCAACGACTTCTATTCCGCCTGGCTCGATCCGACGATGACCTACAGCGCCGCCCGCTTTCGCTCGGCCGCTGAGAGCCTCGAGCAAGCACAGCTGCAGAAGGTCCACGACCTGCTCGATCGGCTGGATCTCAAGGCGGGCGATCGGCTGCTGGAGATCGGCTGCGGCTGGGGCACCTTGGCGATGGAGGCGGCGAAGCGCGGCGCAAGCGCCGTCGGCCTGACGCTGTCGACGGAGCAGAAGGCCTGGGCGGAACGGAAGATCGCCGAGGCCAGCCTCAGCGACGCGGTCGAGATCCGCCTGCAGGATTATCGCGCCACTCATGAACAGTTCGATGCCATCGCCTCGGTCGAGATGGTGGAAGCGGTAGGCCAGCGCTGGTGGCCGGCCTATCTGGACTGCATTGCCCGCAACCTCAAACCAGGCGGCCGTGCGGGGCTGCAGTTCATCAGCATCCGTCACGAGCTGTTCGAGCGCTATGCCCGCAGCGCCGATTTCATCCAGACCTACATCTTCCCCGGCGGCTGCCTCCTCGACGAGGTTCACTTCCAAGCATTAGCCGCAGAGCGCGGCCTGTCATGGGAGGAGCGGGAAGGCTTCCGCTTCGACTACGCCGAAACGCTCAGGCAGTGGCGCGACAGCTACAACCAGGCCGTGGCGAGTGGCGCGCTCGTCGGCTTTACCGACGCGTTCCACAATTTGTGGCGCTACTATCTCATGTACTGCGAAGGTGGCTTCCGCGGCGGCGCCATCGATGTCGCGCAGGTGACGCTCCGAAAAGCCGGAGCGCCACGTCGAAAGCCTGAGCAGAGGCCCGAATGAGGGGGTTGGCCCTGCACGCCTACAAGAGGGAAGAAGCGCGCAGGGCCGTTCGTCCCCGTTTAGAAGGACTTGCCGCGAACAACGATACGGGATTGGGCCCGTAGAGGCGGTCTAGAGCCCCGCCTCGACGGCGATGCGGATCGCTTCGGCGGACGTGCCGACGCCGAGCCGCTCGAGGAGCAGCGCGCGGTGCATCTTCACCGTCTTTTCGCTGATCTTCAGCTCCCACGCGATCTGCTTGTTGAGCAAGCCTTGCGCCATGGCGGCGAGCACGGCCCGCTGCCGGGGCGGGAGCGCACCGACCTGCGCTTCGGCCTGAGCGCGGCGGTCGTTGAATCCGGCGTGCGCCGGCCCGACCTCGACCTGCGACCCGAGGAACCACGCCAGTTTGCCGTCTTCGCCGAACAGCGGCGTGATCATCACCCCGTTTCGGAACGACGAGCCGTCGCTGCGGTAGTTCAATATCTCTTCATAGATCGGGCGCCGGGCTTCGATCGCTTCGCGCAGGCGCTGCGTGCTTCCCTCGTCCGTCTGCTCGCCGGCGAGAAAGCGGCAGTTACGACCGAGGATGTCCCTCTCAGGATAAAGCGTCAGGTCACAGAATGCCTGATTGACGATCTCGAGCGGGTTGTCGTTGGCGCGCGGATTGCTGACCACCATGGGGACCGGACTAAGGCCGATCGCCTCGATCAAATCCCGATCACTGCTCGCCATTTCCGAAGCTTAGCCGAAGCTTTTCCGCCGCGCGAGCCTTACGCGTCCACACGCATTTTGGCGCCCGTCGGCGCGTCGGCCAACAGACGGTCGACGATGGCGCCGGCGACCGCCTCTGGTGGTTTGAGCGTCTCCGGTTCCTCGCCAGGGAAGGCAAGCGCCCGCATGCGCGTGCGGGTTGCGCCCGGATCGACGATATGGACCTTGAAGCGTCCGGTATGTTCGGTCTCATCCGCATAGGCGCCGAGCAGAGTCTCGAGCGCGGCTTTGGACGATCCATAGGCGCCCCAGAACGCGCGGGGTTCGACGCCGACCGATGAGGTAAGCGCGACGACGTCCGCCTTTGGCGCCTTCCGCAGCAGCCCGTCGAACGCGGCGATTAGTGCCTGATTGGCGAGAAGGTTCAGGCTCAACAGCCGCGAATATTCCTTGGGATCGATATCCTGCACCGGCGTCAGCGAGCCGAGCATCGCGGCGTTCATGACGAGCACGTCGAGCTTTTCCCAACGTCCGGCCACCGCCACCGCGAGCTTGCCGATGCCCTCCGCATCGGTGAGATCGAGCGGCGCGATGGTCGCCGTGCCGCCGCCTTGGTGGATCCGCTCTTCGACCTCCTCGAGCGCAGCGCCGTTGCGCGCGACGAGGATCACATGCGCGCCGGCGGCGGCGAGCGCTTCGGCGGTCGCCGCGCCGATGCCGCGGCTGGCACCGGTCACGAGCGCGAGCCTGCCTTCGAAAGGCTTCGAATCAGTCATGGACAGCGCCTGTAGCGGCTAGCGGCTTGCCACCAAAGACAGCGTCGCGGCGCCGTCCTTCTCGGCGGCATCCGTGAGGGTGGTCGGATAGGCTCCCGTGAAGCAGGCGTCGCAACGCTGCGGCTGCGCCGCATCCCGCTCCTGGCCGAGCGCCCGGTACAAGCCTTCGATGGTGATGAAGGCAAGGCTATCGGCATTGATGTAATCGGCCATCGCCGGGATGCTCATCTGCGACGCGAGCAGCTTCGCCCGCTCCGGCGTGTCAACGCCGTAGAAGCAGCTGTGCGCCGTCGGCGGCGAGGCAATCCGCATGTGGACTTCGCGCGCGCCGGCGTCGCGCATCATCTGCACAAGCTTCACGCTGGTGGTGCCACGAACGATCGAATCGTCGACCAGGACGATGCTCTTGCCCCGGACCAGCGCGGAATTGGCGTTGTGCTTCAGCTTGACGCCAAGGTGCCGAACTTCCTGGCTCGGCTGAATGAAGGTGCGGCCGACATAGTGCGAGCGGATGATCCCGAGTTCGAACGGGATACCGCATGCCTGGCTGAAGCCGAGCGCCGCCGGCACCCCGCTGTCGGGTACCGGCACGACGAAGTCCGCGTCGACCGGCGCTTCACGGGCGAGTTCGGCGCCGATGTTCTTGCGCACCTCATAGACCGAGACACCCTCCGCGACGCTGTCGGGCCGCGAGAAATAGACATGCTCGAAGATGCATGGGCGGGGCGACACGTTCTGGAACGGACGGAAGGAGCGGAGACCGCTGTCGTTGATGAGGATCAGCTCGCCCGGCTCGACGTCGCGCAGATAGCTGGCGCCAATAACGTCGAGCGCGACGGTCTCGCTGGCGAAAATGGTCGCCTCGCCAAGCTTGCCCATGACCAGGGGACGAATGCCGAGCGGATCGCGGCAGGCGACCAGGCCTTCCGGAGTCAGGACGACCAGCGAATAAGCGCCCTCGACCTGCTTCAGGGCATCCGTCAGGCGGTCGAGCGTAGTGTTGAACTGCGAGGTGGCGACGAGGTGAATGATCACCTCGGTGTCGCTGGTCGACTGGAAGATCGAGCCGCGGCGGTTCAGCGTCCGCCGAAGCTTCATCGCATTCGAAAGATTGCCGTTATGTGCGACGGCAAAGCCACCCTCTGCAAGCTCCGCGAACAGTGGTTGGACGTTGCGGATCGCCGTATCGCCCGTGGTCGAATAGCGGACATGCCCGATAGCGCCGCGCCCCGGCAGCTGGCGCATGACGTCGTCGCGGTCGAAATTGCCGGCGACATGGCCCATCGCCCGGTGGGAGTGGAACTGCCTGCTGTCGAAGCTCGTGATGCCGGCGGCTTCCTGGCCGCGGTGCTGCAGGGCATGGAGCCCCAAAGCGACGAAGCTCGCCGCATTGTCGGCACCCCAAATCCCGAACACGCCGCATTCCTCGCGCAGCTTGTCGTCGTCGAACGGATTGGTCGTCAGCATGGCTTTGGGTCCCCGGCTACCCGCGTCGCGTCTGTCCGCGCCGATATAGGGGCGCACGGCTGACTTGTCGCCCCCGGGCTGAATAAATCGTGAAATCTTAATCGCTTACGGTCACAGCGCCGCTGCTTAGCCCTTGTAAAGCGCTGGGAATTTCTTCTTCAGCGCCGCAAGCTTCGGGCGGTCGTGAACGACGATGTAGGGGTAATAAGGGTTCCGCTCGGCGAAATCCTGGTGCCGGGCTTCGGCGCGGAAGAACCGGCCGCGCTCGATTCGGGTGACCACCGGCTTGTTCCAGATGTGCGCGGCCTCGACCTTGCCGATGAAAGCGCGAGCGACCCGCTCCTGATCCACGCTCTGCGGGAAAATTGCCGAACGATAGCTGGTGCCCCGGTCGGGACCCTGGCGGTTCAGCTGGGTGGGGTCGTGAGCGACCGTGAAATAGATGTGGAGCAGCTTGGCGTAGCTGATCTGCGCGGGGTCGTAGCTGATCTGAACCGCCTCGGCGTGCCGGGTCCGTTCGGAGCTCACTTTGTCATAGCTCGCGTCCGCGGCGCTGCCGCCGGCATAGCCGGAGACGACGTCTTGCACGCCTCTTACATGCTCGAAGACCAGCTCCATGCCCCAGAAGCAGCCGCCGGCTAGAACAGCCGTCTCGGTCTTTGCAGTGGCGGCGGTCGGAGCAGCGATCAGCGCCGCGGCGAGGAGCAGTTTTCGCATATGGCCTATGTAATGTGCCGCACCGCATTTACAGCGGCTGGACGAGCGCGAGTACCCGCAATAGGGTCTTGCTGACACGGAGGTAAGCAATGCCCACTTACAAGGCGCCGGTTCCCGATACGTTGTTCGTCCTCAACCAGGTGCTGGACATCTCCCGTTATTCGAACCTGCCCGGGTTCGCGAATGCGACTCCCGACCTGGTGCAGGCGATCCTCGAAGAAGCCGCGAAGTTCACCGAAGAGGTGCTGCAGCCGCTGAACAAAGTCGGGGACGAAGTCGGCTGTAAGCGCAACGACGACGGCTCGGTCACCACTCCGCCGGGGTTCAAGGAAGCCTATGAGCAATATGTCGAGGCCGGCTGGCCGACTCTGACGGCCCCGGAGCAATATGGCGGGCAGGGGCTTCCGCAGGTCGTCGGCACGGCGGTCAGCGAATATGTGCTGTCCGCGAACCAGAGCTTCGAAATGTATCACGGCCTGACCGCCGGCGCGATCGCGTCGCTCCTGGTCAAGGCCAGCGAGGAGCTGAAGGACCGCTACGTGCCGAACATGGTGAGCGGCAAGTGGACCGGCACCATGAATCTGACGGAGCCGCATTGCGGCACCGACCTCGGCCTCCTGAAGACCAAGGCCGAACCGAATGACGACGGCAGCTATTCGATCACCGGTACGAAGATCTTCATCTCGTCGGGCGAGCACGACCTTGCCGAGAACATCATTCACCTGGTGCTTGCGAAGCGTGCTGGCGCCCC